>NZ_JALRMO010000001.1:6115000-6457500 GCF_023276405.1 Paenibacillus hamazuiensis
CAAGGCATATGCCACTAAGTACATATTCGCGGCAAAAACGGAAAATCCTTTCGAAATGTTTCACTTTGCCCCATGGTAAATAATTCTTTAGGATTTCGATTGCGTTTTTATCCATTTTTATGCTTAAGCAGCGGATTAACCGTCTGCACGACGGTGCCGTTATCGGTATATACCCGCGGTACACGGTGGGAGATCATGCACGTAATCTCGTAATTGATCGTCCCCAGCAGCCCGGCCAGCTCCTCAGCCGTAATTCGCTCATCCCCCTGTTTGCCCAAAATGACCACTTCTTCCTCCATATGAATATCGGAAAAACCCGTCACATTCAGCATACATTGGTCCATGCAAATTCTCCCAACGACCGGAGCCCTCTTGCCCTGAACGAGCGCACTCACTTTGCCGGAAAGCATACGCGAAAACCCGTCGGCATACCCGATAGGGAGTGTAGCCAGCGTCTCTTCCCCTTGCGTGAAGTACGTAACGCCGTAGCTCACCCCGGAGCCCGGAGGGACTGTTTTCAGCATGACGATGCCCGTCTTGATGCTCATAACCGGTTCCAGCGCAATGCGCCGGCGGTTCACTTCCTCCGAAGGATACAGCCCATACATGCTGATGCCGAGCCGGACCATGTTAAACGTCAGCTCCGGCGTATCGATCGCCGCGGCGCTGTTGCCGGCATGAACATACGTAAACTGTACGCCCTTCTCTTCAAAATGCCGCACCACCCGCCGAAACCGCTCGTGCTGCTGCTTCGTGTACGTTTTATCCTCTTCATCCGCACAAGCGTAATGGGTGAAAACCCCCTCCACCTCAACTCCCGGCAGCTGCAGCGCCTTTTCTATAAAAGCGATCGCCTCCGCCTCCGTCGGCAGCCCGAGCCGGTTCATGCCGGAGTCGACCTTGATATGGATTTTCAATGGCTTGAGCTGAAAAAGCCCCTGCCGCCCCAGCTCTTCGATCGCTTCCAGCACATTAAGGGAGTACACGTTCAAGGTAATATCGTGCTCCCACGCAATCTCAACGCCTTCCGGAGGCGTATAGCCGAGCACAAGAATAGGCGCCGTAATCCCCGCCTGCCGTAGCTCCAGCCCCTCATCCAAAAACGCCACCGCTATATATTCGACGCCGCACGCCAGGGCCGCCTTGCTCACTTCGTAAGCCCCATGACCGTACGCATCGGCTTTGACCACAGCCATTTGCTTGATATGCTCCGGCAGGACCTGTTGAAAGGCCCGCAGGTTATGCCGCAGCGCATCAAGCGAAATCTCGACCCGCGTCGGCCGGTAAAACGGATCCATTTCCTCACCTTCTTCGTCAGTCCGTCACGTTGAACGAATTTCTCCCTTATGGGCAAAAAATTCGGAAGGGAAGCCCTCGGGTTATAGAGGCGCTTCCCTTCACTAATGTTAATCCGTTCCTATAGTGCTGTCAATGAACATTATGCGAAAAAAGTGGCTGCCGAGGTGCCTTGTTTTGCCAGTGGCGGATTGGTTTCATATTTTGTCGTCAATCCCCGCTCCGCAGTCAATTAAACGGCCGGTCCAGACTTTATGCGTTATTTTATAGCAGCCATTCATCTCACGCCTGTTTCCCGGGTTCGACAGTCGGTAGATGCACAATCCGTCTCAAACCCAAGCGGGACAAGGGATGCGGCAGTTGTGGATAACTACGTGTGGTGCCTACATCTTTTGGGGGTCAAGAGAGCGAAATATCCCATATTTGCTGGGGTTCTGCGATTTGCAAGGCCGAAACAATTGCCCGATGTTCGTCCGTTAATTCCGTCCGTTGCCGCAGCTTTCCACCATCCAAACGGTACTCAACCAGATGCAGCGTCTGCATGAGCGAACGAATCTCGCGCCACGTTTGACCGGTTTGGTTTTCTGCAATCCGGATGAGCATCAAGGCCAGCCAGCAAAGCAGGACATGTGCGCGAATCCGTTCTTCTTTCCGGTGGTAGACCGGCCGCAGTTCCAGCGATTGCTTGAGTGTCCGAAACGCTGCTTCCACCTGAAGCAATTGCTTGTACCCGAGTGCCACGTCTTCCGTGGACAAGGTGTCGTCAGAGGTGCGCAGCAAGTATTTGCCGTCCAGATGCTCCATCGCTTTGACGGCGGCCAGATCGATACGCAGATTGCCGCGCTTGTCGGTCTTGAGATACCGTTTGTACGTCGGATGGCTGTGTAGACGGCAGTGTGCCCCGGTATGCGCTTCGCCGTCCAGTTCCTTCAACCGGGCAAGCTCCGTGCGCAGCTGCTCCAGATGCGCTTCGCGCCGGGCGGCATCCCGCTTTGCTTCTTCCGGATTGCGAACGAGCACGTATCGCTTGCGCGCTTCGCCATCCCCCACGACGATCTCCTTGACCTCCAGGTTGTCTCGGATCGTTTTGAAACGTCCCGGATGCGCGAGTGCCGCTTCGACGGTCGGCTTGCCCGACGTCATCTTCTCCCCGGCAATGTAGTGGCCGCCGCTCTGTTGCAGTACGCGCAGATTGTCTTCGGAGGAGAAACCGCGGTCGACGACGGTAATCACACGCCCGAGTTTCCACCCGATCAGATCCTTTTTCACCTGCGGCACAACGTTCATATCCGACGTATTGCCCGGCCACACCCAACAACGAATCGGGATGCCCTCACGCGTGACAGCAAAACCGATGACCACCTGCGGAAGGTCGGGGCGATGGTCTTTCGAATAACCGGTTTTGCGAAAATCGTCTTCGTCGTCCTCTTCCGTCTCAAAATACGTGGAGGTCGTGTCGAAGAACAGCAGATCGACTTCCAGATTCAGCAAATCCGCTACCGTATGGAACACTTCACGCTGGATGCTTTCTTCCGACGTGAGCAGAAAATCCATTGCCCGGTAGCCATGCTGCACGTCAAACGCCGGAAGGTCCGGGATGACCACTTCACGATCCACCCAATCTTCAATCGCCAGCTTGCTGCTTGGTGCCAGCGCCCGATTGGCCACCATGGCAAAGATGGCGCGTTCAACCGGCATGCGGTATTCCCGGTCGGCAAGTCGTCGTGTAATCGCTTCGCCGATACCAAGCTTCTTCCAAAGTTGATCGAGCAGCCATACGCCGCCCAGCGAACGACTGCTAAGGAGCGTAACCGAAGCGGGTTGCGCTGAAGATGGAGAGGGCGCTTGCGGCTCGCCAATAAAACGGTGGATGCTGGCGGCAAGACGTTTCAAGCCCTCCATGTCCAGTTCGTCAGCGCGGCCGAAATGGTACAGGACTTTCGCTTGTGGAGTTCCGGTCACAGGATTTCGCTCATTATGGGCGAGCTGTACGTAACGGGTGATCGAACCGTTTTTATTTTTACGAGAGATTGTTCGTATATACATATCTACAGGATATAATATATACTACAAGAAATGCAACAAAAATATCTAATTATCCACAAAAATTTAGTGCCTACAGTTTTTTGGATTTTTTCGCGTCGTAGTGCCTGTGGAAAAGTCCGAAAAGCCGCGTCAAATCTGGATTTCAGTTGTCCACAGCACCCAAAAGGGTGCCTACTTTTCGAGGGTTACTGTCGAACCCGGGTGTTTTAAGCCCCGTGAGAGACTTCGCGCTTCACGAGCCATTAGAAGGCCCTCCCGGGCTTCGTACGTCCTCGCAGCGCCTCGAGCCCACATAACCATACGTGTGATAAACGTGCTTGCGATGGCCAAAATCTCGCAGCGCTGGGGATTGGCCTCGAACTCGCATAACCATACGTGTGATAAACGTGCTTGCGATGGCCAAGAACTAGCAGCACTGGAGATTGGCCTCCCAACTCGCATAACCACTCCGGTCTGCAGCGAGTTTTCCGTTTTACTTTCCGACCTGGCCCTGCACGGCTTGCGCCACCTTGATCATCTCATCAAGCGGCAAATCGCCGGTGGATAATCTGAACTCGACCCCATCATAAGTCCACGTCAACGTTTTCTTCGAATCGCCTGTGATGACGGCAAGCGTATAGCCCAAATCTACAATGTCGCCCGGAAGCGAGGAAACCGTCTGAGCCTGCGGCATCGACTCCACCAGCGTATAATTGAACTTGCCGGAATAGCGCAGGAGCACAGCTTGATCTTCTCCAAGCTTCATGTCGCGGATATCTTGCTTTTTCACACCGCTTGGGATGTACGTCGGCTCAATAACCCCAAATTGCTGCTTGGCCGCTGTTGCCTTGGATCCGTCGCTACCTGTTGCGCCGCTCGGAGTTGCACCTGCTGCCGAACCTGCTGTCGCGCCGCCCGGAGTTGCACCTGCTGCCGAACCCGCTATTGCGCCGTTCGCCCCGTTCGTGGAGCCCTTGGCTGAAGCACCACCTGTTGCAGAACTGTTCCCCGCAGCTCCTGCCCCAGCAGCCAAGCCCGTCGTTCCCGCACCGGTCGCCGAGTTATTCCCGGCCGTGCCGTTCGCTGCAGAGCCATTCGAAGCCGTACCGCCGGCCTGATTTTTCCCGCCGCTGCTGCCGTTACCGGCTTGCTCTGCCGTGCCATTGCTTTGGTTGGCTGCTCCATTGCCTGTTTGTGCATTTGCACCGGCGGCACCATTTGCGTTGCCCTTGCCGGCCTGCCCTGCGGTACCATTGCTTTGGTTGGCTGCTCCATTGCCTGTTTGTGCATTCGCACCGGCTGCACCATTTGCGTTACCCTTGCCGGCCTGCCCTGCGGTACCATTGCTTTGGTTGGCTGCTCCATTGCTTGTTTGTGCATTCGCACCAGCAGCACCATTTGCGTCACCCTTGCCGGCCTGCCCGGCGGTACCGTTATTGTTGCTATTCGCGGCACCTGTTGTCGCCTTCGCATCCGTACCTTTACCGGACGCCGCTCCGCCTGCATCCTTTGATGCCCCATCCCCCGTCTGTGCCGCAGCCGGCATCGACTTTTGAATGTTATAGCTTGTCATATTTCGCTGCATGTCAAAGGAATCCTTATCGAACTTCTTGCCAAATTCAAATTCCTTGAAGTCCACAATCACCATGACATTAGAATTCGCATCCGAAACCTCAACATGAGTAGGAGCCAAATCCTTCTTGTTCAGCCACACCTTTTGGCGAGCCAAGGACCCGTTTTGGTAATTAGCCTGTACATCAAAAACATACGAATCCTTATCCATCGTAAACTGACGTTCGTTATCCATCAAAATACTTTGCGCCAGCGATTGATACAAATACACCTGGCCTTGATTTTCCGGCCAATCGCTTTGGAAGCGGAAGCTTTTATTCAAATGCGGCGTCAGCACAAACACCCCATCATCATTCCGAAGCACGATTTGCGTAATATCCTTCTTCTCGTTTGTCAGCGAAATCCGGTAATAATGCGGAGCCTGAAAGCTCACATCCACCGCATACTCCTGCGGCTCCAGCCCCGTATGCAGCGTCATTTTCCCCGCACCGTGGTAGCTGTCCAGCTTGTTCATCACCCGATCCAAATCCTTGACAACTCCGGCGGAATCCTTCTTGCCTATTCCGCACCCTGCGAGCACAATAGCCAAACACATCATGATGCTTACCATCCATGTAGCCCGGCGCATTTCCTCATCCCCTTCATCGACAATTAATATTCACTGGTACATGTCTATGTGGGGACTTGGACAAATATGCAGACAAGGTTGGTTAAAAAAATATACCCTTATGTTTGGATAGAATGGTGATTTTACAAAATCCTCCAAAACAAGGGTATACCGTTCTGCTTAATACGTTATACAACCGATAAAGCTCTTGATTGGGTTCCGTACTTGTTATACATGACATGAATGAGAAATTTCAAACTGCTACCAATTATTTATAAATATCTAATGCCCTTCTTCGCCATCCGCATATTGAGTCAATTATGCAATGTATCTTTATATCTTTGTTATTTCAGTATTCAGTGTTCGGTAGTATTAATAACTTCTAATATGCATTCTTATTAATTAGACCGTTTGCGATAGTTTTAAAAATAATTTTGATATCAAATATGAAACTCCAATTCTCGATGTAGTAGATGTCATGTTTAATTCGATCCTCAATCGATGTATCGCCCCTTAGTCCACAAGCCTGCGCCCAACCTGTAATTCCGGGACGAATATGATGTTTAATCATGTATTTCGGAATTTCTTCTTTAAATTGTTCTACATAATATGGCCGTTCTGGTCGAGGTCCTACTACACTCATATGTCCAAGTAATACATTAAAAAATTGCGGCAATTCATCTAAACTTGTTTTACGCAAAAAAGCGCCAAATTTGGTTTTTCGTGGGTCATTTGCTGTAGTCCAACCTGTATCAACAACGCCAGGAGGCAATGCTCTCATCGACCTAAATTTATACATCATGAATGTTCTTCTATTTAAACCGACACGTTCTTGCTTAAAAATTATGGGACCAGGCGAACTTATCTTTACACCAACTGCTATAATTATTAGTAAGGGAGATAAAATTAATATAGCAGAAAGTGAAAAAACAATATCAAAAGCGCGTTTTAATAACCTATTCGTCATTTCGTCTAGAGGTACATCTCGAACATTTATTAACGGAATGCCTGCAAAATTATCAAAAAACGGTTTAGATGGCAAAATGTCAAAGTAATCGGGAATTATTAATGTCCTGACTCCAGCCTTTTCACATTGATTTATAATACTTGGCAGCTTTTTATGAGCTTCTAGAGGTAATGCGATTATTACTTCATCTACAATTGTATTATCAATAATTTGGGAAAGTTGATCAATAGTCCCCAGTATTGGTTCGATATTTTTATTTTGTATATCGTGTTCTTTTTGAAAATCATCTAAAAAACCAATCACTTTATACCCTATTTCTGGATGAACCTTTAGATTTTGGCAAAATTTACGTCCTACTGAACCCGCACCTATAATTAGTACAAATCTATTGTTATATCCTTTCTCTCTAATCTTTCGAAGGAATACTTTAAGAACAAATCTATAAATTGAAACAAAGATGATATTATTTAACAAGAATAAAGCCATGAAATGTCTTGATATATCAAGTTCTTTCGTAATGAATAATAAGCTAAGTAACATTAAAAGACTTATAATGTGTACCTGAATGACCTTAAAAAATTCGTAAGAAAAATTTTTTTTTCTTTTTGGATAGTATAAGAAAAACACATAACCTAGAACAACAGAAAATATGCAATATACAAAACTCCACGGAAAATATATATTGAATGGCAAGTGAGATTCAAACGAAATCATTTCACTTTGAAATTTTAGCCACCACGAAAAAATAAATGAAACTTCAATAAAAATTAGATCAATCAGCACATAAACCTGTGATAAAAATCTATCTTTTCCTCTAACCAATTCATCTCACCTCTAAATATAATGAGGTTTATCATTTTTTAATTTTCAAATAGTCTTTTAATGCGTCCTTCCAGTGTCTTAAATCCTCAAAATTATTTAACCTTATTGACATATGATCTAGAACTGAGTATTTAGGTCGGCTCGCAGGTCTGGGAAAATCCTCTGTACTACAAGGCAAAATCTTAGTATTAGTATTAGTTATGCTAAATATTGTGTTCGCAAATTCAAACCAAGAACAATAGCCGCTATTTGTTGCATGATAGATTCCATATAATTCGGTTTTTAGTAATGTATAAATAAATCTAGCTAAATCAAGTGTATAGGTAGGGGCCCCATGTTGATCATTAACAACTTTTATTTCATCTTTTTCTTTTGCTAAATTTAACATCGTATTAACAAAATTATTTCCATAAAAACCATAGACCCATGAGGTCCTTACTATGAAATATCTGCTAACCAGACTTTGTACAATGTCTTCCCCGGCCTTTTTGGATTTGCCATAGACATTTATCGGATTTGTTCGATCAAATTCATTATATGCTATTGAACTAGTTCCATCAAAAACATAGTCAGTACTTATATAAATTAATTTTGCCGAAACTTTTTCAGCAGCTACACAAATATTTCTCGTTCCATATGCATTAACCTCATAAGCTGTATCTTTATCTATTTCTGCTTGATCTACTTTTGTATATGCGGCTGAATGGATAATTACATCTGGTCTTATTTTTTGAACTAAGTCATCTACCAACGAAAAATTAATAATATTTAAGTTTTCTTTACCAAATGCAAAAACTTCAAGTTTTTGCTGACTATTTAAATAAATACTTAATTCTTTCCCGAGTTGTCCTGCAGCTCCTGTTATTAAAATTTTCATTTTACAGTTTCTCCGGTATGTTTATACAGTAATATTCTTCGTAATATTTGGAATATTCCCCATTTTTTACATTCTCCCACCAAAGATTATTTGTTAAATACCAATCAATTGTTTCTTTTATCCCTTCATTAAAAGAATATTTTGGTACCCATCCTAATTCTTTTTGAATTTTTGAAGAATCTATTGCATAACGTCTGTCATGGCCTAAACGATCAGAAACAAAAGTAATTATTTCATCGGATTTATTCAAATGGTTTAATATCAATTTAACGATTTCCAAATTTGTTTTTTCGTTATTCCCACCAATATTATAAACCTCCCCAGGTTTGCCTTTGTGAATAACTAAATCAATGGCTGTACAATGATCATTAACATGTAACCAGTCCCTTATATTTAGTCCATCTCCGTATATAGGCAATTTTTTTCCTTCTAATGCATTAGTCACCATCAAAGGAATTAACTTCTCAGGGAATTGAAATGGACCATAATTATTAGAGCAACGTGTGATATTAATCGGTAAACCATACGTTTCAAAATAAGCTTTAACAAACAAATCTGCACTTGCTTTACTTGCAGAATAAGGGCTATTTGGGGAAAGTGGTGTGCTTTCAGTGAATAGACCAGTTTTCCCAAGAGAACCGTATACCTCATCAGTAGAAATTTGTATAAACTTGCTTATCTTATTTTTGTAAGCAGCTTCAAGTAGAATCTGGGTTCCATATACATTTGTGTTTAAAAAAACCTCAGGGTTTTTTATACTTCGGTCTACATGCGACTCGGCAGCAAAATTAATGATAACATCAATATCTTCAATTAGAGAATTAATTAAATCCTTATCACATATATCACCTTTAACAAAGCGATAGTTTGGTTTCTTTTCAATATCTTTCAAATTCAATAAATTACCAGCATATGTTAATTTATCTAAATTAATTATTTTATAATTGGGGTAATTATTAAGCATATATTTCACAAAATTACTACCAATAAACCCGGCGCCACCTGTAACTAATAGATTCATAGTTATCTCCTTATTCGAAGTTTATTTCTGCTTCCATTAATCTCGGTAATTTACTATCTTTCTCAGATAAGATAGGTGGATAGTTCAGAGGCCATGATATCCCGATATCTGGGTCATTCCAATAAATACCTCTATCCATTTGAGGGTCATAATATTCATCCACTTTATAGACAACTTCAGTATTTTTTTCTAATGTACAAAAGCCGTGTGCAAATCCTTTTGGTACTAACAATTGCCTTTTATTTATTGCCGATAGTTCTATTCCAAACCAACAACCAAATGTAGCGGAGTTTTTTCTTATATCTACTACCACATCATATATAGACCCTGAAATACACCTAACTAATTTAGTTTGTGCTTTAGGATTCAGTTGATAGTGTAGTCCTCGTAATACCCCCAATTCAACAGATAACGAATGGTTATCTTGTACAAAATTATAATTTAATTTATTTTTGTCAAATTCCTTTTGGCTATAACTTTCCATAAAAAATCCACGATTATCTTGATGAACTTTCGGTTCAATTATTAGTACGCCCGGAAGACTTGTTTCTATAATATTCATATTCACTTAATCCTTCCAAATTCTTCACCGAAATTAATATTTTTAGATAATTCATTTGCTTTGGCCCATGAACTGTGTGTCCCTGCATCAGTCCACCAACCTTGCAATATATCATAAGTCAAATTGTTATTTTGTATATATCGATTATTAACGTCCGTTATTTCTAGTTCCCCTCTATGAGATGGTTTTAATGTTTTAATATAATCAAATACAGAATTATCATACATATATATTCCTGTCACGGCAAAATTACTTTTAGGCTTAAACGGTTTTTCTTCAATTGAAATAATCTTGTTGTTACTTAGTTCTGGGACGCCATATCGTTCAGGATCATGTACTTCTTTGACTAGTATTTTAGCACCTGTACCTTGGTTAATAAAGTTTTTAACATAATAAGATATATCATCTTCAAAAACATTATCTCCTAGAATGACTGTCATCATATCATTTCCTACAAAGTTTTCCGCTAAACCTAGTGCTTCAGCAATACCGCCCGCTTGATCTTGCACTTTATAGGTGAATGAAAGATTAAATTCCTTACCACTTCCCAATAGATTTACCACATCACCCATGTGCTCTTTGCCTGTGACTATTAATATCTCTTCAATTTCGCTTCTTTTTAATGCGTGAATCGCATGATAGATCATTGGATATTTCCCAACAGGTAATAAGTGTTTGTTTGTTACTTTTGTTAATGGATAAAGACGTGAACCAGTACCACCGGCTAGAATTATACCTTTCATAATATCACCTTCTGCTTTAATTATTTTTCTTTTTATACCTTGCTAACATTTTTAAGAATCCTGATGGTAACACTAATGCTAATATAACTTTAACGATTGAAATTATTGAATATTTCTTTACTCCAAATTTACAAATTGTTGATAATAATAAAAAAAGACCTTTTATCCGTTGGTTATCATAAGCTAAAACTTTTGCCTTCCTTAATCGATGTTCTCTCTCAAAGCTACTAATTATGCTTCGATTTAATGTTTTTTTCAATTCTGAAATGACCTGATATTCAGAGTCAATCATTTTAAATTTATTATTGGAAACATTTGATTCATGCTTCCTATATCCAGTTAGTTGCATTGGTTCATAAAGCAATGCCCAATTATTGTTAATTAATTTTATCCACAGATGCCAATCATCTGCTCCACCAATAATATTTTTGTTGAATCCTTCAATAGAAAGAAGTGCTTCTTTTTTTAAAATAGATTGCGAAGGTGATATGATAAAATTGCTAACTAAATCTTCAACATCTAACTTATAATATTCTTTAGGAAATATTTTACCGGAAACCGGAAGTGTAATATGATAACTGGGATACAAAACTTCATTTATCTTTGTATCGTTATGATCAATGAAATATACATTACTAAATACAACACCAAGTTCCTTGTTTGAAAAATAAGGAACCATTTTTTCCAAAAATGTATCTTCCCAAATATCGTCTTGATCTAAGAAAGCAACAAGTTCTCCTGATGCGGCGTATAAACCAGTCGTTCTTGCTGCAGCTACTCCCTGATTGACTTGACGAATTACTTTAGTACTAATTTCAGTAGTATCAATTTTTAACTGAAAAGGATTTTTCGCCCCATCGTCTACAATGATAATTTCTAAAGGTCTATATGTTTGGTTTACTATTGATTGTAACGTTTTATTAATGTACTTTTCACCGTTATAATATGGAATTATTACAGTAACATTATAATCCATTTTTAATTTTTCCTTAGTTAATTATTTTGTCGTATAATTGTTCAAAATCTTTTGTTGTTTTTAAGCAGTTATATTTCATCATTATTGTTTTTTGAGCATTATTTCCAAGCTTTTTTGCATATTCCATGTCAGCCAAAAGTTTTTGCATTGCCATTTCGAGATTTGTTACGTCTGCGGAAGAGACCATTATACCATTATATCCATGTTCAATTAACTCGGAGTTCCCACCAACATCTGTAACAATACAGGGCAATCCATACCTCATAGCTTCAATTAATGAAATAGGCATTCCTTCCCAAAGTGAAGGAAGCATAAATACATCCAATTGTTGCAAATAATCTATTGGATTTTGTTGACCAATCATTCGAATTTTATCTTCTAAATTATTCTTTTTTATCCAATCGCTAATTTCTTCTCTCAGTTCCCCTTCCCCTGCTAAAACAAGAAACGATTTTAAATCTTTGAACTTTAAAGTTAAGTTTTTAAAAGCTTCTAATAAATAAAACAATCCTTTTTGCGGAGCTAATCTACTCATAGTACCAAATAAAATAGTTTTATCATTAATATTTAATATTTGTTTTAAGGAATTTATTTTTTCTTTAAAGGGATAATCATTTATATTTAAGCAATTAGGAATAACAGTAATCTTTTTTTTATTTATTAATAAATTCTCTTCAACATGTTTTTTTACAGCTTCTGCAACACAAACTACATTACTTGCTTGTCTATAAGACCTTTTTTCAAGTTCTGTAACAATCTTGGAAAATAAATCCCTTTTAGTATGATGGGCTTCTTGATTATGAACAGTACATATATGCGGAGCTTTTGTAAAACTTGAGATAAAAAAACCAAATACGGCTGCTCGGTGTAGATGAGAATGTATCACTTGAAATTTACCTTTTTTTATCGCTATAATACCTTTAATAATTGCCTTTATATTAAGCCAACCTTTTAAAAAATTACTGTTTCCAAGATAAAGATAATTAATTTTAAGATTTTTCAATTCGTCGATAATGCTTTCTTGTTTAGTTTTTCTCAAAAAAGCTACTTCTACTTCATACTTATCTTTATTTAGATTTTTTATTGTATTTAATATGCATCTTCCAGGTCCATCTAAAGTATCGGACGAAACTAAAATAAGTATCCTCAATTTAAACAATCTCTCCTCTCCTTATATGATATAGAACAATAAGCAATAATAATCCATATATATTCTTCCGATAAATCAAATAGAAAAATTGCTTTTGATACTAACATCCCTATAAGAGCTAACCCGAGGATATCTCTTTCTATCAATCTAAGTTTTATAATACGCACAACTAATATAAGAAATAGTAATAACCCTATGGTCCCTAATTGTGCAGCAATCGTAAGGTATAAGTTATGGGCATAAGAATTACCAACTTCAATATCATTCAGATATGGAAATAATGCAGTAATTGCACCAATTCCATTTCCAATAATCGGTGAATTTAAATATAAATCGAGGGCAATTTTGGCCAAACCAATACGATTATTTATTGATTCGCTATACATAATTTTACCAATAAATAATGAATATATATCATTATTTATTAACATAAGAACTAGTAAAAATAACATAATGCCACTTGATATTAAAATTATTCTACTTCTATAAATAATAATAAGTCCAATTAAAACACCTAATATTGCTGTTCTTGACAAAGCAAAAATAATCGATATCGAGGTAATACCAGCAATGAATAACCAAAAAATCCGCTTATATCCATAGCTTTCATCATTATTATTAATTTTTTTCAAATAATACATTGCAATTATAGTGCCAAAACCTGCAACAACTGCAGCAGCATTTGAATTTTGAATTGCATATGATGACATTGTTGAAATTTTTTGTACTACAATATTTGCTGAAGTACCACTCAATATAAGAGGTAAAAGCATAATAAATCTTCGAATTACATCAAGAGCTTGAATCAAGGAAATTGTTGTTAGAAAAACCAATAATGATCGCCGATTAAATTTTAAGGACCAAGCAATTATAAAATAAAGATATCCATTTATAAGTCGTATTATATTATAAATCGATTCATTAAGTGAAGGGGCCCAAAATATTGACAAAAGACAATAAAAAACAAAAATGAAAGATATTAAAAAAGTCTTAAAATCTTTTTTTAAACTTGAAGATAAATCGTATTGAAAAATAATAATCAAAAACATCACAGGAATTAATATATAAGATAAACGAAGATTTCCTCCGCCAATACTTCCTAATGAAATTCCATCTAGACCAATAGACAACGCTAATAAAAAAGGGATAACAAAGTTATTTTTGTTATTTTGATTTTCAAAAGCCATAGAAAGTTTCCTCATTGGATTATTTTAAATATGCAGACAATAATTTACGGATTTTATATGGAATTTGTTTATTTTTCTTTCCTAATTGATACGCAAAAAATTTAATTACCGTCTCAAAAAAAGCATAGGGTATTCGAGTGAATTTACGTTTTTTACATAAATATTGTATTAATGAAAGAAAAAACCTAAACCCTTCTTTTCCATTCGAAGGCAACTGTTTTAATTCCTTTATTTGAGTAAATGCTGTTCCAATGTCAAAATATCTTTTAAATTGTTGCAATAAATTATAATTATGTGAATGATAAACAAGAGCTTCAGAACAATAATATATTTTATACCCATTATTTATTACTTTTGTTGCGAAAATCATATCTTCATTCATTATTGACTGATCTGGAAACCGATCCAATTTATTAAAAATATCTTTACGATACATACTACAAACATTTGAATTAAAAAAAGTTTTAACACCTAATTTTTCAACATCTTCAATTTTTTTCACTATTGAATGATCGGGATAATTAAATAATCTATTAAATTTCTCTATATCACTCGCATCATGTCTAGCGACTTGTCTTGCGTAAGCAACAACAATTTTATTATCAAGGTCAAAAGAATGTAATAAATTTTTAATTAGATGATTATTACAAGGTAAAGCATCTTGCGTCATAAATAAAAGAAAATCACCATCTGCTTCATCAGCTAATTTATTTCTAGTACCTCCGTGATTAAAACAATTATTAGCAATTGTTATAACTTTCACTTGTGGAAAATTATTTTTAATAATTTCTAAAGTATCATCATTCGAACTGGAGTCAATTACAATTATTTCCATGGTTTGTTTTTCATTTAACTCTTGTGATTGTAAAGATTTTATTAGATCAAGAATATATGAATCTGCGTTATATGTTGGAATTAGAACCGAAATTTTAAGCATTAGAAACTCCTTATTTTTCCAAGATAAGATCATTCATTTTATTTATTGATCTATCCCAAGTAAATAATTTACTTATTGAATTTCCGTTTTTAGCAATAGTATTCCGATATTGTACGTCTTTAATTAATTTTATTAAACCATTTGCAATATTTTCAGGATTTCTCGCTTCCACAATTTGCGCTGTTTCTTCATGAATAGCATAGCTTTCAGTTCCGTATTGTGTAGTTATTACAGGCAATCCACACGCCATAGCTTCTATAGGGAACAAGGGGAAACTTTCATACCATGAGGCACTAAGTAAAATATCCGATTGCTTATACGCCTCTGCTAATTGTTCAGGTTTTAAGAAACCTAATGATTTATACGATGCTATTTCATTATTAGGAGGCAAAAGTGCATCACCGTACACATACCATTCTATTGTATATTCGCTTAAATGGTGGCGAGATATTTTAACAGCTTCCGCCATTTCCTTAAATCCTTTCCACTCTGCATTTCTTCCTCCGTAACTTATTATTTTTACGATTTTATTTTCGTCAGCAATTTTGGGAGATCCGTAAAAAATTTCATGATTTATAGCATTTTCACATAAATCAATTTTAGAATTACTGTTATATTCTTCAACCTTACTTTTTAACCAAGGAGAATTTGCAATAATGTTTAAACCTAAATTATAACTTAGTAAAGCTTCTTTTTCAGCAAGCAAAGGATTTTCAGTTTCATTTTTAAAATAAGGTTCAAAATGCTGAATAAAATAAAACTTTTTTCCACGTCCATATAATAAAACTGGTAGTGCTGTCTCAAAAGATGTCGCCATCGTAACATCCGCATTCCGTAAATTATTTCGTAAATAATTTAGTGTTAAAGCTTTTTTTAATTCGTAGGGCAAAATTTTATGTTCTATTAAACTTAATTTTTCTACAAAAGCTTGAATACTTGATTTTATTTTGTTTTTATCTCGTTTAAGTACACAATTTATTAAATAAGGCATAATTTTCAAAGCTTCACTAACTCTTGTACTTTTTTTAGAAACAATTATCTTTGCCGATCCTTTGTACCATTTCGGTTCGTCAGAGGGAAGCATTGGATAAATTTCGACATCATGGCCTTTTTTGGCCAGTCCATCTGCATATTGCATAATGCACCAAATCCCTCCTGAGAATTTGTTTACATCCAGAGGAGGGACAACGAAATTAATTTTTGCCATTAATTTTCACCCAACTTAGTCAATAACTTGTCTGCAGCTGTAAGAGCCGCACCTACGACTTGATCCATATTATAATATCTATATTGTGCCAGTCTCCCTACAAATGTAACATTTTTCTCTGCGTCAGCTAGTTCTCTATATTTTTTATATAAAGCATCATTTTCTGGACGGGGAATAGGATAATATGGTTCTCCTTCACTTTGAGGATATTCCTTTACTATCGATGTTCCAGAATGAGATTGCCCTGTCAAATGTTTAAATTCAGTTATTCTTGTATAGTCATAGTCATTCGGAAAATTAACCGTACCGACAGGTTGATATTGAATTATATTTTCAAAATGCTCATGAACAAAATTTAATGAACGATATGGAAGTTTACCATAGCAATAATTATAAAAGACATCAATGGGTCCGGTATATATGGTGTGATTTACATTAAATTTATTTTTTATCTCAAAATAATCAACATTTAATATTACTTCAATGTTCAAATGTTCTAACATTTTTTCAAACATTTTCGTATATCCATTAAGAGGCATTGCTTGAAAAGTATCAGTAAAATATCTGTCATCGTCATTTGAACGAACTGGAATCCTTGCCGCAACACCAGAACTAAGTTCTGATGGTTTTAATCCCCATTGTTTTTGAGTGTAACCTTTATAGAATTTATTAAATAAGTCATAACCTACAGTGTTCACTACAACGTCTTCACTTGTTAATATAGGATTCCTAGGTTCCCTTACTTTCTCATAAAAATCTTTAACTTCATCTTCATCAAGGTCTAAGTTATAAAGTTTATTTATCGTTGTCCTATTAATCGGAATAGGCAACAAATGATCTTCAATTTTTGCAAGAACCTTGTGCTCATAATTTCGCCATTGTGTAAAATTTGATAAATAATCAAAAATTTGCTTTGAATTAGTGTGGAATATATGAGGCCCATATTTATGGATGAGAATCCCGTTAGAATCAAACTCATCAAAAGCGTTCCCGCCTATATGGGGTCTTTTATCCAATATTACTATTTTATATCCAGCAGATGCCAATCTTTCTGCAATTACACAACCTGCGAATCCAGCACCAACTACCAAAAAATCATAATTCATATTTTCTCTCCCTGCTAAATAAAGTATAACCTTTCTGACGCAAAACTAAAAACATAATAAGAGTAACAAAAAATTCTGTAAAAGTGACACACAAAGCAGTTCCTGCACTTCCAAAAAAATAAACGAGAGGAAATGTTATAATTATATTTAAGATACCTGATATTATTAATATATTGCTGAAAGTTTTGTTCAACCCAAATGTTAACATAACTTGGGTTCCAAACATAGTATTGTAAAAAACAAAAGTAGGAACCGGTGCCATTATCTTGATTAAATTAGTTACTTGAAGATCCCCTTTAAAAACTAATAATACAATGCATTCAGCTCCGAAATAAATCAATATTGAAATAATTACAAAACAAATACCAACTTTATTTAATATTTTTTTTATAAATAACAGCGCCGTTGTTTTTGATTCACTAGCCAAGTTATTTATGTGAGGGAAGATTGTTTGTGAGATCGGAGTTATTAGACCTTGTACAGCCTTAATAATTTTATCCGCAGCACTAAAAGTTCCTACAGTAGTGTTATTTGTAAACAAACCTAAAATAAAGATATTACTTGTTGTATATAAGGAAATTGCGGCTGTCGATAAAAAAATATGCCAACCCATTTTCAATTCCTTTATAAGATCATTTAACGAGGGAATCATTAATCTAACAGAGTATTTCTTAAACAGAAAGTAAAAACTAAAGATCCCTGCTAATAATGTTACTATTGATTGCAAAAACAATGCTAATAAATAATCATTTTCCACCTTAACGAACACAAAAATTGCAATAGTAGTTAATATTTTTGAAAAAACACTAAAATAAGTTATATATTTCATTTTCTCAATACCTTGAAAGAACCATACCGGAAAAAACACATTACCTACTACTATTAAAAATGAAATATAATATACTATTTTATTTTCGTTAAAGTAATTAAAAGAATTAATCATAAAAAACAAAATAATAAAAGAAAAAATCATAATAAGAATTTTTAATATCATAACAGAACTGAATATCAAGTTCTTTCGATCTATATTTTCTTGATTAAGAGATATTTGTTTAGTTGCCGAAAGTTGAAATCCATAATCTGTTAAAATAACAAAATATTGCAAAAACGAGGTTGAGAATGATATTAATCCATATTTCTCAAAACCCAATACTTTAATTAAATAGGGAAGTGTTATTAATGGAAGAATATAATTGCTGCCCTGTAAAAGAAATAGAGAAAAGATATTAGACACTAGTTTATTTTTCAAAAATTTCATTAAATTATTCCCGCTCTTATAATGAAATGTTCTTTTGGCTTCTTTCAACTACAGGACTGTTCTTCCAATAGTCTCTAAATAAGGATATAAATATTCCTCCCACAAACCCAATCAAACTAGCCAAAAAAGTGTTGATAATTTTTTTAGGAGTTACCGGTTTAACTGGTTCAATAGCTGGAGTTATCAAAACTGTACTGTATTTATTCACAAAATTAACCAGCCCATCATTGGATTGATTATTATTTGAAGCAATTGATTTTTGAATTTCATCTATTTTGTTTTGATTAGATGCTATACGCTCTTCTATAACTTGTTTATCTGATTGAATTCTAGAAACCATTATAGTTAAATCGGCTACTTTTGTTTTCAGAGATGTATATAATGGGTTTATTTCCTCATTTCGCAATTGCAATGCTCCAACTTTTTTATTAGACCCTGACGTTGCTTCTGCAACAACCGATTGTAAGTAAGGATCGTCAGACAATGATTTTTCCGTTAGTAATTTTTCCTGAGTACCTTGAAGCTGTTTAGTAGCTTCAGATAATTCTGAATTTGAAACTTTGAGGTTATCTTCAGCATCAATCAAACGTTTCTGATATGAAGATATCATATTTAATCTTGCAGAAATCTCGAGATATGCTCCAACTTCATCTGCCAGATAATTCGCCATTTTCGTTATTAAACCGGCGTCCTGGCCTGTTACTTTAAGCTTTATTTGATTGGCGTCTTTTGGAACTTCCACTAACAAGTTACTACTGATATATTCAGCAGAGTAATTTAAATTCAATTCTTTTATCATCTTCAAAATAACAAATTTACTTTTTACATAATCTCCTATCGGAGATAGATCTTTTAAAACTGGCTGTTCTTTATCATCTTGATTATTTATCATAATATTTGTAGAAACCTCAAAAGTTGGCTTAATACTATAACTTATAATTACGCCCAATAACATACATAAAACAGTTGACAATATAATAAGTTTTTTCGCATCTAAAATTACAAGTATGATTTCCTTTAATTTTTTTTCCTCTTGCATAAAAAGTATTCTCTCCTTTAATCAGCAGATCCAACTAAGGAATTAGCAACAACCGTTTGTAAATATTTAAATAATTCGTCTTTCAAATCATCTCTTTTTAAAGCGAAATCAATCAAAGTTTTCATATAACCTAATTTTTCACCAACGTCATATCTAACCCCATCAAACTCAAAAGCTACAATTGATTCAAAGCTTATAAGTTTATTTATCGCATCGGTTAGTTGTATCTCTCCACCTGTTCCTACCTCTTGAAGATCTAACAGTTCAAAAATCTTTGGAGTTAATATATAACGTCCCATTATTGCAAGATTCGATGGAGCCTCTTCTTTTTTTGGTTTTTCAATTAAAGAATTTATCTCTGTTATACGAGAATTATCTGAAGATTTTTTGCCATTAACAATTCCGTAGCGGCTTACTTCATCAATACTTACAGGTTTCACCCCAATTACGGATGAATTGAAATTATTGTAGACCTCTATCATTTGTTTTAAACTCGGAGTTTCTGCTTTTACTATATCGTCACCTAAAAGCACTGCGAAAGGCTCATTTCCAATAAACTTTCTCGCACACCATACAGCATGACCAAGGCCTTTCGGCTCTTTCTGACGAATATAATGTATGTCCACTAATTTAGACGGTTTTTGAACAGCATCCAGCAGTTCAATTTTCCCTTTTTCCAATAAATTTTGTTCCAATTCAAAATAATTATCGAAATGATCCTCTATAGCACGCTTCCCTTTTCCAGTCACAATAATAATATCAGTTATGCCTGATTCGACAGCTTCTTCGACAATATACTGAATAGTAGGTTTATCTACAATGGGTAACATTTCTTTAGGCATTGCCTTTGTAGCCGGAAGAAATCTAGTCCCTAAACCAGCTGCAGGAATTATGGCTTTTCTTATACACATTAGTCGAATCCTCCACTGCTATAGTTTTTATGACAATTCTCTACACATTTTTTGCTTTCTTATTTTAACAAATTTAAAAATACAATACTAGAGAAATATATTTCTATCAAGGCAGATGTAGCTCTGACTACAAATTTTATTGTATAATCTATTCGACATGATTAATTTTTAAGGAGAACTTGGAAATGATAAAAAGCAAAACTTATGCTAATCAGAAAAAGAATAAATCTATGGAAGGTGGTTTTTCTTTTCTCAATCTTACAATTATCACTTTAACATGTATCTTCATTTTTTTAACACCCTATCAAAAAGCCTTATTTAATGGAAATACTTTTGAATTTGAAAGGCCTCTATATACTACTTTCTTTTTTGCTTCTATTGCTTTAATTATTTTATCTGTTTGGATGTTTAATAATTATAAAATTTCAAAATTTTCGATTATACTTCTTTTCTGTATTTGGTGCATACCTCTTTCTTTTTTTATTTCTAGTTTTAACTCCGTTTCCTTACATTTAGCCACCAATTCAATTTATATAAGTCTTTTTTATGCATTTTGTTTTGTTATTGGGATTACAAGTTTCAAAAAAAGCAAATCGTTTATATTAATTAGTAGAACTCTCTGGATTTCATCGTTATTAATTATTCTATTTGGATTATTGAATTATTTCGGTGATGCTTCGTTATTTGGGCTAATAAATTGGTCGACAATCCCGGAAAGTATTTCAAAAATTTATAAAGATTCAGTCATGATGACAGATATAGGACTTAGATTGACTTCCGTTTTCCAGTACGCAAATACTTATGCTTGTTTCCTACTAGCATTTTTGTTCTTATCTTTATCAAACTTAGTTAGAAGTAATTCAAAAACTGGTGCAATATTATATAGTATAGTATTAGTACCGACTTTAGTTTCGTTTTTTCTAACTTTATCACGCGGCGCACTTGTGATTGTACCGATCATATTTTTATTGATATTACCCTTTTTTTCTTTTTTAAGGCAAATTTTATTTCTACTATATTTCTGCATATCAACATTGGCATCTTTATTAATCTTGAAAAAAATATCAATGATAGGGGAGAATACTTTTAAAGAGGCTACTTCTAACTTTTTTTGGACTGGGTGGTTCATTGTAATCGCCGCAGGTATAATAAGTTCTCTTATTATATATGTTATTCAACATTTTGCTCTAAAATATGAAAAAAGAATTGATGATAAAATCAAATTTAAGTATAAAAATTTTTTATTATCAATAATCATTGTATTACTCGGAACAATAATCGGATATTTTATTGTAAACAAGTCATCGATAGTGAATATATTTCCAGAGGAAATCAAAGAACGGATAGAAAATATCAACTTGGATCAACATAGTGTCAGAGAACGTGAGACTTTTTATAAAGATGCAATAAAATTAATAAAAGACTATCCTCTCTTAGGAGCAGGTGGTGGAGCATGGTCTGTTATCTATGAAAAATACCAAAATAATCCGTACACCAGTAGGCAAGCTCATAATTTTTTCTTGCAGTATATTATTGAAGTTGGGATTATTGGATTTTTTTGCTTATTGCTATTTTTACTCGCAATATATTATCTAATTATCACTAGTTATTTCAAGAGAAATATTCGATTTTCAGATAAATCAATAGGTTTATTAATCTTTAATACAACTATATTATTCCACTCTGCAATAGACTTCGACTTAAGTTATGTCTATCTTGGGGCAATTGTCTTTTTATTTTTTGGAGTAATATTATCTAACGTTCAAGAAGACAATAGCGAAAATCATTCATTTTCCGTCTTATCTTCTAAATACAGGCTTACAAGCATTATTTCAATGACTCTTGCGATTATCGGCATTATAACAACATTTAGTACTTTCAAAATGTTGCAAGGAAGCACTCTTTTTAACAACTCAATAGCTTTAATTAATAGGCATGCTGCTTATCAAGATATATCAAAGCCTCTTGATCAGGCAATTTCATTACAACCTAAACACCCTGATTATATTCTTTTTAAATCTTCACTTTTAATTCAGTTATACACTCAAACCAAAAATGAGCAATTCTACAATCAGGCCAATGATTTAATAAATAAAATAAAAGCTACCGAACCATACAACCGACAAATCCTGGAACAAGAATATGATCTTTTAATAAAAAAAGGAAACTTGGAAAAAGCTTACGAACTAATTAATAATGCCTTGGCCATATATCCGTGGGATTCTTCTTTGTATGAGCGGGCAATCGTTATCAAGTTTACAATCGGACAAAATAATAAAAGCCTTGAAAAACAAGAATGGGATATTGCCTTAAACATATACACAGAATTTCAAAATAAGATTAAAGAACTTGAAAAATTACCAAAAACTCAAGGGCAAGGCAGACCTTTCTATGTTACTCCTGATATGGCCATGGCAGTAGGACAAATTTATTACTCACGCAAAGAGTATTCTAATAGTGAATCTGTTTTCAGATCAGCGATGCGAGAAGATGAGTTAGATGTTCAAATAAATAGGTCAGTAATTCGATGGTTACTCGCGTCCTTAATTAAACAAGGAACTAATGATACGAGATTATACGAAAAATTGTTGGAAAAAGATCCTTCTGAAAAACAGAAAATTAATGAACTTATATCAACTCCCTAATAGATACTGAAATTTTTTATTTATTACTACCAATGCATATTTTATCTTTCTGAATCCTAATAATGGTAGCTATTTAATCACATAAATAGCTACCATTTTAAGTTAAAAGGTGTTAGAATAAATTTTGTATTTTCTAGTATTTTATTTAGATGTAATATATAAGCTACGAGAGGAGGTGAAATCGATAAAATGAACCCACAACTCAAACGCAATTTAACTAGAGAAACAAATAGGAGGAGAAACTTGGTGTCAAATCGCGTTTTAACGAAGAAAATTTCTGCAATGCTATCTGTTATGCTGCTTGTTTCCATGCTTGTTCCGGTACTTGCTTTTGCCGCAACAGGATTTTCGAATCTTGTTTATAAAAACGGTACCGTTTCAGGAACAGTTTATTCCTCGGTTTATACCGGTGTAAAAGATGCTGTTTATCTAAACGTGTATTCGCCGTCTAATGCACTTGTGACCACTACCACTGCTACATACAGCACATATGCTAACGGCAACTACTACTATGACTTTTCTAAATACTTTTCCAACGAGTTTAATTATGTAACTGTTTATGCAGATGTATACCAAAACGGTACCGTTGGTGAATCGGTTTACCAAACGGTATACAACACAACCGATAAAAGCACTAGCGGCAGAAGTAGTAGAGGCTCCAGCGGAAGTGCTGCTCCGATCAGCACTAACAATAGCATTCAAGCAGAGTCCAACGGTAATGTAGATGCAACGGCATTGAAAAATGCGCTCGCTGCATCTAAAAACGTAGAAATCAAAATCAGCGGGGAAATCGCCATCATTCCGGCTTCGGCACTTGTTGATGCACTGAAAGACGGCGCGGTTATTACCGTAGTATCTGATAACGGTTCTTATTCCCTGCCTCTGTCAGTGCTCGACCTGGATGCATTGACGAAAGAACTTGATGTAACTGTTGATGTTTTGAACATTAAAGTATCCATTAAGAAGCTTTCCGACGATGCTGCTAAAGCAGTAGCTGACGCGGCTGCAAGCCTTGGTGCAAATCAAGTTTCGGATGTCGTTGATTTCAATGTTGTTGCAGAAGGTAAAGACGGTAAAACTGCGAACATCAAGTTTGGCAATACCTATGTTTCGCGTTCTGTGAAATTGAGCAAATCGGTTGACTCCAGCAAAGCAACAGGCGTTCTCTACAACGAAGCTACGAATAAGCTGAGCTTTGTACCAGCTGTTTTCGGAACTAAGGACGACCAGCCTATTGCTACGCTGAAGCGTAACGGCAACAGCATCTACACTGTGGTTGAATTGAACAAGAGCTTCGACGATATCGCTTCCCACTGGGCTAAAGCTGACATCGAGCTGCTTGCGAACAAACTGGTTGTTGACGGTGTAAGTGACAATAAGTTCGATGCAGACCGTAACATCACTCGTGCTGAATTTGCTGCTCTTGTGGTACGTGCTCTCGGATTGTCTACTGTATCGGCCGCTAGCGACTTTACTGATGTGAAGTCCGGTGCTTGGTATGCTGACGCTGTAGCTGCTGCAGCTCAAGCCGGTATTATTAACGGCTATGAAGACAAAACGTTCCGTCCTGATGCGCAAATCACTCGCGAAGAATTGGCTGCTATGGCTGTTCGTGCTATGAGCTATGCCGATATCGCTACAACGGTTTCGGCTGACGATCAAGCAAGTCTGCTGAAAAAGTTCAAAGACGCTGACGACATCGTTTGGGCGAAAGCTGAAATCGCTGCTGCTATCAACGCTGGTTTGATCAATGGTCTGACTGACACTACTCTCGGACCGGACAGCCAAGCTACACGCGCACAAACAGCTACAATCCTTAAGCGTTTCTTGTCTACAGCTAACTTTATCAACTAATCAATGGATAAGGGCTGTTCCAAAGTTGAATAATCTGGTTGAGGTCCAGCCCTCTGGTCCTATGAATGATTCATCGTTAAAAAGCGGTTGTGCAGGTTTAACTCTGCACAACCGTTTGTTTATTTTTATCAACTTTTTCCTTCCTCAGCATATCTTGGGAAACCCGACCTCTATAACTTTGAGTAAGTCGCGAAACATGAATCTCCGGGCCCCCTGGTCGTTCTTTCATTTACCGGGAAGACATTAGACTTGCCTTCTGTTCAGCATCACAGCCCATCTTATACCGCTAATTTGTCGATTTTTCTGATTATTTGTGATATCCACTTCCAGATCTGTTGGCAACAGAGTTGATCCAAGATTTATGTGATATAAAAAGAGACCTCTCCTTTTTGGTGTTTGGTTGGGTGGTACCTCCATTTTACCAAGGGATGGTTTTTTTAATGCATAAATAGGAGATGTCACTGTGGATTCTTTTACGGTTACAAATGAACTTAATGTATCTGAAAATGGCCTGCCAGGCTTCCTGTTTGGTTGTGAATCTAATACAGTGGATAAGTTCCTTCTATAGCAAACTGTGAAGGATTCGTGCAGAAGTTATCGTAACAGTTTCCTTTGCTGTATGCTGGCAACTATTTGTACTTACTTATTGGTTTCGGTAATCCTCAGAGGCAATACTGGGAGCCTTAATCCGAATGGGAACCACTCCTGTTTATGCTTCTTAGCCGCATGGGCGTTCATTTAAGGCTCCTATCCAATCAACTCAAATACATTTCATTACGAAGCAAAATTATTCTATTCTTAATTTCTCAACTTTCGCAGATCGAAAATACGTCTAATCACTAGAGATTATTGGGTTAATGGCTTTTTTGATACCGATCTTGACAAAAAGAAAACACCATTCTGTTTGGTATAATAGGAATTGTCGAGATTCCAATACAAAACAGAAAAGGTGCTTATTACATGGTAACCGAAAATACTCACGAAAATCAGCTCCCAAAAGAAATTAAACCGGCTTTCAAAGAATTGAAAGTGTTACAGCATCTGAATGCCGCCCGCTTTAAAAAGCAATGCGGGTTTACTGTCGCCTACTTGTTTCAATTGGTGTTCGTTCTTTTGTTTCATCAAAAGAATTGGTTTCGCTTGCTTGAAAGCGATAAATCCGAATCGTTTCCCGGCAAAGATGCGGTATATCGATTTTTAAATCATGTCGGCCACAACTGGCGTCGTTTTCTCACTGATCTGAGCGGGACTGCCGTACATAAAATAAATCCGCTCACAGGGGCTCTGCGTATGAAGGCTTTTATTGTCGACGACTCCATGTTTTCGCGGAATCGGAGTAAGAAAGTCGAATTGTTAGCGCGATTCAAAGATCATGCAACCGGTGCTTTTTACAAAGGGTTTCGTATGCTGACGCTGGGGTGGTCGGACGGACATTCCTTCATCCCGCTCGACTTCTCCCTGCTCAGTTCGCTGAAGTCGCAGATTCATGGTATCACGGAAGGCATCGACAAACGTTTGTCCGGCTACAAGCGTCGTATGGAAGCATTACTCCCGGCTCCACAAGTGATCCCGGCTATGATCGATCGCGCACTGGCTGCAGGCATCACGGCCTCCTATGTGCTCATGGACAGTTGGTTTACGCATGCGCCGCTGATCCGGGAAATTCTAAAACGCGGTCTGCACGTCATTGGCATGGTTAAAAATGACAACAAGCGCTATCTCGTTCATGGACGTCGGCTGAACCTAAAAGAACTTTATGCGGCTGCCACACGGGTCGAAGGGAAGCACCGCAACGTACTAACGCTCCATACGGACCGAACTCGCTCCAGGTATTCCCGTTTTGATGGTATTCGTCCGTCACCGCACGAATAAAAACGAATGGCTGGCGATTTTGTCCACAGATCTGACGTTAACCATTGAAGAAGTCATCGAGATTTATGGTATGCGCTGGGATATTGAAGTCTTCTTCAAATGCACCAAATCGCTTCTCCGTTTGCAAACCGAGTTCCAGGGGCGATCCTATGATTTGTTGATCGGCCATACAACCATTGTGTTCTCTCGATATATTTTGTTGGCTTGGCAACACCGTCAAAGCACCGATCACCGTACGCTCGGCGGCTTGTTCTATTTGCTTTCGATGAGGTCAGTGCGCTCGATTGGGCGGATGCGCTACAAAAACTCGTTGAGCTGATCAACGAACTTGCAACAAAAGTTGGCAAGAAGATCTCAAAAATGATTCAAAGTCAACTCCAGAAATGGATCGCTGCTTTGCCCGGTTATGTCAAGGCTTATTTGCCTATTTCAAGCAGCGAAAGTTGAGTAAATTTTTTCTATTTTTACCGTTATTTCAGTAATGCTATATGTGGACAAACCATAGAAGAGTTATTTTTTTATAAAAAATATTCATTTTATGTTCATTAGATTAATATCCCCATTAACGGTATAATGGTTATGTATTTCCATAAAAGCTTATCTTTCCGACTACTAAGAACTAAGGAAGGCAGTTTTTTAATTTATGAGACTGTTTCTACGATGGATTCCCGCAATTATTTGTATGGCAATCATCTTCTACGCTTCATCCCAAACTCATAGTCAGCAAGACATTACACCAGCGATCAGTGCAATCATCCCCAATTCCATAGCCAGTAATAACTTATCCGAGATAAATTTCATCTATGGGGAAGCCACAATCAATATTTCAACTATGGGAGTTGCTGGCTTAATAGAGTTTTTCATTCGAAAAATTGCTCATTTTACAATATACGCAATGCTCGGTTTCTCAGTATCTTTCGCCCTACGAAGTAAAACCCTGTTTAATCGTTTAACAGTTACTGTTTTCCTTTGTGTTATATATGCTGCCTCAGATGAATTCCATCAAAGATTAACTGGAGGAAGAACTGCCCTTTTTTCCGATGTGATAATTGATACAATTGGTTCTTTTTTCGGGGCTACAATTTTGATTTTTATTAAATTGTTTAAAAATCGATACAAGAGAAATTCATAATCTATTTCTATTTGTCTTAGCCCAACTTTCCGCCATTAGTCGGATGAAGCCTTGATTTGATTGGGTTTTCAAAATTTTATTGGTCACTACAATCTTTTTGCAACCACCGTATGTTTGCGTTTGAGCGGATCTTTGATATCGAGCAATCGATAGATTTCCTGATGAGCGCTTTCCGGCGAACTCGAAACCCGAATGTGGTGAATCTGGTCCTGAGCATCGGTGAGCATGATCGTGCTGCGTTGATGCGTGGATAATACGTTGCGCACCGTTGACCAACGGCGGTGATCATCTTGCTCGATGAGCGTCTTCTCGATGCTTATGAGCAAGTGATACGCCAGCACGGAAATAAACAAGTGACCTTCCGTCCGACTCTTTTGCTGATGGTAAACAGGACGCATACCCAAATCCGTCTTCAGCGAACGAAACGCTTCTTCGACTTGCGTAAGCGTCGTGTACAGTCGCCAAATGTCTGCCGCCGCCAAGTCCTGATGACTGGTTTCAATCACGTAACAACCGGTCAATGTTTGACGTTTGGCGCGGCTTTCTTTCTTGACGTAAGTGACAGCCGTCACCTTCTTCTTTGCCTCATCGAGCTGCAGTACGATGTCGTAGTGAGCAGCGATGCTCGGGTATCGCTCTTTCAGTCGACCGACCCGTTCGCCAACCTTTTCGACAAGTTGAATGTTGCCTTTGGCAACGGACATCTGTAAGCGGACCAGGTCCTGCAGGAAACGCTCTTCCTTGAGCGCGTCCATCGCTTGTTCTTTCTGTTCCCGTCCGGCGCTCAGGCAGAGTACCCGTGAGCCGTTCTCCCACGGGATTTTTTTGACAAAAACCGTCTCGGAGGTGACGTCATTGCCGATGGGTTCGAATGTGTTTCTGGCCTGTTCGAATTCCTGCACATACTCTTTCTCGACAGCCCGGCGCTCGACCACCAGATAAGGATAACCGCCGGATTTGAGCAACTGGATATTGTCCTTGGTGGCAATCCCCCGATCCATGACGATCGTCGGCCGCTCTTGGGCAAACAGATGCGGTTCTTCCGGTGTGTACAGGCGATCCAGAATGTCCGGCAGCGTTTTCGGTTCGGATTGGTTGCCGCCATAAATGCGGCTAAAGATCGGAAAACCCCGGTGATCCACCACGAGCGCCAGCGTCACCAGCGGCCGGTCAGCGCGTTGTTCTTTGGATTTGCCGCGTTTGGCCAGCGTATTGTTCTTGCACTGGCCCTCGAAATACGTGTTGGTCAAATCATACAGAAACAATGTCGTCCGGCTCGGAAACAAGAGCGCTTCCTGGTCGCGCAGCGCCTGCTCGATCCGAACTTTGTGGGCAAGCAGTTCGTCCGCGATCTCGTAAATGGCATCTTTACGGATGCGAGAAAGATCCGTCGGCAACAGTTCCAACAAGGCGGTTTGGTTGCGAAGCCAATGCCATGCCGCCAAATCGCTGGAAGGAGCAACGAGCCGACCGATCACGACCGCTTGAGCAAGCGCCTGTTGCTGCGTGGATAATCCACAGTCTTTCAGAATTCGGTTCAATCCTAATCGCTCCCAAAAGGTATGCGCGACCAATTCCGGACCGAGTGAACGGTGTTCGGAGGAAGCGATACTCTGAAGATCCACGGTGACCAGTTCGCGTTGTTCGTGCCGTTGTTGCTTTTCTTGGGCTTTGGTTTGAACGAACCGGTAATGCTTCATCGCCGCATCGGCCGCTTCGGCAATCGCAGGCTCTTCGGCCAGGAGAGAATCTTGTCCGGCTAAACGAGCTTCCAGAACGGCAGCCAACGTGCGCCACTGAGATTTGGGGAGCGTGAGCGTACCTAGTTCCATAATGACCCGTTGGCGCGGGCCTTTGCCGGTACGGTAGGACTCGACCAATTGATGCTTGGTGTACGTGGTATTCGATTTTTTGTGTTGGGTAGAGGTTTGACGAATGAACATACCTTTAACCATAGCAGAAACCGAAAATAAAGTAAATACTTTAAACATATATTAGGTCACTACATTTGCGACTTTGAAGAGTGACCCCAGTAAGATCAAGGGGTTTCGGGTACGAAAAAGCGGCTTTTGCTCCAAATCGGGCAAAAACCGCGGAAAGTTGGGTTAGATATTTTCTTCGTATTGCTTTCATGGAAATTTCGATTATTATTAAAACTTGTATGCTGCAAACCATTGGTTTAAACCGAAGGTAGG
Organism: Paenibacillus hamazuiensis; assembly: GCF_023276405.1. Taxonomy (NCBI): domain Bacteria; kingdom Bacillati; phylum Bacillota; class Bacilli; order Caryophanales; family Paenibacillaceae; genus Paenibacillus; species Paenibacillus hamazuiensis. The sequence goes on from NZ_JALRMO010000001.1 coordinate 6,144,962, forward strand.
AGACAAGGCACGAATTGTTTAATTAAATTTCGATTGATAATTGTTTTTAAAAGCCTTAATAATTAAACGATGTCAAAAATGAGTCTTGTGAGGTTTTAATTTTGAGAATTATTCATATTGATATTCTAAAAGGTCTAGGAATAATCTTTGTTGTGATGGGTCACATTTTTGATCCTTTCTCTTGGTTTCCTGTTTATTCGTTTCATATGGCCTTATTTCTCTTTGCCTCTGGTTATCTTTACAAACCTAATCACGAATCCAATATTATTACCTTCTTCAAAAGACGAGTTATCAACCTGTTGATTCCATACTTTTCGTATAATGTTTTTTTCGCAATAGTAACTTACTGGCTTCATTATTATCATGGCATTAATCTATTTCAGGAAAGTCCTGACATTAACATTAAAAATCTCCTAGTACCTTGACCGATTCAGATTTAATCTTTAAGCTTTCCCTATAAGAAAAATTTGGGAGGACTTATAGATGAACAAAAAATACGAGATTCGACTCCAAAAAGAGGAACGTGAACAGATTGAGCAACTCCTTCACAGCAAATCCACATCCAAAGGCATTCGGCATCGTTGTCTCGTGCTTCTTCTGACAGACGAAAGTCAAGGAGCGATTCCTACACAAGCAGAAATTGCCCGCCGCGCAGGCGTCAGCGAAGTCACGGTGTATAACACGGTCAAGGACTACTGCACGCGCGGGATTCACGAGACCCTACGTTACCGCGAGCGTGCCGAGCCCGCCCGTCCTTCACAAGTGACCGGGGAGGTTGAAGCACGAATCATCGCTCTGGCTTGTTCCGAGCCGCCTCAAGGTTATGCGCGCTGGACCATTCGTCTGCTGACTCGCCGGGTGATTGAACTGAATATTCTGGATTCCGTGAGCCGGGAGACGATTCGCACGACGTTAAAAAAACGAAACTTAAGCCTCACTTAAAGAAGCAATGGTGCATTCCGGCCAAATCCAGCAGTGAATTTGTCGCGCGGATGGAGGACATTCTGGAGACCTATGCGCTCCCCTACGATCCAGAAATTCCACTCATCTGCATGGATGAGCAGCCCATCCAATTGTTGGATCATTCGCGTCCGCCGGAACCGATGAAGCCTGGTAAGGTACGGCGGGAAGATTATGAATATGTGCGAAAAGGCAGTTGTAGTTTGTTTTTGTTTACCGAACCATTGGCCGGGTGGCGTCATGTTCACGTGAGTGAACGACGGACCAAAGCTGATTGGGCCAAGCAAGTTCGCGAGCTGCTTGAGATTCATTATCCCAGGGCGAAGCGCGTTCGGCTCGTCATGGATAATTTGAACACCCATACGATTTCGTCGTTGTATGAAACGTTTACTCCCGATGTGGCGCTGTCTTTGGCCAAACGTCTCGAGATCCATTACACCCCTAAACATGGAAGTTGGCTGAACATTGCTGAAATCGAACTGAGCGCCCTAACGGTGCAATGTCTTCATCGCCGAATCGACTCCATGGAACAATTACAGCGAGAAGCAACAGCTTGGGAAGCGGATCGCAATCAGGCTCAGAAATCGGTACAATGGCATTTCACGACCGAACAGGCCAGAGGAAAATTAAAACATTTGTATCCTGAAATTTGATTCGGTCAAAGTACTAGTCATTCCTTTTGAACATGGTCACCAATATCATTTATTCATGGCTGGCTGGTTTATTATCGATTTGCTTTACGTGCAAATAGTATACTTGTTCTCAAGTATTGCTTTGAAAAAACTAACACTAAATATTTATGTTCATTTAACGATATTTTCTTTAATGACGGTTTTAGGTATATATTTGGGAAACAATGGTTTTAATACACATAATTGGTATGTTATTTTGCCGCGATTACTGTTCAGTATTGGTTTTTTTCATTTAGGCCATTTCTTCAAAATAAGACTGGAGAACGCGAATATTTATAAATCCAGTTACCTCGCAATTGCTTTCTTAATCCAATTTTATTTATTGATTCGTTATCAAGATATTTCATACACTTTAGCTTGGGCAGAGTTTAAAGGTCACCTCTTCGTACCGATCCTAGTTAGTTTAACTGGTATTTATCTGTATTTATTTATATCCAAATTACTGGAAAACGTATTTAAGGAAAATGATTTATTGGTGCGATTAGGCAGAAACAGTCTTCATGTTTTAGCAAGCCACATATTTGTTTTTTTCATCATCAATATATACTTCATAAAAACGTATAATCTTGATAAATCGTTATTGAGCAATATATGGTTTTCCTATATGTTGGACAAAAATTGGCCAATTTATATTTCATTTGGAGTCTTGCTTCCATTTGCTTTCTCTATAATGATGAGAAAAATATCTACAATTGCAATTAAATTATTAAAACAGCAGTCAATGCTGCATATAAAAAAATAGGATCTAATGTTTTGACTTAGTGCAGTAAGTAGTACTTGCTTTTTGCACCTTTATTCGATTATTGAAACGGTAATAGCTCCCCATAGAGTTTATTTGCGTCCGTCTCCTGGTGATGACTTTTCGCCTTTTCTTGACTAGTAGTCATTCTTTTAGTAGTTTGGATAATTCACACAATGATTCGGATCCGATTTATATTTCTATATCCTTCACAATCCGTCGAAGCGTATTTAATTCGTGGTTTATTGAATATATTCACATGTTTCTCCACATTATGAATAACCTCTTTGCTATTAATGTTGCCGCTACAAGATAATGCCCAATTGCTGGCGGGATTGCTTGTCCGAGAGTTGCTGAATATAATGACCGTATCTCAGAAAAGGAAAAGGATGCTTCCCATGGATGTGGGCCTGCGGCAACAGGCTCACATCCATGGGAGCATCCCGAACTCAATATAGTCATTGTATCAAAGTATGAGCTGGATGAGAACCCGGGTTCGACAGTCGGTAGATGCACAATCCGTCTCAAACCCAAGCGGGACAAGGGATGCGGCAGTTGTGGATAACTACGTGTGGTGCCTACATCTTTTGGGGGTCAAGAGAGCGAAATATCCCATATTTGCTGGGGTTCTGCGATTTGCAAGGCCGAAACAATTGCCCGATGTTCGTCCGTTAATTCCGTCCGTTGCCGCAGCTTTCCACCATCCAAACGGTACTCAACCAGATGCAGCGTCTGCATGAGCGAACGAATCTCGCGCCACGTTTGACCGGTTTGGTTTTCTGCAATCCGGATGAGCATCAAGGCCAGCCAGCAAAGCAGGACATGTGCGCGAATCCGTTCTTCTTTCCGGTGGTAGACCGGCCGCAGTTCCAGCGATTGCTTGAGTGTCCGAAACGCTGCTTCCACCTGAAGCAATTGCTTGTACCCGAGTGCCACGTCTTCCGTGGACAAGGTGTCGTCAGAGGTGCGCAGCAAGTATTTGCCGTCCAGATGCTCCATCGCTTTGACGGCGGCCAGATCGATACGCAGATTGCCGCGCTTGTCGGTCTTGAGATACCGTTTGTACGTCGGATGGCTGTGTAGACGGCAGTGTGCCCCGGTATGCGCTTCGCCGTCCAGTTCCTTCAACCGGGCAAGCTCCGTGCGCAGCTGCTCCAGATGCGCTTCGCGCCGGGCGGCATCCCGCTTTGCTTCTTCCGGATTGCGAACGAGCACGTATCGCTTGCGCGCTTCGCCATCCCCCACGACGATCTCCTTGACCTCCAGGTTGTCTCGGATCGTTTTGAAACGTCCCGGATGCGCGAGTGCCGCTTCGACGGTCGGCTTGCCCGACGTCATCTTCTCCCCGGCAATGTAGTGGCCGCCGCTCTGTTGCAGTACGCGCAGATTGTCTTCGGAGGAGAAACCGCGGTCGACGACGGTAATCACACGCCCGAGTTTCCACCCGATCAGATCCTTTTTCACCTGCGGCACAACGTTCATATCCGACGTATTGCCCGGCCACACCCAACAACGAATCGGGATGCCCTCACGCGTGACAGCAAAACCGATGACCACCTGCGGAAGGTCGGGGCGATGGTCTTTCGAATAACCGGTTTTGCGAAAATCGTCTTCGTCGTCCTCTTCCGTCTCAAAATACGTGGAGGTCGTGTCGAAGAACAGCAGATCGACTTCCAGATTCAGCAAATCCGCTACCGTATGGAACACTTCACGCTGGATGCTTTCTTCCGACGTGAGCAGAAAATCCATTGCCCGGTAGCCATGCTGCACGTCAAACGCCGGAAGGTCCGGGATGACCACTTCACGATCCACCCAATCTTCAATCGCCAGCTTGCTGCTTGGTGCCAGCGCCCGATTGGCCACCATGGCAAAGATGGCGCGTTCAACCGGCATGCGGTATTCCCGGTCGGCAAGTCGTCGTGTAATCGCTTCGCCGATACCAAGCTTCTTCCAAAGTTGATCGAGCAGCCATACGCCGCCCAGCGAACGACTGCTAAGGAGCGTAACCGAAGCGGGTTGCGCTGAAGATGGAGAGGGCGCTTGCGGCTCGCCAATAAAACGGTGGATGCTGGCGGCAAGACGTTTCAAGCCCTCCATGTCCAGTTCGTCAGCGCGGCCGAAATGGTACAGGACTTTCGCTTGTGGAGTTCCGGTCACAGGATTTCGCTCATTATGGGCGAGCTGTACGTAACGGGTGATCGAACCGTTTTTATTTTTACGAGAGATTGTTCGTATATACATATCTACAGGATATAATATATACTACAAGAAATGCAACAAAAATATCTAATTATCCACAAAAATTTAGTGCCTACAGTTTTTTGGATTTTTTCGCGTCGTAGTGCCTGTGGAAAAGTCCGAAAAGCCGCGTCAAATCTGGATTTCAGTTGTCCACAGCACCCAAAAGGGTGCCTACTTTTCGAGGGTTACTGTCGAACCCGGGAGAAGTCATCCGGCGTTTTTTGTTCAGTGTGCAGAAGTGGTACCTTCTCCCTGTTGCGGGGAAGAGCTTAGAATCATTGGGAGTAGGAAACGGAAGATTACAAGTGAAGACGGGGAAAGCCGTGTACTGGTAGTCCGTCGGCTGCCTTGTTCGGAGTGTCGGAGCATCCATCATGAGCTTCCGGATTGTGTAGTGCCATATAAACGTTATAAAGCTGTATGTATCGAGCAAGTCGTTTCGGAGCCAGAGGCATCATCGACCGTAGCAGTAGACGAAGCTACTCTACGGTGCTGGAAAAACTGGTTTCAAAGAATACGTACGTATTGTTTGGGTGCCTAACATCCATCGCGATTCGCTTTCACCAGGACCCTGTGGAGAACCTGTCCATCCCATTCGCAGTCTGCACATCAACGAATCGGACACTACGTCGGAGACGCCTTCGGCTGGCTGGCACGAATTGTCCGTCCCGTCATCAATTCAAATTTGTGGGTACATACCCGTTCTGCATTCTTGTCCACCTAGCTCTTACGGTAGACTCATCTCGAAGTCTACCAAGTGAGGTGCAGAATAGATGAAAGATCAGAAGAAAGCCGAGGTTATCGCTGCAGAGCGTGAGCAGCTTTTGTCTCCGTTGCTGGCAGAAAGGCTTGACCCTGCGAAGACTCGAGAAATCAAGGCGAGGATTTATGAGCAAACAGGGCTCTCCGAGCGGACGCTTCGCCGGTACTTGGCCAAGTATCGGGAAGAGGGATTCGGCGGACTAAAGCCCAAAGGGAAAGGGCGTCAGCCGTCAGAGGCGACGATTCCGCCGGAAGTACTGGAGCAAGCCATCCCGCTTCGCCGTGAGGTACCTGGTCGAAGCGTTGCTCAGCTCATTCAGATTCTTGAATGGGAAGGTCGCATCCAGCCCGGCGAGATCAAGCGCAGCACACTCCAGGAAAGGCTAGCAAAGCGAGGTTACAGCACACGTCATATGCGCATGTACGCCGAATCTGGAGTCGCCGCTCGGCGGTTTCAACAACGCCATCGCAATCGTCTCTGGCATTCGGATCTGAAATACGGTCCGTATTTGCCCATTGGCCCTGGCGGCGCTATGAAGCAAGTGTTCCTCGTCACGTTCATCGACGAGCCACGCGGTTCGTTCTGCATGGCGAGTTCTATCCGGTCATGGACAAGACAATTGTCGAGGATTGCTTTCGTAGGGCCATCCAGAAGTTCGGCGTTCCGGAGTCGGTTTACTTCGACAACGGCAAGCAATACCGAACCAAATGGATGACGCGTGCATGTTTCAAACTCGGCATTCGGCTCCTCTTTGCGAAACCCTATTCGCCGGAATCAACCGGTAAGGTCGAGCGATTTAACCGCGTTGTCGACGCTTTCCTCAGCGAGGACGCGCTCGAGAAACCGAAGACGCTCGAACGACTAAACGAACTGTTTCAGGTCTGGTTGTCCGAATCCTACCAGAACAAACCGCATTCCGCACTCGAAAACAAGCTAAGCCCGGAAACACCTACCGCAGTGACAAGAAGGCGCTTCGTTTCCTGGATCCGGACGTGCTTGCGAATGCCTTCCTACACTGCGAGTCGCGCAAGGTAGACAAGTCCGGCTGTATCAGCTTCATGGATCGCAAATACGAAGTCGGTCTGCCCTTCATCGGCTGCACGGTGGATGTGGTGTTCGACCCGGCAGATATCTCGGAGCTTACGATCGAATACGAAGGTCATGCGCCGTGGCGCGTTCGAGAACTTGTTATCGGAGAGCGTGCAGGCAAGCGGCCTCCGCTGCCAGAGCATCTGGGCCCAGTTCCATCGGATGCATCAAGACTGCTCGCGGCAGCGGAGGAACGAAACCGGGATCGTCAAGGCAGAGCAGGCCCCCGCTGTGGTCTATCGTCGGGTGAGCAAGGAGGGCGGTCATGTTTGATCTTTCTACAATCTAGGACGTTCACCATTTTCATGGGACTTACCGACGAGCGAGCTCTACGAGTCGGTCATTCTGGAGGAGACGCTTGGACGTCTCGAATATGCCGCCCATCGGCAATGGTTCGCCGTCGTGACCGGCGACTGTGGCACAGGCAAAACGACGACGATTCGCCGGTTCACCGAAGTGTTCGATCCAGCAAAATACGAGGTACTTTACTTGTCCGATTCGAAGCTTACCCCGCGGCATTTCTACAAGGGACTGCTTGAGCAGCTTGGCTGCGAATCGAAATTCTATCGTGGGGATGCTAAACGCCAACTGCATCGCGAGATCGAACTTATGCGCGGTATTCACCGGCTTTTGCCCGTTGTCATTGTCGACGAGGCCGTGAGATGCTGGAAGAAGTGCGCTTCCTGCTCAACTTCAAGATGGATGCGCAGAGTCCCATGGCGCTCATCTTGGTTGGTCAAAGCGAGCTCTGGGATCGACTGAACTTGCAAGCTTATGCGGCTATCCGTCAGAGGATCGATCTGCAGTGCAAACTTCCGCATTACGATCGCGCCAGACTGGCGATTATATCAATCGTCACATGACGTTCGCTGGCGCGGATCATGACGTTTTCACTGAAAGAGCGATCGATGACATCTTCCGCTTCTCGAGTGGCGCCGCTAGACTGATCAACAAAGTATGTACACACACTCTCATCTACGGATCACAGAACAAACATCGCATCATCGACGATCATATGATCAAGCGAGTCATCCAGGGAGAATTATCATGATTCTCCCTTTCTCATCTGCACGATCGGACAACTTGTCCGTCACCATCAGGACAACTTACGCCGTCAACTGATGGACATTATGCATTAGCAATAACACTGGTAGAATTTGAAATAGCTCCTTTTTATATTGCAAAATACAATTTTCTTTGGCATAAAAGCAAAGAAGCTTCTCACGAGCATACGCTCACGAGAAGCTTCTTCATTTAACCAACGAGGCCAAATATGGTCAAATGGCGTTTCCACCACGGAAACTCTTGATGTAATAAGAGCTGGAAGCTCTTATTACATCATGCCGCCCATGCCGCCCATGCCGCCCATATCCGGCATAGCAGGCTTATCTTTCTCCGGCTTGTCGGCGATGACGGCTTCGGTCGTCAGGAACATAGCTGCGACGGAAGCGGCGTTTTGCAGCGCGGAGCGAGTAACTTTGGCAGGGTCGACGATACCGGCTTGGAACATGTTCACCCATTCGCCGGTAGCGGCGTTGTAGCCGATGCCTACGGCTTCTTTCTTGAGGCGCTCAACGACAACGGAGCCTTCTTGGCCGGCGTTGGTAGCGATGATGCGTACAGGCTCTTCCAGAGCGCGCAGAACGATGTTTACGCCCGTTTGCTCGTCGCCTTCGGCTTTAACCGCAGCAACGGCGTTGTAGACGTTCACGAGGGCTGTACCGCCGCCAGAGACGATACCTTCTTCAACCGCAGCGCGAGTGGAGTTGAGGGCGTCTTCGATGCGCAGCTTGCGCTCTTTCAATTCGGTTTCGGTAGCAGCGCCGACTTTGATGACAGCTACGCCGCCAGCGAGCTTGGCAAGACGCTCTTGCAGCTTTTCACGGTCGAAATCCGAAGTAGTCTCTTCCAATTGGGAACGGATTTGCGAGATGCGTGCGCCGATGTCTTTCTTGTCGCCGGCACCATCGACGATGATGGTGTTTTCTTTGGATACGCGAATTTGACGAGCTGTACCCAATTGGTCCGGAGTAGTCGATTTCAGTTCGAGGCCGAGTTCTTCGGTGATCACTTGGCCGCCTGTCAGAGCAGCGATGTCGCCCAGCATAGCTTTGCGGCGGTCGCCGAAGCCAGGAGCTTTAACCGCTACGCAGGTGAACGTGCCGCGCAGCTTGTTGACAACGAGGGTGGAAAGTGCTTCGCCTTCGATGTCTTCAGCGATGATCAGCAGCTGCTTGCCGGTTTGAACGACTTTCTCGAGCACAGGCAGGATTTCCTGGATGCTGGAGATCTTTTTATCGGTGATGAGGATGTACGGGTTGTCCAGAACAGCCTCCATTTTGTCGGTGTCGGTAACCATGTAAGCGGAGATGTAACCGCGGTCGAACTGCATACCTTCAACAACTTCAAGCTCCGTAACGAAGCCTTTGGATTCTTCTACGGTAACGACGCCGTCGTTGCCGACTTTCTCCATAGCTTCAGCGATCAATTGGCCGAGCTCTTCGTCAGCGGCGGAGATGGCGGCAACTTGAGCAATGTTTTGCTTGCCTTCAACCGGCTTGGAGATTTTTTGCAGCTCTTCAACAGCAGCTTTAACCGCTTTGTCGATACCTTTGCGAACGACCATCGGGTTAGCCCCGGCTGTTACGTTTTTCAGACCTTCGCGGATCATCGCTTGAGCCAGAACCGTAGCTGTCGTCGTACCGTCACCGGCTACATCGTTGGTTTTGGTGGCTACTTCTTTAACAAGCTGAGCGCCCATGTTTTCGAATGCGTCTTCGAGTTCGATTTCTTTGGCGATCGTTACGCCGTCGTTTGTGATCAGCGGGCTGCCGAATTTTTTCTCGAGAACTACGTTGCGGCCTTTCGGTCCGAGTGTTACTTTTACTGCATTTGCAAGTGCGTCAACACCGCGGAGCATGGAGCGGCGGGCTTCTTCACTGAAACGAATCTCTTTTGCCATGTTGGTAAAACCTCCCTGAATATATGGTTAGGTATTTGTACAAATATTAAGTATATGAACCTGTTTTTAGGCTAAAATCGCAAGGATGTCGCTTTCACGCATAATCAACAGCTCGCGGCCTTCGAATTTCACTTCAGTGCCAGCATACTTGGAGAAAATGACGCGGTCGCCTTCTTTCACTTCCAGTGGTACGCGCTCACCGTCTTTCAGCGTGCCGCTGCCTACAGCTACGACTTTGCCTTCTTGCGGCTTTTCCTTGGCAGTGTCAGGCAGTACGATACCGCTTGCAGTGGTTTCCTCCTTAGCAATGGCTTCGATGACTACGCGATCACCTAACGGTCTGATCATGTGAAAATAGCCTCCTTTGGGTATAGTGGATTGGATTGATTTAGTTATGTTATTAGCACTCGGATGTGTTAAGTGCTAACAACACTTATTATGATAATAACTTTAAACCCATTTTGCAAGTGGTTTTACAAGTTTTTCATCATTTTTTTACCTGCTGCGCTTGTCCCGATTGGCGCACCTTCTTCATTGTATCCATTGGTAGGTTAAATATTCCATATTGGGGTGTCCTCCCCCCTAAGTCCCCCCACAGGGGGGATACCAGGCGCTTGGGCGCCCTGGACCCGCCAGCCGGGAGTTCATGCATGCCTCTGGCCCGCGGTTGTCCGAGCACGATTCGGCTGTCGCCGAATTGGTGCATGGACCCGCTCAACAGCCATCCACCTGTCAACAACAAAAAAAACAGCCCACCAATGGCAGACTGTTTCACATTTCGACATACACCGACTAAACTTGATCCTTGTTACGCTCCCACTCCGCATCTTCCTTCAGCTGCTTGCGGTAGATGATGCCCGAGAGAAAGGCGCTGAACTCGTAAAGCACGATCATCGGCAAAAAGACCAGGATCATCGAAGTCGCATCGGGAGGGGTAATGACGCCTGCGACGATGACCAGGATGAGATAGGCGTACCGCCGCAGTTTACGCATCAGCTGCGGATTCAGGATGCGCAGCCGCGTAAGGAACATGACGACGATCGGCAGCTCGAATAGCAAAGCCAGCGGAATGATGATGCTGAACATAAACGAGAAGTATTGAGAGATGCCGTACGTTTCGGTCAGCTGCAAATGCTGGCTGATCGAGGAGGTAAACATAAACGCCATACGGAAAACGACAAAATATCCGAAAGCGAGTCCGATCAAAAACAGCAAAAAAGCGAACGGAACGAACATCAGCGACGCTTTCTGCTCCTCTTCCCGAAGCCCGGGCTTTAGAAACGCCCATATATGATACAGGGCAAAAGGAAGCGTAATGATCAGGCCGGCGACCAGGCCAAAGTTCAAATATATTCGCAGCGCGTCTCCCGGCGAGAAAACGTTCCAGTTGATTTTGTCGGCGGGCGGCAATGTTTTTAAATAATTGATGAGACTTTGGGCGTAAATAAGGCCGATCACCATGCCGATGATCAGCACGACGATGACCCAAATGATGCGTTTGCGCAGCTCCGCCAAATGCTCGACGAGAGGCATGCCTTCCTCTTGTTCCATAGCTGATCACCTGCCAATCTGATCCAACGAAATCTTCCACATATAAAATCAATCGGGCAGCCGGCGGTTGTCGGAGGAAGGTTTCTCCTCCGGCTTGACCGGAGCGGCGGTCTGCACCGGCGGCTCAACCTTGCGTTCGGCAGGCTCGTCGGACATGATCTCCTGCGCGCTTTTCTTGAACTCGCGAATCGTTCGGCCCAAGGACCGTCCGAGCTCGGGAAGCTTTTGGGGACCGAACAGCAGGAGCGCAACGAGCCCGATCAGCAATATTTCGCCGAAGCCTAAGTTTCCAAACATGCTTTTCACCCCGTAAGTGGATAATGGGAGGACGCGAATAAGGCTTCCAGCCTAGAATAAACGCACGACGGCGGGCAGCCGTATGGGAGGAGCCAAGCCGGGCCGACGGAAACTTATCGCACCGGCTTCAGCATCCCAGCAGGCCGCCGTACCCCATGGCGGTAATGTCCTCCCGTACGATCGTTTCCCCGGCGCAAATTCGCGGCAGCAGTACGTCAAACGACGTGTACGGGTCGTGCATGACGCAGCCGGGCAGCCCGAGAATCGGCGTCTTGCCGAGGTAGCCCATCAGCAGCATCGAGCCCGGCAGCATCGGTGTGCCGTAGCTGACGACGCGAGCGCCGGCGCCTTTGATCGCACCCGGCGTGCGGTCGTCCGGGTCGACGGACATGCCGCCCGTGACGAGGATCATATCCGCGCCGCCGTCCTGGAAACGCCGGATCTCACCGACGATCACGTCGCTTTCGTCCGGTGCGAAACGCTGCTCGATCACGTCCGAGCCGAAGGCGGCGAGTTTTTCCCGGATGACCGGTCCGAATTTGTCCTGAATGCGGCCTTTATATACTTCGCTGCCGGTCGTAATGAGGCCGACCTTCAGCGGGCGAAACGGCTTCACCTGGATGAGATGCTCCATCTCGAGCATGCTGTGCAGCGTAAGCTCCTGCTTATGGTGGTTCGCGAGCTGCTCGACCCGCTGGATTTTCGACTCTTCAATAATAAGAGGGATGACGCGGGTGCCGACCAGAGCTTGGCCCGGCTTCACGATCGTGTTCGTTTTGGCCGTGGACACCACCACTTGCTCGATTTCGTTGACCTCGTCGACGAACGGTTTGTACACCTTGGCCAGTCCATGAATGGTCGACTTCAGCGTTACTTTGCCTTCATGAGGTTCGGTCATCTCGATATTCGCGCCGATAATGGCGCGGGCCATCCGCAAAGCCGCTTCGTCCTCGTGAATGACGCCGTCCTGCAGGTCGATCGTGTAAATATGCTCCTTGCCGATGCTCAGCAGGGCGGGAATGTCCTCTTCCCGGATGACGTGGCCTTTTTTGAACAGACGGCCTTTAAATTGTCCGGGAATGATCTGCGTCAAGTCGTGGGCAAGCACCATGCCGACAGCGTCTTCGACCTTCACTTCGCGCAGCATCGATTCGGTGTTCATAAAGCATGCTCCCCTTCTCTGCCGGTCAAAATCCCAAGTGCATGCGGCAGTTGATGGATGATCACGCTTAGATTTTCCGAGACGCCGCGCGGACTGCCCGGAAGGTTGATAATCAGCGTGCGGCCGCGGATGCCCGAAATCGCGCGGGACAGCATCGCTCTCGGATTTCTTTGCATCGCTTGCAAACGCATCGCCTCGGCGAAACCGGGCGCCAGCCGGTCGATAACCCGCTGGGTCGCTTCGGGAGTCACATCCCGCGGCGCGAGACCCGTGCCGCCGGTCGTCAGGATGAGATCAGCCTGAAAATAATCGGTCATTTCGATCAGCGCGGCCATGATTTCGTCCATCTCGTCGGGTACGACGCGGTATTCGACGATTTCCCCCTGGATCTCCTCTTCGACCAGCTCCCGAATGACCTGTGCACTAGTGTCCTCGCGTTCTCCCCGGGAGCCCTTATCGCTTGCCGTCAAGATTGCTACCTTCCAGCGCATAAGCTTCACCTCTCCATGTATCGATGTCATTGCTGCGGGGATCGCTGAAAATCCCCGCTTTTGCCGCCGGTTTTCGCAAGCAGCATGGTCGGCCCTATGGTCATCTCCTTCTCTGCGGCCTTGCACATATCGTAAACGGTCAGCGCCGCCGCGGAAACGGCGGTCAGCGCCTCCATTTCGACACCGGTTTGCCCTTTCGTCTTGACCGTAGCTTCTATGTAAAGTTCGTTCGAACCGTTATCGCTGAACCGGATGTCGACCCCTGTAAGCGCCAGCGGGTGGCACATCGGAATCCAGTCCGACGTCTTTTTGGCCGCCATGATGCCGGCCACTTGGGCTACGGCCAGCACATCGCCCTTGGCGATGCGCCCTTCCTTGATCAAGATGAGCGTTGCGGGCTGCATCGTGACCGTCGTCCGGGCCGTCGCCGCGCGGCTCGTTTCGTTTTTGCCGGAAATATCGACCATGCGTGCGCGGCCCTGCTCGTTAAAATGCGTGAGCGGATTTGTCTCGTCCATCTTGTCACTTCCGTTCCTGCATATTCAGATTGGCCTTGGTCGAGCGGGTTTCCGTCACCAGATGATGCACGCGGAAATCGAACAGCCCGAGCGGCACCTCGGGAATGATTTGCAGATCGAACGCGCCGGCAATCAGATAAGGTTTCGGCCGATTCGCCCGCACATACCGCTGTATGAACCGGTCGTAATACCCTCCGCCGTAGCCGAGCCGGCCGAACTTCAGATCGAACGCCAGGCCCGGCACCAAAATCACGTCCACCTCGTCGATCTCGTGCAGCGTCGGCAGCGACTCCATCGGCTCGCGAATGCCGTAAGCGCCGGAGGCGATGTCCTCGTACGAGCGGATCTCATGAAGCCGCATCTGCCTGTGCTCGGGAAAAGATTTCGGAATGACGACGCGATAGCCGCGCGACCAGCATTCCTCCATCACCGGCGTGACGTCGGCTTCCGTTTTATGGGGCATGTAGGTAAAAAGGGTCGGAGGCCTCTTGTCTGTCTGCGCCGAAGCCAGACGTTCCATCACCTCGCGAAGCAGCTTCTCGTTGATTGCGGCCGTCTTGGTCTTGCGCTCCGAGTCGGACAGGGAGGCTCTCAGCTTGGCCATCTGTTTGCGGAGCTCGATTTTTCGCTCTTTTATATTCACGGGGCATAGTCCTCGCTTCAATGTATCTCTGTATCATTTTAACATAATTCATGAAAATAATGAAAACAAAAGGAGCTCCTTACATCGGCGCGGGAACTTCGATATTTTTCTAACCATTCTCGGCCTTTATTTATGCCCCGATATCATTTACGATAAGAGAGATACGGAAGACGAAGTCAGGTTTTTAGGAGGATCACCATGCTTTTGCAAGTAAACGGCATAACCAAAAGCTACGGAGTCACGACCGTGCTTTCCAATATATCGCTGCAAATCGAAGCCCGGGAGCGCATCGGCCTCGTCGGCGTCAACGGCGCGGGTAAATCGACGCTGCTGCAAATCATCGCAGGCGAAGCGTCGTACGATGCGGGCAATATTTTTAAGGCGAAGGAAACGAAGATCGGCTATTTGAAGCAAAACAGCGGCCTGCAGTCGGACGAGACGATCTGGAACGAAATGCTGAAGGTGTTCGCCCACCTGCTCGAAGCCGAGCGGGAGCTGCGGCAATTGGAAGCGTCCATGTCGGATCCTAATCTGCTGGGCAACGAACAAAAATACGAGGCTACGATGAAGCGGTACGCGACGCTCTCCGACTGGTTCCGCGAGCAGGGCGGGTACGAGGTCGAGGCGAAAATCCGCGGGGTGCTTCACGGGATGGGTTTTGCCGATATGGCTCCGGACACGCGGGTGAACACGCTGAGCGGCGGGCAGAAAACACGGCTCGCTTTAGCGAAAATGCTGCTCGAGGAGCCCGACCTGCTCATGCTGGACGAGCCTACCAACCACCTCGATATCGCGACGCTGACTTGGCTGGAAGGCTATTTGCGCGGATACCCCGGCGCCATTCTCGTCGTGTCCCATGACCGCTATTTTCTGGATGCACTGGTCGACACGATCTATGAAATCGAAAGAACGAATTCGAAGCGATATACCGGCAACTATTCGAAATATGTCGAAACGAAGCAGGCGGAATACGAGATCCAGCTCAGGCATTTTGAAAAGCAGCAGGAAGAAATCGCCAAAATGGAAGAGTTCATCCAGCGCAACATCGTGCGGGCTTCGACGACCAAAAGAGCCCAGAGCCGCCGCAAGGCGCTGGAAAAAATGGAGCGCATCGACAAACCTCTCGGCGAGCTGAAGCGGGCGCATTTTGCCTTCGAGGTCGAACAGATGTCCGGCAAGGAAGTACTTCAGGTAAGCGGCCTGTCGGTCGGCTACAAGCCAGGCGAGCCGCTGCTGCGGGACGTTTCGTTCCAGCTTCGGCGCGGAGACACGGCGGCGCTGATCGGACCGAACGGGATCGGCAAGTCAACGCTGCTCAAAACGCTGATCGGCCAGCACACTCCGGACAGCGGTTCATATCAATGGGGCACCAACGTCAAGATCGGCTATTACGATCAGGAGCAAAAGGGGCTGAACCCAAGCAACACGGTGCTGGACGAGGTCTGGAACGCGTTCCCGCATTTGGAGGAGGCGCGCATCCGTACGGTGCTCGGAAACTTTCTGTTCAGCGGCGAGGACGTGTTCAAAAAAATCAGCTCGCTGAGCGGCGGCGAGAAGGCGCGAGTCTCGCTGGCCAAGCTGATGCTGGAAAAAGCGAACGTGCTCATTCTCGACGAGCCGACAAACCACTTGGACCTGTACAGCAAAGAGGTGCTCGAATCGGCTTTGATCGATTATGAAGGCACGCTGCTGTTCATCTCGCATGACCGTTATTTTCTCAATAAAATGGCGGAGCACATGCTGGAGCTGGATTCGGACGGCTTAACCGCCTATCTGGGCAATTATGACGATTACATCGAGAAAAAGCAGGAGCTCGCGGAGATGGAGAGGCTTCGTGCAGAGCAGCAGGCTGCGAAGAAGCCCGGCGGAGGCGGACCCGGGGGGGCGGCCGGCGCCGGAGGAAAATCGGGGGCATCCGTTTTGGGGCCGACCGACAAGTCTGCGGCTGAGCCAGTCAAATCGGGCAGCTACGAGGCGGACAAGCAGGCCAAACGCGAGGAACGCAGCCGCCAGCGCAAGGTGGAGCAGCTCGAACAGGACATTGCGCGGCTTGAAGAGGAAATCGCCGCACTTGAAGCGGAGCTTGCGCTGCCGGACGTGTACAACAATTATGTGATGGTGCAGGAGAAAAACGGCCAGATCGAAGGGAAAAAGGCCGCTTTGGCGGAATGCTACGAGCAATGGGAGACGCTGCTTGGGTAAAGGGCGGATAATTCACAATATCCACATGTTTATCCCCAATGAAAACTGGCGAAAAACCGCGATGTGTGAAGAAATTTTTAACGCCCGCTGATTTTATCCACATCATCCACAACCAACTTGTGAAAAACTTGTTAGACCGCAAGTTATTTGCAATGCCGCTTGTGGATTGATCGGAACAGCATTATACACAATATACACAACCCCTGTGGATAACTTTGTCCACAGGGGTTGTGTGCTGATTAAGGGATCTATAAAGTACCGCGAACAAACAAAAAGCCCATCGTCTCCATGAAGAGACGACAGGCTGCTGTCGCATTACACTCATGTTGAGCCGGGTTTTCGCTATCCGCGCATCTGCCGCATCGGAGGGCGACCGCAACCGCCCTCAGACCGACCAGGCTTCGAGCTTCAGCAGCGGCTCCGCCTTCATGTCGAAGGACGCGTACTGCCCCTTGTCCCATTTCAAAAAAGCGGCGGCGGCGATCATCGCCGCATTGTCCGTGCACAGGCTGAGCGGTGGCACCAAAAGCGGCAGCCCCGCCTCGTCGCAGCGGGCTTTCAGCCGCTCGCGCAATCCCTTGTTGGCGGCGACGCCGCCCGCCAGCAGCAGCTGCTTCGCGCCGAACGCCTCGGCGGCGCGCAAAGCTTTCTCCGTCAACACGTCGATGACGGATTCCTGAAAGCCGCGCGCGACGTGGGCCGGGTCGAGCGTTTCGCCCTTCATGCGCGCCTGGTTGAGCACGGCGAGCACCGCCGATTTCAGCCCGCTGAAGCTGAAATCGTACGACTCCGGCTCGAGCCACGCCCGTGGCATCGTGATGGCGGCGTCCGCTTCGTGCGCCAGCCGGTCGATATGCGGGCCGCCCGGGTACGGCAGGCCGAGTGCGCGGGCTACCTTGTCGTACGCTTCGCCGGCGGCGTCGTCGCGCGTCTGCCCGATGATCCGGAAGCGGCCCGGGGCTTCGACATGCACCAGCTCCGTATGGCCGCCGGAGACGACCAGCGCGACCAGCGGGTACTCGAGCTCGTGCACGAGCCGGTTTGCGTAAATATGGCCGGCGATATGATGCACGCCGATGAGCGGCACCTCGAGTGCAAAGGCGAGCGCCTTCGCCGCCACCATGCCGACAAGCAGCGAGCCGACGAGCCCCGGCCCCTGCGTGACGGCGACGGCGGACAATTCGCTCAGCGTGATGCCCGCCTTTTCGACCGCTTCCTCAATGATCCACGTTACGGATTCGACATGCTGCCGGGAAGCGACCTCCGGCACGACGCCGCCAAACCGTTTATGCGTTTCGACCTGGCTCGATACGACGTTGGAGCGGATGATTTTGCCGTCTTCCACGACAGCCGCCGACGTTTCGTCGCAGCTCGTTTCGATCGCTATAATATAGCAGGGCTTTCCGGCCCGTTGTTCGCTTATGCTCATACGATCCTCACATTCTATCCTTTATCGCGGAGTACGTTTTTGCCTTTGCAGGTCGACCCACATAATGATCGCATCCTCACGATTGTCCGTATAATAACCGCGGCGGACGCCGACGGAGTAAAAGCCCATTTTTTCATACAATTTCTGGGCGATGTAGTTGGAAGCTCTGACCTCCAGCGTCATGCGGACGGCACCCAGAAAGCCGGCGCTTCGCATAAGCTCTCTTAGGAGGCGTTCGCCCAGCTTTTGGCCGCGGAACTCTTTTTTGACGGCGATATTGGTGACGTGCGCTTCCTCCATGATCAGCCACATGCCGCCGTAACCGGCAATTTCGCTGCCGTGCACCATCACGAGGTAATGGGCGAACTGGTTGCTCGTGAGCTCGTTCTGAAACGCTCCGGCTGTCCACGGCGTCGTAAACGCCTCCTGCTCGATGGCGCATATCGCCGGTATATCCTCGAGGCGCATGGAGCGAAACGTCACAGCATCGGGCAAATCTGGTAAATTAGCGGCGGGGTGTTCCATGGCGGGCTTCCTCCTAAATCGTTACTCGTCCTGTTTCTGCCTGGCAATCAGCTTCACTTCCGCTTCGGGCAGCTGCGTATAGTTCGGGGCAAAGCCATGCACGTCCTCGAATTGCCCGGCATGCCAGCGCGGATACGCGAGTTCGCCGACGTCGCAAGCCCTCAGCGCATGCGGCTTGATGACCGCGGCCGGATGGTGCTCCGCAAAGCGGTTCAACGCATCCATATGCAGTTCAATTTCCCCGGCGAAAATAATATGCGCCGGCCCTTGCTCCTTGGTCAAGCCGGCGAGCTCTTCGGTCCAGGCGGCGACGAGCCGGATGCCATCCGGGCGAAGCGGCCTCAACCCTTCTCCATCCGCTTCATAAAGCGCGGTAAAAGCCTGGCCGCGGCGCGCGTCCATCAGCGGCACGACCCAGATTTTGCCCTCTGGCGCTGCGGACTGCGCAAGCCGCAAACCGCCTAACGCCATCGCTTCGAGGCTCGATACGCCGATGAGCGGTACTTTGCGCGCCCACGCGAACGTCTTGGCGACGGTGACTCCGATGCGGATGCCGGTATACGAGCCCGGTCCGACTCCGGTTGCGATCGCGGCAATATCGCCGGGACGCAGCTCCAGCGACCGCAGCATCTCCTGGATGTGCGGAATCAAGTACATCGAGTGGTTCCGCTCCGCCTTGGAATTGTTTTCCGCGAGCAGCCTGCCGTCTCTGAAAATCGCCGATGTCATCGACGACGTCGACGTATCCATGGCGAGCATCACGCCCTGCGGATATGTAAAATTCGTCATAATAGCAATCCGTTCTCCTTTAACGTCCGGCACCATGCGGTATAAGGCTCTCCATAGGGGGTCAGTTGAAACGATCTCGCCTGCTCCCCGGCGTAATCGATTCTCACTGCCAGCCTTTCTTCAGGAAGCAAATCCGCAATCAGCTCCGCCCATTCGATCAGCGTGATGCCGTCTCCATAAAAATATTCGTCCAACCCGAGCTGATCCGCTTCCGGCTGGGATATCCGGTACACATCCATATGGTAAAAAGGAAACCGCGTTCCCTCATATTCTTTGATAATCGTAAAGGTCGGGCTGTTCACCGTCTCCTCCACTCCGATCGTTTTCGCGACGGCTTGGGAAAACCGCGTTTTGCCCGCTCCGAGATCGCCGTCCAGCGTAATGACCGTTCCCGGTACAAACAGCTCGGACAGCCGGACCGCAAGGCGTTCGGTATCCTGTTCGTTTTCCGCCGAATAACGGTAAATTTGCTCAGCCGCCACCGCTTCATTCCTCCCCGAAATGGTTATACCCTCGCTTCGGCACAGCCGTCATCGCCCCGCTGCTTTGCACCAGCATCACCCGGCGATGCTCTCCGTTCACGTACCCGATGACGTGCAGCTCCAGGCCGGCCTCCCGAAACTTCAGCTGCGCTTCGATCGCCTTATCCGCCGGCATCGTGCCGACGAGCTCGTAATCTTCGCCACCGTATAAAATGTAATCCAGCGGATCCTTCCGCCGATTTTCCGCAAACGATTGCAATTCCTCGGCTACCGGGATGCGATCCTCGACAAGGTCGATGCCGACGCCCGAAGCTTCGACGATTTCCCACGCTTCGCTGGCAAGCCCGTCGCTCACGTCGTTAAGCGCATGGCAAACGCCGAGCTTTTGCAGCAGCAGCCCGGCCTCGATTTGCGGGGACGGACGGCAATGCGCTTCAATCAGCTTTTGAACACGATCCGGGAATGCATCCCATTCGGAGGAAATTTTATTTTGCGCGAGTAAAAAATCGAGTCCCGCAGCGGACCGACCCAGCATCCCCGTAACGAAAACGACGTCGCCAACTTTGGCGGATGAACGGAGAAGCGCTTTTCCCGCCTCCACTTCGCCGATCACCGTCACCGAACAGTGGATGCCTGCAGGGCTCGACGTCGTATCGCCGCCGATAATGACGACGCTCCATCGGCTTGCGCATTCATACAAGCCGTCGTAAATATCCAGGAGGCGCTTCTCTTCCGTTTGATGCGGCAGGCTTACGGATACAAGCGCGTACTTCGGTATCGCGCCCATCGCCGCGATGTCGCTCACCGCGGACGCCATCGCTTTATACCCTACGTCCCGGTCGCGCATCGTGATCGATTTGAAATGAACGTCCTCAACCATCGTATCGCACGTTGCGACCATCTGCGTTCCTGCCGCCCATTCCGTGACGGCCGCGTCGTCGCCGATGCCTTGAACGACGCCGCAGGCTTGCTGAAATGCGGCCGACTGCCTGCCGCTCGTCCAAGCGCGGATCAAGTCGAACTCGCCCTTTTGCATACGCCAACCGCCTTTGTTTCGTATTTCTCCTATTATAGCGGTATGACGCCGGAGCCGCAATATATCCAAATGAAGGCAAAAAGGCCCGAAACCCGCAGCCGCTGCCGCTGTCGTTCCAGGCCCTTCAATCGGCGAAATTATTGCACTTCCTGCAGCTCGGTCACGGAGACAACGCGCGTATCGGCCGGATTGCTTTCGGCGTGTACCTTGGCCGTTTGATTTTGCGTATCGACGCTGTCGATCCAGACCGACATGCCGTTCCACTGCACATCGATTTTTTTATCCGACTGTAAAATTTCTTGCACCCGATTGGCTTGCATGATGACACCTCCCGAACGTTTTGCTGTCATGCCCTTATTCCTGGACCGATTCCCGGTCGTTCATCGTATCGGTCGTCGTTTCTTCGATCAGGCCGTTGTGCAGAGTCACATTGCCTCCGCCAAGCCCTTCGTTGATCATTCTGTCGATATCCATAAACGCATCGTCGCGTCCTTGATGCGTATCGTTCACCTCATTTGCCTGTTCGGCCAACCGTCACTCCTCCTTTCCGTCGCCTGTTTCTTTTGGTATCATTTCCACCCTCAGCGTTTCCCATTCATATTGACAGAAATGGTTACGTATACTATCCGCAGGAAGAATGATTTTGCCGGCATGCGGAAATAAATGGTAGTAGGATTTATTTTTAAATCGAGGGAGGGAATCGGCTCGTGCATACGGTGTGGAAAGGGGCTATCAGCTTCGGGCTTGTCCATGTTCCGGTGAAAATGTTTTCGGCGACGGAGGATAAAGATATTTCACTGCGGATGATTCATAAGACCTGCAGCACCCCGCTGTCTTACGTAAGGAAATGCCAGACCTGCGAAACGGAAGTCGAATGGAACGACATTGTAAAAGGATATGAATACGAAAACGGCCGCTTCGTCATTTTCGACAAAGAAGAGCTGGATAAGCTGTCCGGCGAAGCGAATAAGGAAATTAAAATTTTGGACTTCGTCGATTTGACTGAAATCGATCCGATTTATTTTCAAAAAACGTATTACCTCGCTCCGAACGAGACGGGGGCGAACGCTTACAATTTGCTTCTCGAATCGATGCGACAAAGCGGTAAAATCGGCATCGCCAAAGTGTCCATCCGCGCCAAAAGCAGCTTGGCCGCCATCCGCGTAATCGATAACTGCATTGCGATGGAGACGATCTTTTACCCGGATGAAGTGCGTTCCATTCAGCAGGTGCCGGGCCTCCCCGAAGAGATTAAAGTGAACGACAAGGAGCTGACGATGGCCAAAATGCTCATTGAACAGCTTGCGGCCCCGTTCGATCCGTCCAAATACACCGACGATTACCGCGAAACGCTGATGGAAGCGATCAAGCAAAAAATCGCCGGCGAGCAGGTTACCGTCGCTCCGGAACAGCAAAAAACGAATGTCATCGATCTCATGTCCGCCCTGCAGGCGAGTCTCGAAGCGATGAAGCCGAAGGAAGAAGAACCTGCCGCCACAACAAAGACAACCAAATCGAGAGCGAAAAAAGTAAAGGAATCCGGCTGACATGCGGCTGCCCAAGGAACCGATGGCCCCGATTTCCAGCGATGAAATCCCTCGAGGCGAGGACTGGGGCTACCAGCTTAAATGGGACGGCGTCCGCCTTCTAGCCGCTGTGGATAACGGCCGGATTCAGCTGTATTCCCGAAAAATGCTGCGAAAAGATTCCGTTTATCCGGAAATCATGCAGCTGCTTCAGCCCATGAAAGGCACTTATCTGATTGACGGCGAAGCGGTTGCCTTTAATATGGAGACGCAGAAGCCGGATTTTCCGCGAATTTTGCAGCGCGAGCGTTCGGGGGGAGCGGCGGGCAGCGTCAAATCCGGAGGCGGCCATATGGTGCTGTACGTGATGTTCGATCTGCTTCACGAAGGCGATCAGGATCTTAGCGGACTGCCGTTTTCGGAAAGGCACAGGCGATTGCTCGCGCTTTTTCCGACGAAGCAGCCGGCGATGTTCGTGAGCGATCTGTTTTATGACAGCGATGCGTTATGGCGCTGGATCGAAGAACGCGGCTGGGAGGGCATCGTCAGCAAGAGGCTGTCCAGTGTTTATGCGGAAGGCAAAAACCATAAAGATTGGTTCAAGAAAAAGACGGCGATCGTCGAACAAGTGCGCATCGCAGGTTTGACGATCCGCAGCGGACAAGTCGCCAGCTTCGTCATGGTACGGGACGGATTGTTTTTCGGAAAAGCGTCGCTGGGGCTTAACGTCGCGATGAAGCGGGAGCTTTTGGATTGGGGAAGGCGCCATGAGCGGGCGGAATCCTGGTTTCATCCGCTTCCCGAAGAGCTTAAGGGAGAGCAGGTGCTTTGGCTCAAAGACGGATTTCCATGCACCGTTACGGGACTCGAAATTACGGCTGCCGGACTGTTGCGGCACCCCAAGCTGGTCAGCTATGAGTTAGGACCCGAACGGGTCATTCATGTTTGAAAAATTCGCATGAAAGGAAGCGGGATCAGGGTGGCTACCTCCACGAAAGGAACCGTTAATATCGAAGGGCATGAGCTTACCATTTCCAACCCGGACAAGCTGCTTTGGCCTGAAATGAAGATCAGCAAAATCATGTTTTTGGAAAAGCTGCTCATGCTCGCCCCCTACTTGCTCCGTTACTGCCAAAACCGCTATTTGACGACGATTCGTTTCCCGAACGGGTGGAACGCCAAATCGTTTTACCAGAAAAATTGTCCGGAACCGATTCCGTCTTTTGTCAAAACCGCCGAGTTGGGCGGAATTAATTACGTCAATCTCGACTCCGTCGCCACGCTTATTTGGCTTGGCAATCTGGCCAGTCTCGAGTTTCACCCGTCGTTTCATTACATCGGAGACGAGCTTCCGGCGGAATGGCTGATCGACATCGACCCTACGCTGGAAGAGGAGCCGCGAATTATGCAGGCGGCTGAAATTATTGGTGAAGTGTTGGATAAAATGAATATTCGTTCCATTCCGAAAACGTCGGGCGCTACCGGGGTGCAGATTTATGTGCCGATTCGGCGGGGTTATACGTTTGAGCAGCTGCGCAGCATCGGGCATTTTGTCGGGGCTTACGTCGTACAGAAGTATCCGAATTTGTTCACGATCGAACGGTTCAAAAAAAATCGCGGCACGCTAATCTATGTCGACTATTTGCAGCATTGGCACGGCAAAACGCTGTCGGCCCCGTACACGCCGAGAGCCCGTAAATACGCCACCGTATCCACGCCGCTGCGCTGGGATGAGGTGGCGATGCGCTGCGACCCGCGCGACTTTACGCTGCTGTCGATCGGCGACCGGCTTACCCGCGTCGGAGATTTGATCCAGCAGGTGCCTCCGCAAAATCTGGACGCCGTGCTGAGCTTTGTAAAGCGGTGATCGCGAGTGTGGGGGCAGCAATCTTCTTAATGCCCTTCCAGATGACTTACGCGTTCGATCATTTCGTCCATATCCTGCGCCAGCAAGCGCACATGCCTGCTTACGTCGCGAATGTTCATGTTCGTGTCCTTGAAACGGTCCTGAACCTCCTGGTACAACCCGTCCAGTTTGCCGCTAAAGAGACGCTGGTTCAGGATCACCTCGTCTACCTTAACTTCCAGGTTGCCCACCTTGGTTTCGAGGCTATCCATCCTCATTTCGAGGCTGTCCACCTTCGTTTCGAGGCTATCCACCTTCGTTTCGAGCCTGTCCACCTTCGTTTCGAGGCTATCCATCCTCATTTCGAGGCTGTCCACCTTCGTTTCGAGCCTGTCCACCTTCGTTTCGAGGCTGGCCACCTTCGTTTCGAGGCTATCCATCCTCATCTCGAGGCTATCCATCCTCATTTCAAGGCTGTCCATCCTCGTTTCGAGCCTGTCCATTCTCGTTTCGAGCCTGTCCATCCTCGTTTCGAAGTTTTCTCTAAACTGTTCCTGATTGTGCAGAAGCTGATGCATCAGCTGTTTCAGTTCTTCCATATCCGATCCTCCTCTCCATCGAAACCCGGAAAGTAAAAAAACACACCGACAAAGCGGATATCCGCGGTTTGCAAGTGTGCTTCACTCGAACTTTTTAACATGTACAATCATTCTACTATCGAACCGGTACTTTGACAATAGAAATTTTCCAAGCAATAAGAAAAACTTCTAACGAAGTCCTTCGAAGATGAGCGACCGCGATTCAGCGGAAGTTTTTCTTGGTAAAGAAAGTTCTCGTTCGCACTTTAACGCTTTAGCAAACTTAAACTTTCTTTAACGTTAAAAAAACGTATGCGACACCATCCCTTCGCAATACATGGAAGATGTGGTAATAATTTTCGGCAAACGGAGAAAACTATTCGGGCATGACAAAAGCAGCCTTTTTTTGGAGCACCCTCTAAAGAGAACCGGCGATGAAAGGGGGCGGAATCTTGATCAAAATTCACCGGAAACGGAAATCTGCAAACGAACAAGCGCCGCAGCCGAAACCGGAAAATTTCGATTACCGGTTTATTTCGGAACTCGATAAAGTGCCGATTTTTCCAACGCTGGATGAAAATAAATCGTATCTCAAGAAGCTGTTCGAAGATTGCTCGGACATCGTCATCCGCGAGTTTACGATTCAGGACGGGGCGAAAGCGTGCATCGTCCTGGTGGACGGACTCGTTAACGGCGGCCAGGTCGACGAAGCGCTGAAAGCGCTCATGATCCTCGAGGGGCACGAGCAGCTCACAGACCGCATCGCCCGGCATACGCTTCCGGTTTCGCAAACGCAAGAAACGGGCAACTACAAAGATTTTTTGCTCGGCGTGCTGAGCGGGGATACCGGGCTGATCGCGGACCGATGCAGCAAAGCGCTGCTCCTCGGCATCCGCGGACCCGAGAAACGGTCCGTAGACGAACCGGATACGGAATCCGTCATCAGAGGCCCTCGGGAAGGCTTCGTCGAATCGCTCCGCACCAATACGTCGCTGGTCCGCCGCAAGCTCAAAACGCCCCGTCTGAAGATGAAATCCATGACGCTGGGCCGGGAAAGCAATACGAATTTGGTCATCGCTTATTTGGAAGACTTGGCGAAACCTGCGATGGTGGACGAGGTCGTCCGCCGGATTGAAAAAATCGATATCGATGCCGTGCTCGAATCCGGCTACATCGAGGAGTTCATACAGGACAGCGCCTACTCCCCGTTTCCGCAGGTGCAGTACACCGAGAGACCGGATGTCGTGGCCGCATCGCTGCTGCAAGGACGGGTGGCCATTATGGTCGACGGTACCCCTTTTGTACTGCTCGTCCCGTTCGTATTCATTCAAACGATGCAGGCCAGCGAAGACTATTTCGAGCGATTCCAGATCGCCACGCTGATCCGCTGGCTGCGGTTCCTGTTTCTTCTGTTGTCGTTAACGACGCCGGCTTTATATGTGGCGATTACTACTTATCATCAGGAGCTGCTGCCGACCACCCTGCTGCTTTCCGTAGCCGCCGCCCGCGAAAACATCCCGTTCCCCGCAGTCGTTGAAGCGCTGATTATGGAGGTCACCTTCGAGGCGCTGCGGGAAGCGGGCATTCGGCTGCCCAAGACGATCGGCTCCGCCGTCAGTATTTTGGGAGCGCTCGTCGTCGGACAAGCAGCGGTCGAAGCGGGCATCGTTTCCGCGCCGATGGTAATCGTCGTATCCATTACGGGCATCGCTTCGTTTACAATTCCTCGTTTTAACGGGGCCATCGCGATTCGGATGCTGCGCTTCCCCATTCTGTTTGCGGCATCGCTGTTCGGATTGTACGGCATTATGCTGGCGATGCTGTTCATTATCGGCCATTTGGCCAACCTGCGATCATTCGGTGTGCCATATTTATCGCCGATCGGGCCGCTCGCCGCCGCCGATTTGCAGGATACTTACGTGCGGGCGCCCTGGTGGGCCATGTCGGCCAGGCCGGCCTATCTCGGCGTGCAGGACGCAGAACGGATCGGGCGGGACTCCGCTCAGGAAATTTTCAAGTACCACGGGCAGAAAGGAATCGCGAGCAATCCTCCGGAAAATCAGCCGGAAAACGGCTCCCCGGGCGGTGGTCAAAGCCAAGGTAGCCAAACATCCGGAGCAGCGGCGCAGCCGGAGGACAAACGAAATCCCGGCGGAAAGGAAGATCCGTCATGAACCTCCTCGGCAAAGCCCGTTCCTTGGCCTTGGCCGCCGTATGTTTAACGGTACTTCCCGGCTGCTGGGACCGTACGGAAACGAACGACCTGGCGTTTGTGCTCAGTTCCTCGGTCGATAAGGAAAAGGACGGCACGTACCGCTTCGCCATGATGTTTCCGCTGCCCGGACAGCTCGGCGGAGCCAAAGGAGGCGGCGGCGGAACGAGCGGCGATAAAAGCTACTATACCGATTCCGATGTCGGGTCTACCGTGCGCGAAGCGCAAGCCAAGGTGCAAAAAAGACTGGCCCGCCGGGCTTTTTTTGCCCACCGCCGCACGCTGCTTATCGGCGAAGATGCGGCTAAAGACGGAATCGGCGAGCTGTTCGACGCGATTACCCGCACGACGGAAAACCGGTTGACCTCTTATATGGTCATCTGCAAAGGAAAAGGCTACGACATGCTGAAGGCGAATCCGAAGTTCGAGCGTTTCCCGGCCGAGGCTTTCCGCGAGCTGGCCAAGTCCAAAGATCATCTCAATCTGGACATGAAAGATGTCGGCATGGCTCTCGCCTCGGCAGGCGGAGACCCGGTCATTCCGTACATGGGCATCAAAGAGTCGGAAAAAAGCGAAAAGCCGTCCAAAGAGGTACAGTTTCTCGGCTATGCGATTTTTAAGAACGACAAGCTGGTGGAGACGATGGGAAACGATGCCGCCGAAGGGCTGCAATGGCTGCTTCGAAGCAAGGCGGGTTACACGGTGACGATCCCGGTCGAGAATACCCGTATCATGACGCTAAAGCTGTTTGAAGGAAATACGGAGATTCGCCCTTCCCTGAAAAACGGAAGTCCCCATTTTGCCGTCAAGGTGCAGGCGAAGGCGAAGCTGCTGGAAAGCAAGTCGTTTTACGACTTAAGCCGGATCGACAACGTCCGAAAAGTCGAAGCCGCCGTATCGTCTTATATCAAAAAATCGATTCAAAACGCCGCTCAAATCATGCAGCGGACCGGAACCGACCCCGCTCAGCTCGGAACGGTTTTTTACCGCAAATACCCTGCGGTCTTCCAGCAGCAATTTGCTGGAAAATGGCACGACGCGATCAAGGAAGCCACTTTTGACATCGAAGTGACCAGCTACTTATCGGATAACGGGCTTATTTACGAAAACTTGTCGAAAGCGGGGAAAGGCGAGTGAACGGCATTTTCAGCGCTGCGTTCGCAGCCATTTGTTTGTTTTCCTTCATGACGGACATCCCGAAAAGAACCAGGATGAGTCCGGGAGAAAAATGGGTTTACGGTCTGCTCGGTTTGAAAGCCGTCGTGCTGTTTGCGGCGGCATGCATCGGTGCTTATGTGCCGATGCCCGCACAGTTTTTCGTCAATTACATCTCGCCGTGGGTGTTCTCCATCCTCCCCCGATAAGCGGGCCGCACCTTACGGAGAAACGGGTGAAAACGTATGGATCCGAAACAAGTCATCAACCATAGGCAAATGTGCTGGCTGGTCGGAGCGCTGATTACAAGCGGGGGCGTTCTTCTGGCCGAACAGGAAATCGTTCGCATCAGCAAAATGGACGCATGGTTTTCTTATCTGCTGCCGATGATTTATGCATTTGGGGTCGGCATCGTATTTTACCGGCTCAGCGCTTTGTTTCCGGACAAACATCTGTTTGAAATCGCCAAGCTGCTGGCCGGAAAACCGCTCGGCACCGTCATAAACGTATTGATCATGGTCCACATATGGTTTGTGCTGATCCGCGACTGCCGCGCGCTGGCGCAATTTATCAAGACGATTTTGCTGCCGAATACGCCTGAAGAGGTTATACTGCTGCTCTTTGCCCTGCTTCTGCTTTATTTCGGTACGACGAGCGTGGAGGTTGTGGCCAGAGTCAACGACATCTTTTTTCCGATCTTCGTGTTATGCGTGTTTCTGATGCCGCTCCTCCTCGGCAATGAGATCAACGCCAAGCTGCTCGGACCGGTGCTCACAACGCCGCTATCCTCCATACTCAGCAGCAATCTGCTCGGTGCGGGCTGGTATGCGGATATCATCGCGATCGGCGCTTTTCTGCATACGGTGCATAACAACAAGCAGCTGTCGGTATCGTACCGCCACGGCATCGTCATCGGAACGCTGCTGCTGACGATGTTCGTCGTAATGGAAATTATGGTATTTGGATATAATATGCCGGGCAATATGGTATATCCGAACTATACGCTCGTCCAGCAAATCAACATTACGGATTTTCTGGACCGGATGGATTTGTTTCTGCTCAGCATCTGGTTTCCGATACTCGCTTGCAAAATCATTCTCATTTACCTCGCCTTTCTTACGGGGCTCGCCAGCTTCGTCGGAAAACGCGAATACACGCTGTTTTCGAAACCGGCGGCACTTTTCGTGACGATGTCTTCGCTGCTCAGCTTCAAAAGCACGACGGAGGTGTTCAGCTTCGGCAATTACAGCGTTCCGCTGTATACGCTGCCGTATCAGCTCATCGTTTTGCCGATGCTGTATGTGCTGGCCCGAATCCGGACGGAGACTTCGGAGCGGCAGGCTCAAACGAGCGGTTCCCGCGGAGCAGGGCAAGTTTCGCAGCAAGGCACGCAAACGCTGCGCAAGAAGTTTATGGCGAAAACGATAAATAACATGTCGTTTCGCATGCTTTATCTTATCACCATCCTGCTGTTTGCGGTCTGCACCTGCAGCATTGCCGCCGGACTGACGTTCGCGAGGCAGCTGTCCTGGGTAGGCATCGTCTGCGGGGCGGTCTACGGCGCTTCTCTGCTGCTCCTCTTGGCTAATTCTTACTTGGAGGTGATGAAAGCCAGAGAGCTCTAGGGCCTCCTTAATCCATCCAGCAAAAAAAACCACAGCCTTTAATGGCCGTGGTTCTTGTTATCCTGCCGGGCGGCGCTCAAGCTTTTTCCATACGGACGATGCGGTGCAGCGGGATTAACGTCCAGTCCTGCTCTTCCTCGCCCGTCGTCGGAATGATCAGCTCGAGAAAATCAATGCCGGTGCGGATAAGCTCTGCCTGGATTGCACCGCGGTAGGTGCTGTGCACATGGACATTCGCGCCGCGTTTGGACGTCTCGCTAAGCAGTACAATTTCCTGCAGTGACGATGGCACGAAATATTGATCGTTCACCCGAATGAACCGCTTGCCTACGCTTTGCAAAGTGCCGGGTCCGCTGGAAAAGTCCTGTCCTTCCAGCGCCACGTCCCGGCCCACGTGATGCGCCAGACGGTCCATCAGCGTCATTTGGTTCAGTTTCAAAAAAGACGGCATGTGCGGATCTCCCTCCCTTCCCCAATGTATGAGGAATGATTCCGCCGCGTGCATAAAATCCGGAGAATTAACGGCAGCAAAGAACCGGGCTCCGGACAAATTTTTCAAAGAATTGCAAAGGAGATGTCATGAAGTTAAACAAGCTTCACCATAAACTGACCTTCGTGATCATTCCGGAGGCGGGTCGAAGCGTATACCGGATCCGGCTCTCCCGTGCGGCCGCTTATGCAGGACTGGCGGGCCTGGGGCTGATTTTGGCGATCGCAGGGTACGTTTACCTGATTCACACGGAAACCGTCGTAACGACACAAGCTTACAAATATGAGATGCACGGCAAAACCGTGCGGTTGGAACAAGATGTCGCAAGCAAAAATCAGACGATCGAGGAGCTGAAAAATGAAATTTTCCAGCTGTCTCAGCAAGCCGAGGAGATCAAAGCGAAGGTTGAGGAAATGAAAAAGCTGGAAAGCCATTTGAAAGGGGATTCTTCGCCGGAGGGAGCATCCAAAACTGTTTCGGAGGCGGTCCCCTCCCCTGCAGAGGCTGCGGGCGGCATAGGCGGACCGGCCGTTCCGGTCTCTCTCTCTCAGGTGAAAGGCATCGCGTCCGAAACCCGCAGCCTCTTTACAGCGCTGGGAGCGGAGATGAATACGCTGCAAGCCCGTCTGACGGAAGCGAAGCGGCTTGTGTTTGAAAAGCAGCTGAAGTGGAACGCGACTCCGACGTTATGGCCGACGGCTTCCCGGACGATCACGTCGCCTTTCGGCTACCGGAAGGATCCGTTTACCGCCAAGCTCAGCTTCCATCGGGGGATCGACATCGCCGGCAAAACAGGCGATCCGGTTTATGCAACAGCCGAAGGGATCGTGAGGACCGCAGGCTTCGATCGTTTTCACGGGAATAACATCGTCGTGGAACATGCCGGAGGGTTGATAACCTGGTACATGCATCTGAACAAAACGAACGTCAAAAACGGCGATAAAGTACATAAAGGCCAACTGATCGGGCTTATGGGTTCAACCGGCCGCAGTACCGGGCCGCATCTTCACTATGAAGTCCAGCTTCACGGCAAAAGCACCAATCCGCAAAACTATTTGCCTCCAGCGAAATGATAACTGTCAGTCGGAAAGGAAGGATTACTGATGTTCCATAAAAAGACGGCGGTACACCCCGGAACTACGGATACGCTGATCGGGGAAGGCACCGTATTCAATGGCAGCTTGTCCTCCAAGGCGGACATCCGCATTGAGGGGCAGGTGATCGGAGAAATTCATTCGGCCGGCGAGATCACCATCGGCGAGAAAGGCTATGTGCAGGCCGAAATCAAAACGAAAGACATCATCGTCGCCGGAAAGCTTCAAGGGAAAGTCGCCGCTTCCGGGCGGCTGACGATTACATCGACGGGTCAGCTGAAGGGGACCGTTCAGGCCAAGGCGTTGGTCATTGATCAAGGTGCGGTATTTCAGGGAACAAGCGATATGAAGGCGCCCGATTTTTCCCCTGCAGCCGAAGATTCTGCGGAAACGAAGAGAACGCAGGAAGGTGCGCAGCCGCTTCCTGCCACCGTCTAAAGGATGTCTTTTCCATCGCCGGGTGATATAATGGGTTTTAAGGCTTTCCTTAGGAAAGCTTAATGCCATACCTTATTCGGAAAGCCCAAGACATACCTTACGAAGCAGGCTTTCCTTCGGAAAGCCCTCAGGAGACCAAACGATGACCAAACAAACGATTCTTTTCGACCTGGACGATACGCTGATCTATACGAACAAATTTTTCGATCTGGTCGTGGACCAGTTCGCGGACCAGGCGGAAACCTGGTTCCACAGCTACCATATTTCGCCGGAAGAATTCAAAAAGAAACAAAACGAAATCGATCTGCAGCGGGTGTTGAAGCAAGGATTCGCCCCCGATCATTTTCCGCAATCGTTCGTCGACACGTACGATTACTTCAGCGAGCTGACCGGCCGCCCCAAAAGCGAAGACGAGATTCGCCGGCTGCGGCAGCTCGGCGAGTCGGTGTACAGCCATGAAATCGAACCGGTGCCGCATATGGAAGAGACGCTTCTCACGCTGCAAAGCGAAGGACATTCGCTGCACCTGTATACGGGCGGCGAACCGACCATCCAGATGAGGAAGGTGCGCGAGGCCGGCCTGGAAAAGTTTTTCGGAGACCGCGTCTACGTGGCCCGGCATAAAACGACCTCTTTTCTCGAATCGATCATTCGCGAGCGCAAGCTCGATCACGCGTGCACATGGATGATCGGCAACTCGCTGCGCACCGATGTTATTCCGGCTCTGGAAAACGGCATCCATTCGATTTTCATCCCGGCGGAAACGGAATGGGCGTTTAACATCGTCGATGTGAACGTGGAGCCGCGCGGCGCTTTTCTTAAAGTTGAGAAGCTGCAGGATGTCCCTCAGGCGATCGGCAATTATATTGCGTCCTAGAGCATTATATGACCCGCTCCGGTTGGCTTCGGAGCGGGCTCAGAGACAACCTTGCTGCGAATAGCGAAGGTTATGGCAGCCTAAGCCCTTCTAGCGCCTTGCGGGCCTGCTGCTTGGACACGTTGTAGGACATCCAGGGTGCAGGTGCAGACAGGTTGTCCCTCATCCGGCGCAGCCCGTCCCCAAGAACCGCCAGCTCCGGGTGAGCTTCATACAGCTTGGCGAGCTGCGGCGCCGCATCCGGCGATAACCCCGCGAGGTAAGCCTCGTCAACGTTGCCGGAAGCTTCGAAGCGGGCGATATTGTTTCGGGCGATGATCGCATCGATGTTCATATAGTTAACCGTCATGTAGGCGACCAAAGATGCGATCAGGAACGGCCTCGCAAGCGCGGCGGTTTCGCGGACGATTTTGTACAGCGCAATAAGGAACAGCACGAGAAGAAAGATCATAAACGCGTGGACCAAGAGCCTTGTATACGTATAGCCGTAGGCCTGTTCGTACAAGGAAAGTCGATAATACGCCGAAAACAGCATCACCGCCGTACACCCCGTCATCAGCCCGAGCAGCCCCCGATTGACCCGGTGAAGATTCATCCCTTCCTTGCGCACCCTGTAAAGCACCGCGAGCAGCATCGCGAAGTTCATCGAGGTTACGGCGACAAGCTCCATAAACCCGCGCCGGGCATATTCCGCATACGTAACCCCGTCCGGAAGAGTCCCCTCTCCCCCTCCGAATAAATACGAAAACTGAACAACCACGAAAATGACATACACCAAATTCACGCAGACAAGCACCGTCGCCGTCACAAGCGGATCGAACCGGATCGGACCGGCCGCCGTCAGCTCCGCCCACGGCTCCTCCTTGTTGCTCTTCGGCTCCGCCGAATAAAGCAGCCCCCTTGTAAAGCAAAAGAGCACGAGCATCAGGAATCCGATTACCACCGCATGCGACACCGCAGAGCCGAAATCGATCCGCTCCAGCATTCTCGGCAATCCGCTTACGACATGATCGAACATTTTATCCGCGGAAGCGAGCAGCACGATAACGATAAAAAGCAGCGGAGCGGCAATCAGGAGACCGATCGATATTTTGAGCGCGGCTGTATACCTGCTGGCGCGAACCTGCTTGCGTAGAGTTGCCAGCAGCACCTTCAGCGGCTCCGGCAGCTGGCGCAAACTCCCCACGACCGCCTGCCCGAAAGCCCGGGATAAGAAGCCGGGTTCGTGCCAGCCGCCCTTTTGCCCGCCGTAAGCCCAAGTCGTATGCATCGCAATGAGGGCAGGGACAGCAAGCGTATTGAGCAGCCGAAAGAGCTCGTTTGAAAAAACCACATACGTCAGCGAAAGCAATGCGATGGTCAGCAGCAATAACGTTCCCCCGTCATACCGCAGCTTCGCCTTTTCTTTCAGCATCGCGTTAAAATAAACGTACAGCGCCGCCAAAAACAGTGGATGCGAAACACCGGCGGGTTTATCGTAAAACAGGAAGTCGAACACGATGCCGCAAAGCAGCGAGCCGACGAGCAGACGCTGATCTTTACGCAGCGTTCCATGTTCGGAAGCAGCGACGTTTGCCGTCATCAAAGCGATTTCCTCCTTTTTATTTGCCTCGTATGGGATCGATCAGCAAAAATATACTTGCCGGATGAACCCGGCGGCGAACCGTGCAAAAGCTTCGGCCTCATCGCGGACGGATTGGACGCAAATGCCGTGAGAGTCTGCCGTTAGCGGCGCTCCGAACTCCCCCGGACCGACGTCTATCCCATGACCCGAACAGCAGGCATCAGCCCATCCGACGAGCTTGTGCCAACGTTCGGGCAGCCGCTGCAGCGCATAGCGGACAGCCTCTTCCGCCGAAGCATCCTCTCCAAGCTCCACCGCATAAAGCAGATGGACCAGCTTCATCACCGAAGCCGCTATCGAACCGGTATTCTCCTTTTGCAGGAAAGCGGTCATTTCCCGGACAAGCTGTTCGTTCCAAGCAACGGACAAATTCATGGCAACTTGTTCCTCCTCATTGGCCAAAAATCGGCTGCGAGAGCCCATACATTTATTGTAGGTTGTAAAATAGGAATAAAAAGAGTAATTTTAAAATTGGAAATTTCATATTTTTCTTGTTAACGAAAAGGTGGGGCTGCACTTGAAATTGGAAAGCCATTATATTCGGCTGCGCCAGCTTTTGCCCGCTTCGGCGGAGCTTGTCCCGGTGGAAATTACGCTCGATGAGATCGCTTCATTGCTCGATTGCACCCACCGCAACGCCGTGCTGCTGCTCCGCAAAATGGGCGAACGGCGCTGGCTGGAATGGAGCCCCGAGCGCGGGCGAGGCAAAAAGTCGAAGCTGATCTTTCTTGTGCGGACCGAAGACATCGTCGTCGGGCTCGCCCAGGAGCTTGTAGAGAAAAAAGATTTGCGCGGCGCTTTGGAGCAGATGAACGTATCCTTTGTGCCGGCGAAGCTGAAGGATCATTTCCATCACTGGCTGAACGGCCACTTCGGTCATTCCAGCGAGCTTCGCAACGACAAACGGATCGACACTTTGCGTTTCCCGCTTACGTCGCCCATCGGTACGCTCGACCCGCTGCATATCAATTTTGCCGCCGAGTCGCATCTGGTGAACCAGCTGTTCGACAGTCTCGTCCGTTACAACCGCCACAGTCAGACGATCGACCCCCACCTGGCCCATGCCTGGGAAACGGATACTGACCGCACGACATGGACCTTTTACCTGCGCAAAGGCGTCCTGTTTCACCACGGGCGAGAAATGACGGCGGAGGATGCCGCTTTCTCCCTGCTTCGGCTGAAACACGCGCCTTCCCGGCTGCTGTACCGCTGGGTTTACGAGCAGATGAGCCGCATCGAGGCAGTCGACCCGATTACGCTGCAGATTGAGCTCTCCTCGCCGAATGAGTTGTTCCTGCAGTTTCTCAGCACCAATCGCGCCTCCATCGTTCCGAAGGATATGTGCGAGAAGCTGCAGGACCGGTTCGGCCGATCCCCCGTCGGTACGGGGCCTTTTCGACTGACACGGCACGATGCGTCGATGAGCGTGCTTGAGGCGTTCCCTTCGTATTTTCAAGGGCGCGCTCACCTCGACGAGGTCGAGCTGTGGCACATCCCCGATTTGGGCCGGCAAGAACCGGGCAGCACGCTGGAGAGCTTTCAAATCATTCATAATTACCGGCTGCCCAGCGAGCCTTCGTCCGATTGGAACGAAGCGCAGCGCCATGGAACGACGTGTAAATTCATCACGTTTAACCCGACAAAACAAGGTCCTGCCGCCGATGCAGCGATCCGAGCCGCCATATATCAGGCTTTCAACAGGACCCGCCTGCTTGACGAACTGGAGCTCGAGCCTTCGGCGCTGCTTGCCAGCTTTGTCGCCGACGACCTGCCTGCTCCCCCGGCCCCGCTGTCCGAAGACGAAAGCCGCCGGCTGCTTCGTGATGCGGGTTATCGCGGCGAAACCGTCCGGCTGTGCACCATCACCCACTACGAACAGGACGCCCGACTTGTGCAAAAAATCGCGCAGCAAGCGGGAATCAAACTCGAGCTGATGCTGCTGCCCGTCGAGGAATTCAAAGGAGAGCGCCGTCTTCAGGCCGATTTGCTTCTGTTCTCGCTCATCCTCGACAACGATCTGGAGCTGCGGCTCGTCGACTTGTACAAAAGCATGCAGCGGCACATGCATCCGGAGCCGAAGACACTGGTCGAGCAGCAGCTTGCCGCAGTCTTGACGGAACCGGTCCGGCAGAGACGGCTTGAACGGTTCGGGCAAATCGAGCGCATTTTGACGGACCGGCATCTGCTCTTGTTTTTATACCGCAAGCACTTGAAAACGATCTACCACTCCTCGGTCAAAGGACTGACGCTTGACGCGCTTGACTGGGTGCAGTTTAAAAACATCTGGTTCAAGCCATAATTCCGCCTGCCCCTGAATACAGTGAATATATACATTTGCTGAAGAAAGGATAGGTGAACATGGCAGCGAGCGGCGGCACGATTTTGTACCGGGACCGGAAGTTCGGCTTTACGCTGAAGTTCCCCGAATACTGGAGACGATACACCGTCATGAGCAGGAAAAATGATATGTTGGATGCGGAATACACGGTACATTTTATTTTTAAGTATCGCGGAAAAACATACGGGCCTGTTCTGAGCGTCATCGTGTTTCGCATGACCAGGAAGGAATGGGTGGATCAAGGCTATGAGGATTCGCCTTTGAGGTTTATCGCCGAGCATGACAAACATGTATTTGCATACGATACGCCGGAGGAGCTGCCGTCCGAGTTTATCGACAAGAAAACCGGCGACTACGATTATGTCAAATACGGCAAGCAGATCCGGCTTATGAAGCGAATGGTTAACAGAGATGTGCCACTTATCGTCAAAACGATGCGTTTTCCGGTTAAAAAGGTTACACTCGAGCCGTCGCCTTATTTGTCCAAACGGATCAAAGTCCCCCGTTGCTGACTCTGATTACAGATGCAAACGCAAAAAAAGGGCCGCCCTTCAGCTTGCTGCAGCCAAAGGACGGCCTGTCCGGTTATAGGAGCGGTTGATTAACTGCTTAGAAAAACTTGCGCATGCCCGATTTTTTCTTCCCGTGCCGAACGGATCTTGGCACGAGCTTGCCGGCTTCGTCTTCGTTCTCTTCGGCCCCGGCAGCGGGCGTCCCGGGAACCGGTTCCGCCGAGGCTGCGGCCAGTTCATTGGCGGAAAACCGTTCCATCAGCATGCTCTCCAGCGTTTGCACTCTGGCTTGCAAATCCCGAATTTGCCCCTGCATCGAACAAACCATCCCTATCAGCTCGCTGGACGGCAGGTCATCGGCGCCGCCTTCGTGTGCCTTCATGGACTCGCCTGCCATCTCATTCAATTGCCTGATCTCATCCGGAGGAAGCAGCGCCTTCAACTCCTCCGGGCTAATGATATCTTTAGCCGGCATGGTACGGGCTCCTTTAATTGAAAAATACGTCGTGCGTATATCTAGTTTCTGCGTTGGCCGGTGCAAAGTCAAGGGAGTTCGTGTCGAGTAAAATTTATTGGATTTTGTCAAAGGGTGTCCCCCCTAAATCCCCCCACCGGGGGGACCCCAGGCTTCCGAAGCCGGCTTTGCTCCGCAAAGCCCTCAAGGCGCTCGGGCGCCCTGGACCCGCCTGGTATGAGTGGCCGCTCGCTTCTAGGTCGCGTTTGTCCGGCATGGATTTATTGCTGTTAGGCAATAAATCCATGCCGGACACGCTTAACTTTGGTGCGGTGCCGGGGGAGTTGCTCCGTTCCTCGCGCCCAGCGATGGTCCCTCACCTTTTGGCTAACGCCAAATGGGTGTGGGACTCGCTTTTCTTCGACGCGGTGCCGGGGGAGCTGCTCCGTTCCTCGCGCCCGCGATGGTCCCTCACCTTTTGTCTAGCGCCAAATGGGTGTGGGACTCGCTTTTCTTCGACGCGGTGCCGGGGGAGCTGCTCCGTTCCTCGGGCGCAATGTGGTAAGGTTAAGTCCAAAAAGTTTCCCCGCTTGTTACCCCGGTTCATAAAGGAACTACGATGCGCTAAATTGGCCATTTTGCGCGGTTCTCCATGATTAAAGGAACTGAGGTTCGTTATTTGCCTATTTTCCCCGTCTCTGCACCATATTCTTTCGAATTAACGAACGTCAGTTCCTCTATTTTTGCGGAAGAGACCATTTTTCCTGAGATAACGAACGTCAGTTCCTCTATTTTTATGAATCGGTGCTCACAAGGTAATTTGCCGAGTTACGTACAAAGAAAAAAGGGCTTTTCGCCCTTTTTCTTTGGTCCTATATCCCCGGGAGCTTCACCTTACGGCAAATTGGTCGAGCCCATCAAATAGCGGTCCACCTCGCGGGCGGCGCCGCGGCCTTCGTTGATCGCCCACACGACGAGGCTTTGTCCGCGCCGCATATCGCCGGCGGAGAAGACGCCTTCGACATTGGTGGCGAATTTGCCGTATTCGGCCTTCGCGTTCGTCCGCTCATCCTTCTCGACGCCGAGCTGGTCGAGCACGGTGTTTTCCGGGCCGAGGAAGCCCATTGCGAGCAGCACGAGCTGAGCCGGATACACCTTCTCGCTGCCTGGCACCTCGACCGGGACAAAACGGCCTTGGTCGTCCTTTTTCCACTCGATCAGGACGGTGTGCAGCTCCTTCACGTGTCCGTTTTCGTCGCCGACGAATTTCTTCGTGTTGATCAAGTAGCGGCGCGGATCTTCGCCCTGCAGGGCTGCGGCCTCCTCCTGGCCGTAGTCCATCTTGTACACGCGCGGCCATTCCGGCCAAGGGTTGTTCGGCTGGCGCGTGTCGGCCGGACGAGGCATGATCTCGAACTGCGTTACGCTTTTGCATTTGTGACGGATCGACGTACCGACGCAGTCCGTGCCGGTATCGCCGCCGCCGATGACGATCACGTCTTTGCCTTCCGCGGAAATGTAGCTGCCGTCCTGATGCTCGGAATCGAGCAGGCTTTTCGTATTTTTCGCCAGGAACTCCATCGCCAGATGGATGCCCTTCAGCTCGCGACCTTCGATGTTCAGATCGCGGCCTTTTGTCGCGCCGCCGCACAGGACGATCGCGTCGAACTCCTCTTTCAGCTGCGAAGCCGGGATGTCCTTGCCGATCTCGGTGCCGGTGACGAACTTGACGCCCTCTTCGGCCATCAAATCCACGCGGCGCTGGACGTATTTCTTGTCGAGCTTCATGTTCGGAATGCCGTACATAAGCAGCCCGCCTACGCGGTCCGCCCGCTCGAATACGGTGACGGAGTGGCCGGCTTTGTTCAGTTGGTCGGCGCAGGCGAGACCCGAAGGTCCGGAGCCGACGACGGCCACCTTTTTCCCGGTGCGCGTCTTCGGCGGATTCGGCACGACCCAGCCTTCGGCGAACCCTTTGTCGATAATCGATTTTTCGATGTTTTTGATTGTAACCGGAGAGCCGTTCAGGCCGACGGTGCAGGAGCCCTCGCAGGGAGCCGGACAGACGCGGCCGGTAAACTCCGGAAAGTTGTTCGTCTTATGCAAACGGTCGAGTGCTTCGCGCCATTGGCCGCGGTATACCAGATCGTTCCACTCGGGGATCAGATTGTTGACCGGACAGCCGGAAGCCATGCCGCTGATCAGCTTGCCGGTGTGGCAAAAAGGGATGCCGCAGTCCATGCAGCGGGCGCCTTGCGTTTGCAGCTTGTCGTCGGGGAGCGGCACGGCGAACTCCTTCCAATGCGAGATACGCATCAGGGGGGCGGCTTCCGTCGGGACTTCGCGCTCATATTCCATAAAACCTGTCGGTTTTCCCATTGTGCTAATCCTCCATCATCGTATGGTTCTCGTCAGATTTAGTTGCCGGCCACGCGGGAGACATCCTTCATGTTCTCTTCGAAGGCGACGAGCATCGCTTCCTGCTGGCTGAGGCCGGAGCGCTTCACGCGTTCGATCGCCTCGAACATCCGCTTGTAGTCCTTCGGAATCACCTTCACGAATTTCCACATGTACTCTTCCCAATTTTGCAAAATGCGGTCGGCCACCGTGCTGCCGGTAAACGTTTCGTGATGCTGAATCATATTGCGCACTTCCTCAGCTTCATACGTTTCCTCCAGCTGCTCGAGCAGCACCATCTCTTTGTTGCAGCGGCCTGCAAACGTGCCGTCCTCGTCGAGCACATACGCGATGCCGCCGGACATGCCCGCCGCGAAGTTGCGGCCTGTCGGTCCGAGCACGACGACGCGGCCTCCCGTCATGTACTCGCAGCCGTGGTCGCCCACGCCTTCCACGACGGCACGGACACCGGAGTTGCGCACGCAGAAGCGCTCGCCGGCGATGCCGCGGATGTACGCTTCCCCGTCGGTCGCTCCGTAAAAGGCCACGTTGCCGATGACGATGTTCTCCTCCGGCACGAACGAAGCGTTTTCCGGCGGGAAAATGACGATTTTGCCGCCGGAAAGCCCTTTGCCGACGTAATCGTTGGCATCGCCCTCGAGCGAAAGCGTGATGCCCTTCGGCACAAATGCGCCGAAGCTTTGGCCCGCCGAGCCGTTGAAGTGGAGGCGGATCGTATCGTGCGGCAAGCCATTCAGCCCGTAGCGGCGGGTCACTTCGCTGCCGAGAATCGTGCCGACGACGCGGTTGACGTTGCGAATCGGCAGAATCGCATGCACGTGCTCTTTTCGCTCAAGCGCCGGAGCGCAAATGTCCATCAACTCCGTCACGTCGAGCGAGCGGTCCAGCCCATGATCCTGCGGAATGCTGCAG
The DNA here is from genome assembly GCF_023276405.1 of Paenibacillus hamazuiensis. Taxonomy (NCBI): domain Bacteria; kingdom Bacillati; phylum Bacillota; class Bacilli; order Caryophanales; family Paenibacillaceae; genus Paenibacillus; species Paenibacillus hamazuiensis. Next base: position 6,185,632 of record NZ_JALRMO010000001.1, read on the forward strand.
TAACGGCCGACGTCTTCCGATACGTCCGGCTGATGCAGCAGCGGAGATAGATCGATGCCTTTCGCTTTCCAATGCTCAATGGCCTTTTTCGTTTCGAGTATTTCCGTATGGCCGATCATCTCTTCCACCGTGCGGAAGCCGAGCTCCGCCATCAGCTCGCGCATGTCCTGCGCCACGAAGCGCATGAAATGGACTACGTGCTGCGGATCGCCGGTGAATTTTTTGCGCAGCTCCGGATTTTGCGTCGCCACTCCGACCGGGCAAGTATCCAGATGGCAGACGCGCATCATGATGCAGCCGAGCGTGATCAGCGGCGTCGTGGCGAAGCCGAACTCCTCCGCGCCGAGCAGCGCGGCGATGACGACGTCGCGGCCGGTCATCAGCTTGCCGTCCGTCTCGACGGCGATGCGGCTGCGCAGGTTGTTCAGCACCAGCGTCTGGTGCGTCTCGGCAAGGCCGAGCTCCCACGGCAGGCCGGCGTGGCGGATCGACGTCTGCGGCGATGCGCCGGTGCCCCCGTCATAACCGGAGATGAGCACGACGTCGGCCTTGCCCTTGGCGACGCCGGCGGCGATCGTGCCGACGCCGACCTCGGACACGAGCTTCACGCTGATGCGGGCGCGCGGGTTGGCGTTTTTCAGATCGTGGATCAGCTCCGCCAAATCCTCGATCGAATAGATGTCGTGATGCGGCGGCGGCGAGATCAAGCCGACGCCCGGCGTCACGCCGCGGCACTCCGCGACCCAAGGGTACACCTTGGAGCCCGGCAGCTGTCCGCCTTCGCCCGGCTTCGCGCCCTGCGCCATCTTGATCTGAATCTCGTCGGCATTGACGAGATAGTTGCTCGTGACGCCGAAGCGGCCCGAGGCGACCTGCTTGATCGCGCTGCGGCGGGAATCGCCGTTGGCATCCGGCGTGAACCGGTCGGGGCTTTCGCCGCCTTCGCCTGTGTTGCTTTTGCCGCCGATGCGGTTCATCGCGATGGCCAGCGCCTCGTGCGCCTCCTTGGAGATCGAGCCGTACGACATCGCTCCGGTTTTAAAGCGGCGCACGATCGATTCCACAGGCTCGACCTCTTCAAGCGGAACGGACGGACGGTTCGGCTTGAACGCAAAAAGCGAGCGCAGCGTCATATATTTCTCGTTTTCACGATGGATCAGCTTCGTAAATGTTTTATACTGCTGATAGTTATTCGTCTTAACGGCCGTTTGCAGCGCATGGATCGTCTCCGGCTGGTACAGGTGATCCTCGCCGCCCTGCCGCCACTGCAGCTCGCCGCCGGCATCGAGCACACGGTCGCGGCCTTCCTGCTGCGAGTAGGCGCGGCGGTGGCGTAAAATCGCTTCCTGTGCGATCGTATCGATCTTGATGCCGCCCACCGGTGTATACGTCCATGTGAAATATTTGTCGACGACCGTCTGGTCAAGGCCGACCGCTTCGAAAATTTGCGCGCCGCGGTAGCTTTGGAAGGTGGAGATGCCCATCTTCGCCAGCACCTTCGTTACGCCTTTCGTCACCGCTTTAATATAGTTGTAAACCGCCTTTTCGTGCGTGATATCCTTCAGCACTCCGCCACGGATCAAGTCGTCCAGCGATTCCAGCGCCAGATACGGATTGATCGCGCCTGCGCCGTAACCGAGCAGCAGGGCAAAATGATGCACCTCGCGCGGCTCTCCCGATTCGAGCAAAAGGCCGACCTTCGTGCGCGTGCCTTCGCGGATCAGATGGTGGTGCAGCCCGCTGACCGCAAGCAGCGCCGGAATCGGAGCAAGCTCCCCATTCACGCCGCGATCGGACAGGATCAGCAGCGTTGCCCCGTCTGCAATCGCCCGGTCGGCCTCCGCGTACAGCTCCTCTACCGCCTTCTCCATCGCTTCCGGACCGCCCGATGCGGCGAACAAAATCGGCAGCTCGGCGACCTTGAAGCCGCCCTGCTGAATATGGCGCAGCTTGGCGAGCTCCTCGTTCGTCAGGAACGGCGTCCCGAGACGGATTTGCCGGCAGCTTTCCGGCACCGGATCGATCAGGCTGCGCTCCGGTCCGATGGTCGTGCCTTGAGCCGTAATGATCTCCTCAAAGTTCGAATCGATCGGCGGGTTCGTCACCTGCGCGAACAACTGCTTGAAGTAGTTATAAAGCAGCTGCGGACGGTCGGACAGCACCGCGAGCGGGGCATCGTAGCCCATCGAGCCGACCGGATCGACGCCGATTTTGGCCATCGGCTCGAGGAATTTGCGCAGCTGCTCGAATGTGTAGCCGAACGCCTGCTGGCGCTGCTTCAGTGATTCGTGATCGGCAGCCGGCACCTCCGGAGCGTCCGGCAGCTCCTCCAGCGAAATCAGATGCCGGTCCAACCACTCGCGGTAAGGCTTCTCGCTGACGATACGCCGCTTCGCCTCCTCGTCGGAGACGATGCGTCCGGCCACGGTGTCGACGAGCAGCATGCGGCCCGGCGTAAGGCGTTCCTTGCGCACGATCTTCTCCGGCGGGATGTTCAGCACGCCGACTTCGGAGGCGAGCACGATCAAATCGTCGCTCGTCACGTAATAACGCGCCGGGCGCAAACCGTTGCGGTCGAGCACCGCGCCGATGATGCTGCCGTCCGTAAAAGAAATTGCGGCAGGGCCGTCCCACGGCTCCATCAGGCAGCTGTGGTATTCGTAAAACGCTTTCTTTTCGTCGCTCATCGACTCGTGCTTGGACCACGGTTCGGGAATCATCATCATCGCAGCATGAGGCAGCGAACGTCCGGTCAGCATGAGAAACTCCAGGCAGTTGTCGAACATCTGCGAATCGGAGCCTTCCGTATCGATGATCGGAAGAATTTTTTTGAAGTCGTCGCCGAACAGGCCGGTTTCGCACATCGCCTGGCGCGCATGCATCCAGTTCACATTGCCGCGCAGCGTATTGATTTCTCCGTTATGGATCAAATAGCGGTACGGGTGCGCCCGCTCCCAGCTCGGGAACGTATTGGTCGAAAAACGGGAGTGGACAAGCGCGAGAGCGGTTTCAACATCGGGGTCCTTAAGCTCCATGTAGTAGCTGTCTACCTGATCCGGCGTAAGCATTCCTTTATATACGATCGTGCGGCTCGAGAAGCTGGGGAAATAACACGAGAGCCCCCCGGCTCGGACAGCGTTTTCAATCAATTTGCGGATCACATACAGCTTGCGCTCGAAAGCGAGGTCGTCCGTCACATCGCCGCTTTGCCCGATAAAAATTTGCCGGACAACCGGTTCCACGGACTTCGCGGAATCTCCGAGCTTCGAGTTGTCGACCGGCAGCGTTCTCCAGCCAAGCACTCGTTGTCCGACCTCGCGAATTTTTTCCTCAATTAAAGCTTCGCATTTGGCGCGCTCCCCGCCGTCCTGAGGCAGATACGCCATGCCGACTCCGTATTCGCCCGGGTCAGGCAGCGCAATGCCTTCCTTCGAACATTCCCGTTGCAAAAATTTATGGGGGATTTGCAGCAAAATGCCGGCCCCGTCGCCGGTGTTCGTTTCGCAGCCCTGGCCGCCGCGATGATCCAAATTGCAAAGCACCGTAAGCGCCTGGCTGACGATTTCGTGAGACTTTACGCCCTTGATGTTCGCGACAAACCCTATTCCACAAGCATCATGCTCAAATTGCGGGTCGTACAACCCCTGTTTCGCAGGCAATCCGTTTCTCATCATGATGTGCAACCTTTCCTTCCCTATTTTTGCGTTGCGCCTTCATTAAAGAGCGGTGAAAATGCCCGCCGCATGTTCCGGACCGTGCCTCCCGGCCGCTTGCGACTCTAAAGACACGACGGAAGGTCGCTTCGTTCTTTTTTCACCGCTCCCTTAAAACGCATCCGTGCTTTACGGATTCGCAGTATTAAAATCGGGGTTCGCACGGGAGCGCCATCCAGCCAAAAATGCGGTTTTACAGTAAAATTCAGGAATCTATCAGAGTTATGATTATATTAACACTAGAAAATCGTTAAGGCAATTTAAAAAAATCAGATTTTTCTAAAAAACACAGGTGATTTAGCGCTCAGAATCCAGTAAAATATGTGAAGAACGAGCATATGGAAGGAACTAGAAATCGATGAAATCCAGTGACCCTTTTGCCCCATTGTCCAGAACTTACCCCCATAAATCTATGACGGTACAGCAGCAAATTATGACGAATCTTTTCCAGTTCGGCCACATCGGCGTCGCGCTGCTTTCCTTGAGCGGGCATTTTCTGCGCGCCAACCCGGCTTATTGCGATATGGTCGGTTATTCGGAATACGAGCTGCTCGGCAAAGATATTTTGTCGATCACCCATCCGGGCGATCTGCTGCCCAGCCTCAGCCTGTCGAGCCAACTGATTGAGGGGAGCATACCCAGCTATATAATCGAGAAAAGATATGTCCACCGGGACGGCCGCACCGTCTGGGTCCGCAAAACCGGCACCTTGCTTCGCGAACGTTTGAAGCCTGCGCATATGCTTATACAAGTCGAGGACATCTCCGCCGAGAAACGGCTGGAGCAGTGGATGATGACGGCCAACAAGAAGCTGAAAAACGTATACGAAAGCATTTCCGACGCCTACGTGACGGTCGATCGCGAGGCAAAGTTCGTTTATGTGAACAAAGCGGCGGAAAAGCTGTTCGGCAGAAGAAGGGACGATCTGCTCGGGCAGTGCCTGTGGGGGTTGTTTCCGGAAGCGGCCGACAGCCCGTTTTTGCAGCAGATGCAAGCGGCTTTGGAGGAAATGAACCCGCTGCAGGTGCAGGCGTATTCCCCGGACTGCCGGCTTTGGCTCGATGTCCGGATCAGTCCTTCGAAAGAGGAAACCGGCATTTTTTTCCGCGACATCACCTCTCATATCGACTTGGAAAAAATGTACCGCGAAGCGAAGGAGCAGCTCGATTCCCATGCCCGAATCGAGACGAATTGAAATGACCCCACGTGGGCCCAAAGACCGTTGCAGCCTCCCTACAGCGTATGATAAGATTTACATCTTGGTATGGAGGATGCACGAAAATGACGATACATTATTGTATGGGGACGGGCCGCTTGTTTGAACCGCTGTACCGCCTGGAAACGCAGCCGCATCCGCTCGAAGCGGAGCTGCTTGCAACGCCGGCGCTGCGCCGCCTCAAGCTATTGCACCATTACGGCGCCGGTTCGCTATGCACGCCGGTCGTCCATTCCAGGCTCGAGCATACGATGGGCGTATGGGCGTTAACCGCCCATTTTTTTCCGCGCGATCTCGAGCTTCGCCTTGCGGCACTGCTGCACGATGCCGGGCATTTGCCGTTTTCCCATGCGGTGGAAAAACCGCTCGGCGTGAGCCATCACGCTTTGACGGAGGCAATCATTGCAGAGGGCGAGGTAGCCCGGCTGCTGCGCAAATACGGCTTCCGCCCGGAACGGATCATCGATTTGCTCGGGCAGGATACGCCGCTGACCAGCCGAACAACGCAGCTCGGTTTGGACCATATGGACAGCTTTCTGCGCGATACCGAGGCCGCCGGGCTGAGCCGGATGGCTCCTGCGGACATCGTCCGGCGTGCCCGGATCCATGGGTGCGGCGTAAGTACGGACGAGCCGGCGGCGCTGGCGCTGATGGACGCCATCCTCGCCGATCACCGTTTGTTTTTGAGCCCTCTCCTGCTGGCCATGGACGCTTTTCTGGCGGAAGCGGCGCTCGCCCATGCACAGGCGGTCCCCGATTTCGCATCGGCCATTTCCGCCATGACGGACTACGAGCTGCTCGCCGCTTTGGAATCGAGTCCCGTCCAGGCCGCCCGCGACAAATTTCGAGTTCTTGTCCGGCAGCCGCACCGCATTCGCACGAGCGGCGTCCCTTTTGACGGAAGCTTCCGGGTGGAGGTGCGCAAAGTATACGACAAACTGCCGTGGATCGACGGCAAGCCCGCCGGGGAATCGACCCCCAGGGCGACGGAGATGCTGGCCCAGCTTCACAAGCTCGTTACCGCCTATCATATAGGCTTGAACTGACACGATCATCATCAGAGAGGACGGTCTGCCCCGTGGCACAACTTTATTTTCGATACGGCACGATGAACAGCGGCAAATCGATCGACGTGCTCAAGGTCGCCCACAATTACGAGGAGCAAGGCAAAAAGGTGATGCTGTTCACCCCGGTCGTCAACGACCGCGATGGCATCGGCAAGGTCGCTTCCCGCATCGGCATGCAGAAGGAAGGGATTATCGTAGGCCCCGATACCGATATGGTGAAGCTGGCGGCGGAGGAGAAGCCGAACTGCATTTTGGTGGACGAGGCGCAATTTTTAACGAAGGACCAGGTGCTGCAGCTGACGGAGATTGTGGACGAGCAGGGCATTCCGGTCATCGCCTACGGCCTTAGGGCCGACTTCCTCGGCAAGCTGTTCGAAGGAAGCTACCATTTGCTCGCGCTCGCCGATAAAATAGAAGAAATCAAGACGGTATGCTGGTACTGCGATAAAAAGGCGACGATGAATATGCGCTGCAAGGACAACGTGCCCGTCTTCGAAGGCCAGCAGATCCAGATCGGCGGCAACGAAAGTTATATTCCGGTTTGCCGGAAATGCTACTCATTAAAAAAGAAACAAGCACATAATCTGTAACAGGATGTCCGCCAGGGGACGGGGCCGCAGAGCAATGCGGGTTTCGTCCTCTATTTGCGTTTTGGGCCGGGTATCGTTACGAAAACCCGTTCACCGGCCCGGCTTGCCCTACATAAAATGGGAATAAACAAGCCGAATCCGGGAGGCGGGTTTTATGAAAAAGCTTCGCCGCACGCTGCGCATCGCCGCAGTTCTCTATCTGCTTGCCTGGTTTATGGGCGGCTTTTGGTTCATCGCCGTGCTGAAAAGCGATACGCTCCACCGCTTGGCCGGCATTGACGTGGACAAAATGAAGGATTACCTGTATTACGCGCTGGCCGGGGCGATCGGCGGCACCTTGTACGCGCTGCGAATATTGCATGAGTTTTATTACAGAATCAACGTCCGGTGGCTGATCTGGTATTTGCTGCGTCCGTTTCTTTGCGCGGGAACCGCCGTCATGACGATCGTCTTGTTTCAGAGCGGCATCCTGCTGCTGCAGGTCGGGGACACGGCAAGCGCGAAAATCGGAGTCGCTTTTCTCGTCGGCTATGGCTTCGGCAAATGCATGGATAAGCTGAAAACGCTGACCGAAGTGCTGTTTAACGGCAAATCGGACCCGCCGCAGGGAGGCAAAGAAAACGCGAAATAGCGGCGGCTTATGTCGAAGCAAACCACAGGTTTTTGTAGTTGCTCCATCCGAAGGAGCTGATCGATGCGCCTCTCAGCTGCTGCGGGTAGTTCATATGCTGCAGCCGGCGGTATAAAAACAAAATCTCCCCCGAAGCGGCCAACTCCCTCTCCAGCGAATGCCATAGCTCCAGCCGCAGGGAACGTTCCGCCGCTGCGCGAATCCGTTCCAGCCGAGCCGTCCATTGGCCCGCAAGCTCCGGGGACATATGGCGGCGAACCGGACTGTCCGGGTTGCCCAGCTGAAAAAAATAAGTCCACTCCTCATCTTCGTCGACCGCCTGCTCCAGAAGCAGCATGTCCGCCGCATCGATCGTCTCCGGACGAAGCAGCTCGTCATACGGGACAAGCACGACCTCGAGGTCGACCGCGACGGCCCTAAGCGCTTCCCGAAGCCAGGCCGACTCCCGCTCGTTGCCGGCACCCTCGTAAGTATACAGCGACAGCCGGACAGGCTTGTCCCAGGCCGGACTTGTCATTTCCGGCTCCTCCGCCCACGATGGCCGGCGAGGGCCAGGCTCCATGTCGAGCACAAAACCGCTCGCTTCCTCGCTGCGATTTCCCCCAAGCTCCCCGATCATCCGTCTGCGGTCAATCGCCGCCCCGATCCTCCTGCGGACGCGCCGGTCAGCCAGCGGTCCACCCTTGGCCGCGTTCAGCGTCATCCACTTGCAGCCGCGGTCCAGCAGCGATTCCCGCTTCCACTCCTTGCCACCCTGTCCGGCGTAAGGGTAATGCTGGAAGTTCACGCCGAACGGCCCCTCTTCGGCTTCCGGAGCCGTTTTCTCGTAAAGCGATGGGAGAAACCACATTTCGACCCGGTCCAAATGAGGACGCCGCCGGTAATACGGCGCGAACGCCTCCAGCGCCAGGATGACGTCGTCATGGCGCGCAAGGCGGAACGGCCCGGCGCCGGGAGGCGTCCGCAGAGCGCTGTCCCAATCGCAGGGCACGATCGACGACGCCGTCGAGCCTAGCAGCGCCGGCAGCCGGTGATCCGGCGCGGCGAGCCGCAGCTCGACTTCGTAGTCGTGGCGGATGCGGACGTCGCGAATCGCCGCAAACAGCGGCCGGTAAGGCGAATCGTCGGCAGCCTGCAGGCGTCTGATCGTCGCCGCGACATCCCGCGCCGTCATCCCCGAGCCATGATGAAATAAGACGTGCTTCTGCAGGTAAAACACCCAGCAGGTTCCGTCGCGGCCGCACTCCCAGTGATGGGCTAGCGCCGGCTTGTATTCGCCCTTGGCCCGGTCGAATTCGACCAACGTATCGAACAGCTGTCGCACCATGTGCAGTTCCGTCCGGCGCGTCACATAGGCGGGATCGAGGCGGCCGAGCAGCCGGTACGTGGAAAATCGCAGCGTTTCCACCCGCCCCGCCGCCGGCGTATGTTCGACGCGGTAGCCGAGCGACCCGGCCAGCTCGCGGATGAGCGGCTCCACCGCGGAAGCGCCGATCCGGCCGCTTTTGATCAGCTCGAGCGCCTCCCGTTCCTTCCCGAGCGAGAGCCACATCCTGGCTTGCTGCGCCAGCAGCTGCTCCGGGCTCGTCAGAAACGCAAGCCGCGATCCGTTTCCTCTTCCGCGGCCGGGGCGCCAGCCGATCCAGCCGGAGTCCGCCATCGCTTTGACTATCAGCTTGACGTTGCGCTCCGTGCAGCAAAGCAGCTGTGCCAGCCGTTCGACCGTGACCGGCACCTCCTCCGCATGACGCTCCGTTTCTCGCATGAGCGCCTTGTACAGCGTTTCAAAGTGCTCCTCCATACGCAAGCCTGGTTCCCTCCCCCCCCGTTCTGAATTACTTCTTATGAAAAGCTCTGATCGAAGTCTCTTCGAACATGCCAGGTTTCGATTTTAAAAAAGGTGAAATTTGTTTGCGTTTATTTTACACTTTTTATTCCCCTTTTTCCAAGTAAAATACAGTTATTGTTAACGGATAACGAACGGGAAAGGAGCTTCTTCATGCGCTCGTCCGGCAAAACATCCGTCGTCATCATCGCCGTCGTCACCGCCATCTGCCTGCTCGGCGATTCGATGCTGTACATCGTGCTGCCCGTCTACTGGGAACAATTCGGGCTGGATTCGCTGTGGCAGGTCGGCGTGCTGCTGTCCGCCAACCGGTTTGCGCGGCTGCCGCTCGGCCCGCTCGTCGGCTGGCTGTACCACCGCATCACGAAGCGCAGCGGCGTGCTGCTTGCGGTGATCATCGCGCTCGTCACGACTTGGTCGTACGGATTTTGGCACGGCTTCTGGCCACTCCTGCTGATGCGGGTGCTGTGGGGAGTCGCATGGTCCATGCTGCGGCTCGGCGGTTATTTGACGGTGCTGGACGCTTCCGGGGAAAACAACCGCGGCCAACTGCTCGGTACGTACAACGGACTTTGGGGTATCGGCAGCCTGGTCGGCATGCTTGCGGGAGGCCTGCTTGCCGATACCGTCGGCATTCCGGCCATGTGCGCCGCATTAAGCGTACTGACGGCAGCGGGAATTCCTTTCGTGTTCAAATACGTTCCCCCTGTTATAGCGGCCGTCCCGGCCAACCCCCGGGAAGGAGACGTTCCCGCTCTACCGTTTTGGAAGCAGCGGGGGCCTCTGTTCGTGCTGCTGACCGGCCTGCTCATCTCGACCGTCTACTTCGGCATATACACCTCCACGCTGAGCAAAATGGTCGCGGAGCACCTGCCCTCCGGTGCGCAGCTCGCCGGCATCGCGGTCGGCGCGGCGACGCTGACCGGCATCGTCCAGGCGGTCCGCTGGGCGTGGTCGCCGTTTTTATCTCCGTGGATCGGGAGGCTCTCCGACGGCCGACTTGGCCGGAGAGCGGTGTTTGCCGGCGCGCTGCTCGGAACAGCGTTCGTCTTCGCCTCACTATCGCTCCCCGCGCCGTTCTGGCTGTGGATGGTGCTGCTGATGGTCACTCAGCTCGGCAACACAGCCGTCGTTACGCTTATGGATGCGCTCGCTTCCGACGAGGCATCCAAAACGTCCAAGGTCGCGTTTATGACCGTCTATACGACCGCCGTCGATCTCGGCTCCGCGATCGGGCCGTTCGCCGGTTATTTGGCGGCCGGTACGCTCGGCTTATCCGGACTGTACGCGCTGTCCGGAGCGCTGCTGGCCGCCCTCGCCTTATGGTGGGCGGCGGACCGCAGAAGCTCCGCCCATTTCATTTCGAAAGGAGAATAGTCATGAATCCCCGTTTACAAAAGCAGCTCGAATTTATTATGGAAATCGACAAGCTGAAGCACATTTTTCGCCGATCGAAGCTCATGAACCGGTCCCGGTTCGAAAATGACGCCGAGCATTCGTGGCATCTGGCGGTCATGGCCATGCTGCTGGAGGAGTACGCGGGCGAAACGGAGCTGAACCGGCTGCGGGTGCTGCACATGCTGCTCATTCACGATCTCGTGGAAATCGATGCGGGGGATACTTTCGCATACGATGCGCAGGGGCATGAAGACAAGCAGGAGCGCGAGGAAAATGCGGCCAGAAGGCTGTTTTTCATGCTGCCGCCGGATCAGGCGGAATGGATTTACGGGCTGTGGAGGGAATTCGAAGAGCGGCAAACCCCGGAGTCCCGGTTCGCCGCCGCTCTCGACCGGCTGCAGCCGCTCATCCATAATTACTACACGGAAGGCGAATCGTGGAAGCTTCACGGCATCAGGCGACAGCAGGTGCTCGATCGCAACCGGCATATCGCCGAAGGCTCTCCCGAGCTTTGGGAGCTTGCCCGGCATTTAATCGAAGATGCGGTGCGCAAAGGTTATTTGGCGGAATAACGTGCGGTTTTAGCCATGCCTAACTTTCCCAAGCAATAAAAAAATCATCTCCGGAAAAGGAGATGATTTTTTTATTGCGGTCCTAATCGTCAGCGCAGTGAACCGCCGGCGGTTTTACGGCTCATTTGATTCACGGCACTGAACAGAGCTTTTACGGATGAGGTCATGATATCAACGTCAATGCCGCAGCCCCAATGGACGCTGCCGTCCGAAGCTTTGATGCCGATATAAGAGACAGCTTGCGACTTAGAGCCTGTTTCCAAAGCGTGCTCTTTATAGATCAAATCCGTATAGTTCATCCCCAGAACGGTTTGCAGAGCATTGCTGATCGCATCGAGTCTTCCGTTTCCGGTGCCGGCAATTTCCTTGACTTCATTGCCGATCCGTATAGTGACAACGGTCTGAAAATCTTCATCGTCTGTAAAGCGGTATTTGACAAACTCGACAGGCGTTTGTATATTCACATATTCCTTCACGAAAATATCGTAAATTTCATCGGGCAGCAGTTCCTTTTGCTGCTGATCCGATACGTTTTTAACGCAGTAACCGAAGTTTTCGCGCATTTTCGCCGGGAGATCGAGTCCGTACTTCAGCTGCAGCACGTATCCGATCCCGCCTTTGCCGGACTGGCTGTTAATGCGGATTATATCGCCTTCATACTCCCTGCCGATGTCCTTCGGATCAATCAGCAAATAAGGGACCGACCAATGCCGGGGTTCCTTTTCCTCGCGCCATTTCATTCCTTTGGCAATGGCATCCTGATGCGAACCGGAGAAAGCGGTGAATACCAGCTCGCCTCCGTAAGGATGTCTTTCGCTTACTCTCATTTTGGTCAGTCGTTCATAAACGGAGATGATCGCAGGGATGTTCTCGAAATTCAGCTTCGGGTCCACCCCGTGGGAGTACATGTTCAGAGCCAGCGTGACAATGTCCACGTTCCCCGTTCTTTCCCCGTTTCCGAACAAAGTGCCTTCGACGCGCTGGGCTCCGGCCAGCACCCCCAGCTCCGCATCCGCCACACCCGTTCCCCTGTCGTTATGCGGATGGACCGACAAGATGACATGCTCCCGAAAATTCAGGCGCTCGCTCATATACTCGATCTGGCTGGCGTACACATGAGGCATCGACATGGATACCGTTGCGGGAAGATTGATGATGACCGGGTTCTCCGCCGTCGGCCGCCATACGTCGAGCACGCTGTTGCAGATGTCCAGTGCAAAATCAATTTCCGTACCCGTAAAGCTTTCCGGAGAATACTGGAACTGAAAATTCCCTTCTGTTTCCTCCGCACACTGCTTTAATAACTTGGCGCCGCTCACAGCGATGTCGATAATTTCTTCTTTGGATTTGCGGAATACTTGTTCCCGCTGCGCCACGGATGTCGAGTTGTACAAATGCACTACGGCTTTTTTCGCGCCTTTCAGCGATTCAAAGGTTTTGCGGATAATATGCTCTCGCGATTGGGTAAGCACTTGGATGGTTACATCGTCGGGTATCAATTCCTGCTCGATCAATGTGCGCAAAAAGGTAAATTCCGTTTCCGAAGCTGCGGGAAATCCGACTTCGATCTCCTTGAACCCGATATCTACAAGCAATTTGAAGTATTCCAGCTTCTCCTCCAAATTCATCGGAACGATTAATGCCTGATTTCCGTCACGCAGATCGACGCTGCACCAAATCGGTGCCTCCGTAATGTATTCCTTTCTGGTCCAATTCAAGCTTGTCTCTGGCGGCATAAAATATCCTCTGGCGTACTTTTCAACATTTTTCATGGTTATCCTTCCTTTCATCAATTTCTGTGCTGACTTGCCAAAAACCGGACGAAATGCAAAAAAGCCTTTCATCTCCGATGAACAGAGACGAAAGACTTTGACATCTTACGCGGTACCACTCCGAATTCATGCCATACCCGGCATGCCCTCTACGGATACGGGTTTGCAAAAACGTTCAACCCTTGTATCCTCCTGATGATAACGGTCAGGCTCCGGCTCCACCTACTTTTCCGGGTTCAGCGAGCAACTCCAAGGCGAGTTCCGATTATCTCCGCGGCTGTTTCGCACCGTCCAACAGCTCTCTGTTCGCTTGAAAAATCGTACTATTCCTTATCAACGTATTTTAAAAATATTTGTGACAATCTTATATCACTTAACCTATGGTGTCAAGTGTTATCTTAACCCATTGGTTTGCGGGCGGCAACCTTGTACGCTCTTCTATGGTGCAGGGCGCTTGAAGAAAGCGATAAGCCGGTCTTGATGCGGCGTCACCGATACGAGTTCCCAGCCATGCCGGCCCCATTTGGCCAAAGCGTAGTCGAAGCCCGGATAACCGGCGTAATCCCCGAGTCCGGTTTCCGTGCTGTACTCCCACTTCTGAATATCGCCGGCTGCTTCCTTATAACCCGTATTTCGGCTTACATGCCCCGTGCGCAATGCAGCGGCTCCGATTTTATCCAAAACCGCTTCGCGTTCCGTCTCTTCGATGCCAAAAACACGCGGCGGCTCCGGAATATGAAACTGCGTATGGGAGTGGAACACCTGCAGCACCAGCGTGCCGAGCGATGTGCCGTCCGGCCGCTTGACCGCGTACCAGGCGCACCGCTCCCGCTCTTCCGGCGGTCCCCAATTTTCCACCGAATCGGATAAATGAAAGCCGGGACGAACCTGAAAACCGGCTTCGATCAATTCGTCGAACAAAGGGGCCGTAAACTTTTGAATATACACTCCGTAGGCGCGGTCTCCGTATTGTTCGAACATCCTCAAGAGCTCCTCCCGCTGCTCGTTCAGAACATCCTCCCATGTCTCACTTACACAATGATTGGCGTATTTGGCGACCGCCTGAATGTCGGCGGTGTCCGCCTCGCCGTACTCGATAAATTTTTTCATGAAATCCAGCTCCTCTTAAAAAATTTTCAATTACCCGGGTAGTCCCCGAACCTGACGGCGGGGTCGTGATTCGCAATCGCGGCTGCACAATCGTCCCGGCCGGAAAACTCCCGGATCCACCGGAAGGTGTCCCGGCACATCTTCTCATCGCTCATATGCCCCGGCAGCACCTCTTCGTTCCAGGAAACCGCAGAATATCCGGCATCGGAAGCGAGCAGCAGCCAACCCTTCTCCGTTTTCACAAGCGCGGACAAAAGTCCGGCCGTATGCCCCGGTGTGAACACCAGATAGACCGTCCCGTCCCCGAACAGATCCTTCCCGAGCCCGTAAGGACCAAAGGGAATCGGCTCCAGTGCAAAAGGCTCGATCAGGATGCCCTCGCATCTCTTCTTCTGAAAAGTGGCAGCCTGCCATTCCGGCTCGCTGACCATAATCGACTGAGCCCCGGCCAGCATTCGCAGGCCGCTGATGTGGTCCACGTCGAGGTGCGAAATAACCACATAACGAATGTCCTCGGCTGTAAGCCCTCTGGAGGCGAGCCGTTCCCGAACCGACTGCCCTGAGGGAAGCCGGGGCCGGCAGTAGTGATAGGCATAACCCAAATGTCCTTCGGGATCGCTGCGCACCTCTTCGCTCCACCCCGCGTCGATAACGACCCTCCCTGCGGGATGTTCGATCAAATAGCAGGATACCGGCGTCCAGATGTGATGCTCCTCCGATCTTTCTCCGAGCTTCGGCACATGCCCGAACCCTTCGTCCCGGTAAGCGAGACGGCGGTCAACCAAAACGTCCCCGCAGTGCATCACATGAACTTTTATTTGTTTATTCATAAATGTCCTCCATAAATATCTAACATCGTTAGATTAAATTTAACATCGTTAGAATAACTCCGTTATGATATAATTGTCAAGACAAATTTTCCAATCGAAAGGCGGAAATGATCGTGGCCCGGAAACGAATTTACCCGATGGATCTCGCAGGGGAAGCAGGCTCGGCACAGTCGGCCCACATCCCGCTTGACCGGAAGCGCATCGTGCAAAAAGCGCTGGACATGTTAAACGAGGTCGGCCTGAAAGAACTGAGCATGCGTAAAATCGGCGACGCCCTCGGCGTCAAGGCGGCTTCGCTGTATTATCACGTCAAGGATAAGGATGAGCTGCTGCAGCTGATTGCCGATCAAATCAGCCTGGAGATGGGAATGAATTGGGCGGATGCTTCTTTACCGTGGAAAGATCAGATGGTTCGCTGGGCGGAACACTTTCGGGCCGTTTTGCACAAACATCGGGATGCGGCGGACATTTTCGGCTCAACTATCGCGCTTGGGCCTTATCGGCTGCAGCAGATCGAAGCTTTGTACAAGGTATTCGACGCCGCCGGATTCCGCGACGAACAAATTCCATGGCTGTCCGGCATGTTGAAAAATTACGTGCTGGGGTTCGTTTCGGAAGAGGTCCGACTGACCGGCATGGCGCAGCGAAAAGAGGTGGATGTGAAGTCGCTCGGAGAGCAGTATCTGGAGACGTACGGCCGGCTGCCGCGGGACAAGTTTCCTCATCTGATTCGGCTTGCCCCTTATTCGACCGGCGCGCATTGGGAAGATGAATTCCATTTCGGGCTAAAGGTGCTTTTGGACGGCTTTAACGCACAGCTGCGTTAAATGCTTGTCGACTCATAGCGGCCGCCGAGCCGCATTTTGGCGATGTACAGCACCTGCCCGAGATGCTCGGAAAAATGGCCGGCGCATTGATGAAACAAAGCCAGGTTGCTGCGTTCTTTTCCCCGAATGGTCTGCGTCTTCAGCAGCAGCTCCGGCGTCGCTTCCTCCAGTGTTCGGCACAGCACGGCAAATGCATCCCGCAGCATCGCCATGAGCTGCTCGCGGGAATAAGCGACGTCGGGACGGAACTCCTCTTCCCGGCGCCGTACCGAGGCGCGGCCCAGCATGCCGGCCCCGATTCTTTCGTGAATATTTCCGCAAATATGGACGATCAGATTGGCAATGCTGTTGCTTTCCGGCGTCGGCCGCCATGCGAGCTCCTCCTCGCTTAACTGATCGCATGCCCCGGCGATCCGGCGCAATATTTCTTCATATTTGGGCAGCAGCACTTTTTTGTGCAGATCGAGCTCTTGACTTGATTCCATGTTCCCGCCTCCTCTATTTGGATTACTTTCATATTACCACCTTTTCCTAACCCTTCCTGTAAAATCTTCTTCGTTTCCCGGCGTCTCCAATGAATCGGGACGATTCAGGCATGTTCGACCCGGTCAGCGAATACAATCGAATATACCGGTCGTCCGACATCCTGAAAATGAAGATGAGGGGAGGGGAAGCCGAGCTATGAAGCCGCAGCGCAAACGCGAAAAGCTGACGCTAATGATCATTCCGGACGCAAGCCGCAGCATCGTCCGGTTCAAGCTTTCGCCGTTCAGCTTGTACGCCGTTCCGGCCGCCGCTTTGCTCGTACTGACCGGCTCCTGGCTGACCGTCTATGAACTGCAGGCCGCTCACATTCGCGACTCCACTGCGCTTAAGGAGATTCATCAGGATCAGGAAAAAGCTTTGAATGAAACGATCATGCAAAAAAACGCCGAACTCGACAAGCTGCACAGCGAGCTGATCGAGCTGTCCGAGCAAACGGAGGAGTTCAAGCTTCGGCTGCAGGAGGTCAAAAAGCTGGAGAGCTCCATCCAGGCGCTTACCCGCGGTCCGATATCGTCCACGCCGCCGAAGGAGCCCGCGAGTTCTTCGCCGAAGGGCGGGACCGGCGGAACCGCGGGGCAGGTCACCGGCGAACAAGCCGATCTGCTCGTAGAAACCACAAGATCGGATTTATCGGCATTAACGGACGAAATGAACGCATTGATCGGCCATCTGAGCGATTCGAAGGAGCAGCTCGCGGAAGCCGACCGTCTTCGCCGGATCACCCCCTCCATCTGGCCCTCCTCGTCACGCACCGTCACTTCCGGCTTCGGCCTCCGTCTGGACCCTTTCACCCAGAAGCCCGCATTCCACAGCGGCCTCGACATCGCCGGCAAGCTGGGCGACTCCGTCTTCGCCACGGCGGACGGCCTCGTCCGCGAAACCGGTTCGGACAGCTCCTACGGCAATTTTGTCCGCATCGATCACGGAGGCGGCATCGAGACGTTTTATGGCCATCTCAGCCGGATATTGACCGAACCCGGCCAGCAGGTCGCCAAAGGCCAAAAGATCGCTCTGGTCGGCTCGACCGGCCGCAGCACGGGGCCCCATCTGCATTACGAGGTGCGTCGAAACCGCGTGGAAATCGATCCGGTACCTTTTTTAAAATCAAAATGAAAGGTTGTGTTGCGCTTGCTGTCAGTCAAAAAAGCATCGTCTGCCGTTGAAACGATCATTGGCGAAAATACGGTTTGCGACGGGAAGGTAAGCTGCGAAACGAACCTGCGGGTGGAAGGAAAGGTCGTCGGAGACATCGAATGCTCCGGCGAGGTCGTCATCGGCGAACACGCGGTCGTGCATTCGAGTATATTGGCCAAAGATGTCGTCATAGCGGGCACCGTGCACGGCAATGTACAGGCTACAGGCAGGCTGACGGTGATGCCTACCGGCCAGCTGATCGGCAATATGGAGGCGACGACGCTCCAGGTCATGGAAGGAGCGGTGTTCACCGGCAGCAGCGCGATGGCGCAAAGATCGTCGGTCAGCCCGCTCAGCGGAAGCGGCAAGGGCAGGGAAGGCAAAGAAAGCAAAGAAGGCAGGCATCAGAAGCAGGGCACCGACCACGCCGCAGCGAATGCCGTGTAATATCGGCTTGGCCGCGTCGCAAGATGAGCTGCTTATCCCGGGCTAGAGCGGTGTTAGGCCGCGGAAGAACCTGGCCGTTCTGAATTACTTCAGCCCATGACGTATTTCGCGATGGAAAAATTCACATACTGAGAACAATACTTAGACCGTTGTGGGGTTTTTAACTATGGCCATCAATTTCTTATGGGAAGCGGTTATTCTTCTGTCCGCCAACCTGCTTCTGCTCCGACTCGCCGGAAAAAAATCGGTCGCTCAGATGACCATCCTCGAAATCATCGTCATCCTGGCCATCGGCACGACGATGGGCCATGCCATCAAGGAAAACGAGCTTTGGCAGGTCATTACCGTAACGGCGGTGTTCATTTTGTTTCTGATCGTTTGTCAAAAGCTGCAGCTGAAGTCGCGGCTCCTCGAAAAGTACATGATCGGCACGGCGACGCTCGTTATCCAGGATGGCACCGTGCTTGAGCAGAGCCTGAAAAAGCTGCGCATAACGCAAAGCCAACTGGAGATGAGGCTTCGCCAGAAAGGCATTTCCTACATATCCGACGTCAAAGTCGCCACCATCGAATCCGACGGCGGGCTCGGCTACGAGCTTATGCCCCACGCCGCCCCCGTCACGAAAGAGGAGCTTCTCGCGATCCTGGACAAACGACCGGGCCAGGAGGACAAGTCAGAGAAAACGGATGAAAATATATTCAACCAGGTTATTAAAAACAACCGATAACTCCCTCGGATACGGCGGTGCCGCACCGAGGGGTTATTTTTTTTTTGAGGATTGCCGGTCACTGCTCCTTTAACACATGCTTTTGAAAGTAGTCGCCCCAATGTGGGGAGCTGCCGTCGATGTCCATGAAGCCGTATTCGCGGGACAAGTCCCACGAGCTGAGCGCTTTGCCGGCTTTTTCGGACACGTTCGGATCGGCGGCGAGCGCGGCGGCGGCTCTGCCGACGAAATACGGCGTTTCCGAAGCGATGAAGTGTGGGTCCTTCTTCGCCCCGTCGCGCCAGTTCGCTTCCGTCACGCCGAAGTGATCGAGCATCGCCTCGGAGCGCAAAAACCCCGGCGTCAGCGCCAGCGCCGTTACGCCATGCTCCTTCAATTCGGCCGCCATCGCTTCCGCCAGGTGGATGACGGAAATTTTCGCCAGGCTGTAGTAAAGATTGCCGCGGTACGCATAGTCCGTGCCGTCGGTAATTTCAATAATCAGCCCCTGCCTGCGGGCGATCATCAGCGGCGCCCCGTAGTAGCTCGTGATCATATGCGTATGCACGGCCCGCTGCTGGGTGAGCAGCCCATCCGCCAGCGAATGCTCCCAGAACGTCTGCCCCCATACGTTCAGCGGATCGCAGCCCCATATGTCGTTAATGAGGATGTCCAACCTTCCGTCCTGCTCCCGCCCGACGCGTTCGAACAAAGCTTTCACCTCGGCTTCCACCGAATGGTCCACCCGGACCGGAATGCCGACGCCTCCTTTCGCCGTGACCAGCTCCGCAGTCTCTTCGATCGTCTCCGTGCGGTTCATATCCGACTTCCGCTCGCGGGTCGTACGGCCTGTTACGTATACGGTGGCTCCCGCCTCGCCGAGCATCGCGGCAATTCCTCTGCCCGCTCCCCTGGTCGCTCCTGCGACTACGGCGACTTTTCCCTGCAATGGTTTCATGTTCTTCTCCTCCATGTTCTTCATGAACTTTTGGATTGCAGTTCGTATGCTTTTTTATCTTACCGGAGCCAATATGACATCCCTTGTCTTATTTGTTTGGTACAATAGGATCATGATTTGATGAGGAGGACATGCCCATGCGAGCGGATCGCCTGCTTTCCATTATTTTGCTGCTGCAAGCTCACGGAAAAATGACGGCCAAAGAGCTGTCGGAGCATCTGGAGGTGTCGGAGCGGACCATCCTGCGGGACATGGACGCGCTCAGCACCTCGGGAGTGCCGGTGTTCGCGGAGCGCGGCTCCGGCGGCGGCTGGCAGCTTGCCGAAGGGTTCCGCACGAGCCTCACCGGGCTGAAAAAAGAAGAGGCCGCCGCCCAGGCGCTGCTTCTGCTGAGCGCCTCCCCGACGCTGCACGACCTCGGCCTGGAGCAGCCGCTCGAGGGCGCGCGGCTGAAGCTGCAGGCGGCGCTGCCCGCGATGTACCGCAAGGACATCGACCTCGTCCGCGAGCGCATCCACATCGACGGCGCCGGCTGGAACCGGTCGCGCGAGCCGGTGCCTCACCTGCTGCGCATCCAGGAGGCGGTGTGGGCGCAGGAACGGCTGCGCATCGTCTACCTCAGGCACGACGGCACGGTCCGACGGGAGATCGACCCGCTCGGCCTCGTGGCCAAAAGCGGCGCCTGGTACGTAGTGGCGCTCGTCCATGAGCCGGCGTCGGCCGGCGAAGAGGCCGGAGTCGCCGCTTCGACGGCAGCGCCGGGCGGCGCCGCTTTGGCGGCGCGGGAGGAGCGCGGCGGGGGCGCGGGACGCGACCTCGCGGAAGCCGTCCCCGTTGCCCCGGCCGCCGACGCGGAAGGCGCCGCGGCGCCATCCGGCGGCATCCGCACGTACCGCGTCTCCCGGATCGAAGCCGCGGACGGGACGGGCGAAACGTTTGCCCGCCCGGAGCATTTTGACCTTGCCGCTTACTGGGAGCAGTCGACGGCGCAATTTCACGCGAGCCTGCCGCAGTATACGGCCCGGGTCCGGTTGGACGGCAAGCTGCTGCGCGTTCTCGGCCAGCGGCGGTTCGTCTCCGTCCAGCACGCGCGGCCTGCCGACGATAACGACGTATGGCTCGCGGACATCCGCTTCGACGGCTTCGACGCCGCCTGCGAGACGCTGCTTGGCCTCGGTCCGCAGGTGGAGGTGGCGGAGCCGGAGGAGCTGCGCCGCGAGCTGAAAATCCGCGCGGAAGCCGTAGCGGCGATGTACGCTAAAGACGATCCGGCTTGTGCGAAGTCCTAGCACCTTCAAAAAGACCGGATCGGCCCCCGCTCGTAACCATCGTTCGCACAGTCGTGGACAAACCCGCAGGGGAAGGCCTGGCAGACCGGACTGACTAAGAACGGTTGTCCCGCTTTAATGAATGTTTGTAACCATAAAGGAACTGACGTTCGCTATTCTCGGGTAAATGAGCATATCTGAAAAAATAAAGGAACTGAGATGCGCTAAATCGCGTAAAAATGCCGTGTGTAATGTGCAGCTGAACAAATAGCACACCTCAGTTCCGCTAATTTTCAAAAATGACCGAAATCGCCCCCCTTAGCGAACTATAGTTCCGTTATGGCCCCGCTCAACCCGACAATTTTACTCTTGGCCCCCGAGGCACATAGTGATTTTTTCCAATTTTCGCTCAGTTTCAGCCATATATGGCCCGATCGCAAACGCTTACAATTAAACCAAGGTCGACCCGGCAGATGAGGACAATCGCGTACGCTCCTCCCCTTGTTGACCTTGGTTTAATTTCGCTTATGGAGGTGGACAAGAACTCTTCGATCCGGCAAGAAAGCGGCAAAAACCTTTATGATCAGGAGGATGATGTTCATGAAAAAGCAGCTTCGCATGTTGGCAGCGACGGCCGCGCTCGTCACGGCGCTGGCGGCCGGAAGCGCGGTCGCCTACGCCGCCACGGTCACGATCAATTCCGACGGACCGAATAACGGAAAAACCGCGCTGCAAATTTTGCAGCAGTATCTCGGCTCCGATCCGGTCGACGGACCTACGGATGCGAGCCACCTGAGCGAAACGACATCCAGCGGCGTCGGAAATGTGTTCCAG
Organism: Paenibacillus hamazuiensis; assembly: GCF_023276405.1. NCBI lineage: Bacteria > Bacillati > Bacillota > Bacilli > Caryophanales > Paenibacillaceae > Paenibacillus > Paenibacillus hamazuiensis. The sequence goes on from NZ_JALRMO010000001.1 coordinate 6,207,097, forward strand.
ATTCGGGCCGGCGATTCGTCGGATGAGGACGCGCTCGACGGCAGCAACACGGATCGGCAGCGGGTGGAAATCAAAGCCTACAACAGCTCGCCGGACAATGTAAAGGCGTTTAAGGGAGAGACGGTCACGTACAAATGGCGATTCCGCGCGATGAGCCCTTATCCGGTATCGTCATCGGGGAATTTCCACCACATCTTCCAGCTCAAAGCTTCCGGCGGCGACGACGGCGCTCCTATTCTCACGTTCACGGTTCAGGACGGCTATTTGAAGTTCCGCCACAGCCCGATCGGCTCTACGATGGATGAAGTCGTTACGCTTGCGCAAACGCCGTTTTCCAATATCGACGGCACGTGGGTGGAAGCGACCGTCACCGTGAAAAATGCCGATAGCGGCTCGATCAACATGACGCTTAAAAAGCTGGACGGCACCTCGATCATGTCATACAGCGGCACGAAGGACAACTGGAGAACCGATGCCGACTTCAACCGGCCGAAATGGGGCATTTATCGCAAAATTTACTCCGGCATGCCGGAAGCGAAAATTCAATTCTCCAATATTCAAATCACGAAATAGTTTTTAAAACCATTTCGCAGCCAGCTCTTTCGGGTGTGCCGCTTGCACCTGTAAGAGCTTTTTGCGCCGCATTTTCCATATTGTTACGGGACTAACCTCAAGGTATACTGAAGCCAGGCAACCACCGAAAGCGGGGAACCCTATGAAGAACCGGCCTATATGTTTGCTCGTGCCGCTGCTTTCCGTAACCCTGGCGGCGGGATGTACGCAAAATACGAATACCCCCCTCAGCCCGAAACCGGCCCCGGCCTCCTCCGGCAAACGCATTTCGTTTTCCTTTGCTGTAAGCGCAAACAATAACAAGGCGGCCGAATCGGCCAATGACATTCAATCCAATAAATGGGTGAAACAACTCGCGGAGCTGACAGGCGCCGATATCCGTTACCAGGTGCTTCCGACCAACCAGTTCGAGCAAAAGCTGTCGCTGCTGCTGGCCGGAGGCGAGCTGCCCGACGTCGTTCAAGGTTTCATGCCGGCCGATGCGCGGATGAACGGCTCCGTGGAGGCCGGGTTGTTCCGGCCGCTTGACGATCTGCTCAGCAAGTACGGCCAACATCTGTTGAAAACGATACCGAAGGAAGCCTGGGATTCGGTTTCCTATAACGGCCGCATTTACGCGCTGCCGCAATTTTTGTCCAACCCGGCCCGGCGCACGACGTTTTTGCGTATGGACTTGCTGAAGCAGAGCGGGCTGCCCGTGCCGAAAACGATGGACGACGTGCTGAATGTGCTGCGGGCGTTCAAGAAGCTTGGCGTGGAGCAGCCGTACCAAATGCGCGAAGCATTCAAATATGCCGATTTGCCGCTCGCCGCTTACGACGTGCTCCCCGCCTGGGAACGGCAGGGAGACCGGGTCGTGCCGAAGTTTTTTCACGCAGAACGGATGATGCAAGCTCTTCAGGCATACAAAACGATGTATGACGAGAAGCTCATTTCCAAAGAATTTGCGACGATCAATCCTACGATGTTCGCCAACATGATCTATGCCGGCAAAAGCGGCATGTGGACGGGCAACGCCGCCAGCCTCGGCGCATTCGACAGCCAAATCAGGCAGTCGGTCCCTTCCGCATCCGTCGAGGCGATCCCGTCCACGTTCGGTCCGGACGGCGGGGGCGGCTATACGCTGTATGCGCCGGTGATCAGCTCGTACTACATAAGCGGCAAAGTGAGTGAGCAGACAGCCGGACGGATCGTCGCTTATTTCGATTGGATGCTGACGGAGGAAGCGGACCGTTTTTTCAGCCTGGGGATTGAAGGCGATACTTACCATATAAAGGATGGAGCCATCGTTTACCGGCAGCCCGTCACGCCTGAAGAAATCAACGATCAGGACATGCTCGATTTCCTTCATGTGTTTAAAGACGGAACCTATAGCGGTGTGAAGCTGAGGATGGAGCAAAGCGCGGACGGCCGCAAAACGATCGACTTGCTGGACCGGGTGCTGGTGAAGGTTGGCCGCTCCCAAATCGTCTTTACGCCCGACCTCTCGGGAGCCGCCAAATATCCGGACCTGGCGATGAACATCGACCAATACGGCAAATTCGTCCTGAACCATATGATCAAAATGATTTACGGCAAGGAGCCGATATCGGACTGGCCCGCAGTTATCGAGGAGTGGAGAAGCAAAGGCGGCGACGAGCTGGTCCGCGAAGCGACCGAGCGCTACAACCGGAAAACCGGCGTCATCGAAATCAAGCCGAAACCGTAACCTTCCATCATTATCGCTTACAGAAAAGAGGGACTAGCATGAGATCGATTTTGATTGTCGACGATGAAGCGACGATTCTCAAAGGCCTCGCCGTCATGACGCAAAACTACGACGCCTCCCTTACCGTGCATACGGCGGCGAACGGAGCGGAAGCGCTGGAGCGGATTCGCCGCGAACCTCCGGACGTACTGCTGACCGATATCCGCATGCCCAGGATGGACGGGCTGTCTCTTTGCGAGGCTGTACATAACATGGACGAGCCGATTGCGGTCGCAGTTATTTCCGGCTACGGCGACTTCGGTTATGCGCAAAAATGCCTGTCCTTCGGAGTCAAGGAATACTTGCTCAAGCCGGTAACTGAGGCCGAGTTATATCCGGTGCTGGGCAAGCTGCTGAGCGAATCCCCCCGCGTGCCCTTTTCCATCTCACAATACGAAGAATGGCTGGAACGGACGGAAACCGCGATATGGGGCCCCTCGGACGGGCAGGAGCTTCACGATCTCCTGAGCGAATGGACGGTCATGACGAACCTGCTGCCCAAAGATCAGCTGCGGGTCCTCGTTCACGATATTTTGTCCTTGCTGGTGAAAAGGCTTAATGCCAGGCATGTGTTTGAATTCGAGCTTGCGGCGGATGCCTCGGACCGCGAGATGTCCGCGGCGGAGCTGCAGCATTTTTTTGAAACGGCGCTGTTCGAATTGGCCGCTGAGCTTGCGCTCAAACGGGGCGGCAGCCAAAAAAACGTGCCGGATGAAATGATGGCGTACATCGATCGAAACCTCGCCGGGGAAATTACCCTGGACGAGGTGGCCGAGCGGATCGGTCTCACCCCCTCCTATTTGAGCTCGCTGTTTAAGAAGACGACGCAGATGAGTTTTGTCCAGTATAAAACGAAAAAGCGGATCGAGATGGCGAAGCGGCTGCTCGAGCTGCCTCATTACCGGGTGACGGACGTGGCGGCCGAGGTCGGCTACGAAAGTTACCCGCATTTTGTCCGCATCTTCAAAAGTTTGACCGGCTGCACTCCTTCGGAGTACCGGAGCCGGATGGGGATCAAATGATGACGCGAAGTTTATCCCGGCGGCTGACCGTTTATTTTTTGACCGTCATCCTGCTTACGCTGCTGACTGTCAGCATTGCCGTTTACCTTCGTTCGACCGCCGAGCTGGACAAGCAAAACGAGCAGTATATGTCGCAGATCGTAGATAACGCTCTGGAGCAGACGGATTCGTATCTTCAAGCCTATGAGCGGCTGACGCTCTCTTTTATGGCGGATGAACGCGTCAAGGAATTTCTCGATTTAAAGGCGGATGATGACTACGAGGCATATGCGTATCGGGCTTCTATTAAGGAAAGCGGCATCGCGCCGATTTTCATCCGCAATCCCGAGGTCATCATGGTGTATTTGATCGGCAGCAACGGAAGGGCGGCCTACGATTACAACTCCGCGATTTCGCGCCCGATCGACGAGGAATTTCTGGTGGGGCGCGCCCGGGAGCTCGAGCCGCTGATTAACGATAAGGGCAAGATGTCGGTGCTGAACACGGGATTTTCCGGGATCAAAGACACGTTTGTTGTAACGATGGCCAGGCGGATATCCGGCAGAAAAACGCCGGAGTTCAAAGGCATCCTCGGCATGGAAATCAAGTCGCAGGAGCTCGCCCGGCTCTGGCGGCGCATCCATCTCGGCGAGCGCAGCTACTTCTATATCGTCGACGCCGACGGCGAATTCGTGTACCATCCGGACGCGTCGCGGATCGGCAGCAAACTCGAGCCGGTGCTCTGGGAACATATCGGCAGGAAGACCGGGGAGCGGTTTATCTCTCCTTCCGACGGGGAGGACCGCATGTTTATAAGCCGCAAATCGGACTACTCCGGATGGCATCTGGTATTGTCCGTACCCGTGGAGGAGCTGCGCAAGCCGGTTTCGGGCATTCGCTGGACAACGGCCTGGGTCGGGCTGATCACTCTGCTGATCGCCGTCGTTCTCGCCTTCCGCTTCGGCTCGACGATTACCCGGCCGATCCGGGAGCTCGTCGGCGGAATGCGCGAGACCGAGAAAGGGAATTGGACGACGCTCCCGCTGCCGAAAACGGGCGACGAAGTCGAAGGCCTCGTCGCGAGCTATAACCTGATGGTCGGCCGGCTGTCGGAGCTTGTCTCCCAAGTTTATGAAGCCGAGCTCGCTAACCAGAAAATCCGGATGGAACGGCAAACCGCCGAATTTCAAGCGCTGCAGCTGCAGATCAATCCGCATTTTCTGTACAATACGCTGGAGACGATCGTCGCGTACGCCGTCATTCAGCAATCCGAGGAGATCAAGGAAATCGTCCGCTCGATGGCGTATATGCTGCGTTACTCCGTGCAGACGGATCTGGAGGAAATTACGGTGGCGAGCGAGTTGAAGCACGTGCTGAATTACATGGCGATCATAAACCACCGGACGGGGAGACATTTTGAGGTGGAGGTGGCGATCCCCTCCGAATATTTGCTGCACCATATGGTTCGGCTGACGCTGCAGCCGCTTGTGGAAAACGCGTTCCTTCATGCTTTTCCGGACGGCATCGAAGACCGCCACCGCATACGTATTGACGGCCGCATGACCGACGATTTTTTTGAAATTATGGTGGAGGATAACGGGGAAGGTATCCCGCCGGACAAGCTGGCGGAGCTGAGCGAGCTGCTGCGCACGAGCAGGCTCACCGACCTTCATGCGGGAAAAGGCGACCGCAAAGGCGGCATCGGCCTCGTCAACGTGCACCGCCGCATTCAGATGGTGTTCGGCGAAAGCTGCGGCATTTTGCTGCAAAGCGTTCCCGGACATGGAACGGCCGCGATCATGCGCATTCCGAAAGGGCCCGCGCGGGGTTCAAGCAAAAAGATCAGTTGAAAGTATAAGTTATAATCTCAACTTTCGCACCTTGAAAATCTAACCTAAGCCAGATGTGGTGCGGGTTGCGGACGATTAATTCTTTGAGTTGACAGAAAAAACACCTTTCGTTTGGTAAAATGGAAATTGTCCAGATCCCCATTCCAAACAGAAAGGTGCGTATCTTCATGGTACACCAGAACGCTCTGTCTGAAAAGAGTTTGCATCGAATTACATCGTTGTTTGTTACTTTAAAAATCGGCCACTTGCTGCGCCAGGCCGGCATTCGCAAGTCGTTCGGTATGCCAGCGCTGGAAGTTTTTCAGCTTCTGTTCACGCTTGTTTTCCAACAGCGTAATTGGTATCGCCTGTTAGAGAGTGAGCGCTCCTCGGTGCCCGGCAAGGACGTCATCTATCGTTTTCTTAACCATTCCGGCTTTGCGTGGCGTAAATTCCTTCATAGCCTAAGTCTCTTGGTTGTTCGGCGCTTCGAATCTCTCATTTCAAGTTCTCGTACTCGCGTGTTTATCGTAGACGATTCTGTTTTGAAGCGAAATCGAAGCAAGAAAGCAGAACTGTTGGCTCGCGTTCATGATCATACGACAGGTCGATTCGTCCGCGGTTACAATATGCTCACGCTGGGTTGGTCGGATGGCTTCAGTTTTGCTCCCATCGATTTTGTCATGCTCAGTTCCGCTAAGATCACCAACCGTTTTTGTGAAATAAAAGATAACTTGTCGAAGCGGACTCAAGGATATAAGCGTCGCTTGGAAGCATTCACCCGTAAGCCAGATGCGGTCGTAGAATTACTCAAACGTGCGATTCGGGCTGGTTTTGCTGCTGATTTTGTGCTCATGGATAGCTGGTTTACGCAAGCGCCACTTTTGCGAAGCCTTATGTCGGAAGGGCTTCACGTCATCGGGATGATCAAGGACATGAAGCAGCGCTATGTCTTGGGTGAAGACCTCGTCACGTTGAAGGAGCTTTACCAAAGGCTGCCGCGATCGACCAAAATAGATGTACTCGGCTCGTTTCTTGTTCAAACAGCTTGTGGACTGCCAATTCGACTCGTATTTGTGCAAAACCGTAACTGTCGTAGGGAATGGCTTGTTATCTTGAGCACCGATACCGAACTGAGCGACACGGAAATCGTGAGGATTTACGGAATGCGGTGGAGCATAGAAACCTTCTTTAAATTCACTAAATCCCATTTGAAGCTTGGGACGGAGTTCCAAGGCAGATCGTTCGATTCGCTGATTTGCCATACGACGATTGTGTTCAGTCGTTACTTGTTATTAGAATGGGAACGTCGTGCGAATCAGGATGCTCGTTCACTTGGAGGTCTCTTCTTCCTATTTGCAGACGAAGTTCGGGAACTTGACTTCAAATCGGCGCTACAACAAATCGTGGTGTTCTTCTTGGAGTTGACCAAAACCAAGACGAAAAGGGAGAGGTCTGCACTTATTTGTCAAGTCCAACAATGGATTGCTGGTTTGCCCAACTATATCAAGGGTTTACTGACTGATCTTAGCTGCGAAAGTTGAGTTATAATGTACCATAATTTCACTTCGATCCCAACCTTGCCGAATCGAGCTTTGGCATGCAGCTGAGAGTAGCAAACAGCGACCACCATAACGCAAACTAAAATCACTAGGGATGCAAAGTGATCCAAGTAGGCTCACCTCCTTCCCTAGTGACATATTAGACCATAACTTGTCTTTCCAGCGGATTCTTTCTTTAATCCCGCTCTACTGCTGCGGAACGCTGGTCTTCCACGTATTGCCGCCATCAGCCGTATACATAAGGTAGTCACCTTTAGACGGATCGAAGACGCGCACCCAGCCGGCCTGCTCGGAGAAAAACTGCAGCTGCTCGAAGCTCCACTCCTTGCCTTCCTCAATTTTGCGTTCGAAATTCTTCCCACCGTCCCGGGTCACGGCGAGACCGCCGCCGACCGGCCCTGCTCCCGCGCTTAGCGGCACAAATCCGGTCGTCTCCGAGACGAACTGCAGCCCCCGGGTATACGGCCTGCCGCCCCGCATCTCGGAAATTTTCGACCAATGCGTCCCGCCGTCCGTCGTTCCGTACAAGCTGGACTGCAGCGTCTCCATGCTCAAAATCATCATCCAGCCCTTGCTCGGGTTAATAAACGAAATGCCCACCGTCTGCAGCCCCGTCGAATTGTCCGGCGACCACTGCAGCTTCCAGTGCTGCCCGCCGTCCGCCGTGTTCACGACGGCAACCGCGCACTGCTCTCCCGTCGATTCGTTCGGCTTGCAGCCTTTTCCGACGCGTCCCATGACCCAGCCGTTCTTACCGTCCGTCAAAAACACAGCCTGTTCCGCGAGGAACGGCCCGATCTGAAAATCGACCAAGCTCCAATGCTGACCTCCATCTACGGTGCGCAGCATCCGATTCCCGGCGATCGCGTACACTTGCCGCTCATTCACCACAAACACTTTATCTTTGCTGTAAAAGTCAACGTCCTGTACCTTTTGCGTCCATTGCGTGCTCCACGTTTTTCCTCCGTCCGCGGAATGGGAGATCTGCAAACCGGTGCATAAGCGGCTTCCCTGCTGCTCCCGGCAGTCCGTTTTTCCGACCGCCCAGCCCTGGGTCTCGCCTGCGAAGCCGATTCCCCTTACGAACACGCCCTGCAAAGCGGATTTGTTCCATGAGGCGCCCTTATCCGACGTTTTCCAAATCGTCGAGCCCATCTTCGTTTCTCCAACCGTCCAGCCCAAACGTTCGTTGGTAAAATACATATCGGCCAGCTTCCGCGGCTCTGTCGCCGGAGCCGGCTCGCTGCCCGTACCGGCGGACGGCGCAGCAGGCCGATCTCCCGGCTTTGCGGCTTCGGCATTGCCGCTTGCGTCCGGCGCTGCCGGTTTATTGCCGTTGTCCGGCTGGTCCGCACCTGCAGCTGGCGGCGAAACGGCCGCCCCTCCGGGCGCGGTGCTGCCCGCCGGATGGGAAGAGGCCGAGGCCTGACAGCCCGTCAGCAGCAAAAAAGCAGCCAGCAGCAGATGTCCTCCTTTTTTATATAGAGAAAAAGTTGTGTGCATGGATGTTTGACTCCTTTCCTGATGTTATGCCTTACAGACGTTCCGAGATCGTAAAATGTTCCTTGCCAGCCGCCGTTTTATTATGTTTCATAACGTACGGAGCTATGTAAAAAAACGGAAGCCCTTTTCAGCGATGCGTTCTTCTGCGTTGTCGATTAAACCACTCTGACGAGCAGTTTCGGTTGAAGATAATTTGAACTTGGATGCGATAAAAATTCTAACGGTTGCCATAGCGATTATTACAAGGAAATTGCCGATTTTAAAATTGTAACGGTTCTGGACGAGGTTATTTGGGCAAAAGGAAGGCCTCCTATCGGATAATCCTTCAAATAAGCTCGCTGGTAACCGTCAGAATTTGAAAATGAGCATTTTAAGCCAAATAAGCTCTGTCACAACCGTTACAGGTTATGAACAGCGTTCGAGCCATGACATACCCCAAGTCTCCGTGGACAGCCAACAATTTCAACATTTCCGCTGATAACATGCAAAATCTTTAACGTAAATAAAAAGCCATCCGAATGGACGACCCTTTGATGCGGATATTGGTTTTCAGCATTGATATCCTCTTTCGTAACGCTACCTTAGTCAACAGCACGTCGCCGCTACACCCCTTGATTGCTCAGACGGATCACGTCCGCCACACGAACCGTTTGCTTCGTATGCTCGTGGTACAGCGTATCCTCTTGAACGCGGTCGATAAACAGCACGCCGTCCAGGTGATCCATCTCATGCTGGATGCACCGGGCCAAATATCCCTCCGCTTCCAGCTCGCGCTTCTCTCCGCTGCGGGTCAGCGTGCTGATCTTGACATGCATGGCGCGCCTCACGTTGCCGATAAAATTCGGGAAAGACAGGCAGCCTTCAGGGCCGGCTTGCTCCCCGCTCATCTCCAGCATTTCCGGGTTAATCAGTTCGATCAGCCCGGTTCCGCAATCCATAACGACGACTCTTCGCAAAATGCCGATTTGCGGAGCGGCCAAGCCCGCGCGCCCTTCCTTCGCGTACAGCGTATCCGTCAGGTCGTCCAGCAGCTTGATGACTCTTTCCCCTACCTCGGCAACCGGCTTCGCCTTTTTCCTTAATATTGGGTCCCCGAACGGAACGATCGATTTAACCGTCATGTCCAGCCCTCCTCTTCTATGCTCCCTTGCCGGACGGCGTAAACGCCCACAAATCGTTAGGCGTGCATTCCAGCGCTATGCATAAGGCGTCCAGCGTTTCCGCTTTCATCTGCTTCGGCTGTCCCGTCATCAAAGCGTGAATCGAAGGCGCGGACAGCCGGTAGCCCGCCTTCTCCTTAAGCAGCCGGGCGAGTGCGGCTCCCGTCCAAATTCCTCTCTCGGCCATTATTTTTCGCAGCATCCAAACTAACATGGAACCTCTCACTCCCCAACATAAATTAGCTGATAACTAAAATATTTAGGCAATACCTAATATATTCTAAAATCAGGTAAATTTCAACCGCCTTAACGATTTACCACCTAAAACATGTTTATTTCAACCAAAATCATATCCATTTGGGACATTATGGTGCGCTGCCGCCAATGATACAGTAATATATGCGCAAACTGACCGCAAAAAGGCGAAATACCGCCAAGCATCTGCAAATAAAGGAGACGTGATTTATGGCAAGCAAATGGGAAGCGGCGGAACATGTTCCGTTTCAGTTCGCGACCGCCCGGCAGAAGCGCGCTTTTATCCGCAAGCATGCGCTGCTTTACATCATTTCGATACCCGGCGTGCTGTTTTTTCTTGTGTTCAAGTATATTCCGCTTGCCGGATCGGTGATCGCTTTTCAGAACTACAATATTTTTCGCGGGATTTCCGGATCGCCGTGGGTCGGGCTGGAGCATTTTCAGAGGATGTTCGCCTACACCGAATTTATCGGCATTCTGAAAAATACGCTGCTGATCGGACTGTACGATCTCCTCTTTGCCTTTCCGGTACCGATCCTGCTCGCGCTGCTGCTCAATGAACTGCGTGTCGCCATATTCAAGCGAATCATCCAAACCGTCATTTACATGCCCCATTTCTTGTCGTGGGTTATCGTCGGCGGCATTATCGTAGGTTTGCTGTCCCCGACCTCGGGCTTCGTGAATCACATGCTGAAGATGTTCGGCATCGAACCGATTTATTTCCTCGGCGAAAAAAGCTACATCCGCAGCATTCTCGTGGGCGCCGGCGTTTGGCGCGACAGCGGCTGGGGGACGATCATTTACTTGGCCGCGATTGCAGGGATTAACCCGGATCTGTACGAGGCCGCGCAAATCGACGGAGCCAGCCGGCTGCGGCAGACGTTTTCGATCACCGTGCCGCTCATTTTGCCGACGATCACGATTTTGTTCCTGCTCCATATCGGCAATTTCCTCGACTTCGGCTTCGAGCGGGTGTACGTGTTCCTGAACCCGCTGAACAGCGAAAACGGCGAAATTATCGACACCTACGTCTACCGGGCCGGACTCGTCGACCGTCAATACAGCTATACGACGGCGGTCGGTTTGTTCAAATCGCTCGTCGGTCTCGCGTTAATCATGATCGGCAACGCCTTAAGCCGGAGAACGACAGGAGAAAGCCTTTACTGAACTTACATCAAGCCGAGATGGGAGGCGCTACGCCATGATTTTCACCAAAGCCGAGCGGACGGGCCATGCGCTGATCGCGGCCGCCATGTGCGCGATCGGGCTCAGCATGGTGCTGCCGATCGTGCATGTCATTGCCCAATCGTTCAGCAGCAGCGTCGCTATCAACACGGGACAAGTTACCTTCTGGCCGGTCGGCTGGACGACGGGAAATTACGGATTCATCCTGAGGGACCCTTCGATTTGGCTCGCCTTTCGCAACAGCCTCATCGTGACCGTACCGGGCACCTTGATCAACCTGGCCGCGACCGCTTCACTCGCCTATCCGCTGTCCCGCCGGGAATACCTCGGGCGCAAGCTGATCCTGCTGCTCATCCTGATCACCCTGATCTTCCACGCGCCGCTTATTCCGAACTACCTGCTGATCAAGGAGCTCGGGCTGCTTAACACGCTGTGGGCGCTTATGCTTCCGTCGGCGATCAGCGCGTTCAACCTGTTCGTGATGCGCTCTTTTTTTATGAATTTGCCCGCCGAGCTGATGGACTCGGGCAAAATGGACGGCTGCGGCGAGCTTAGGCTGCTCTGGCACATCGTGCTGCCGCTCTCCCGCCCCGCGATGGCGACGATGGGCATCATCTACGCGGTAGCGAACTGGAACACGTACTCAGCGGCCGTCTACTACATCAACAAGCGGACGCTCGTGCCTTTGCAGGTGCGGCTTCGCGAAATCGTCTTCGCCGATATGTTCGGCTCCTCCGACCCGAATGGCGACCTGCTCACCCAGCTGTCTCCGGAGGGAGTCAAAATGGCCGTCATCGTGGTGGCGACCGTGCCGATCATGCTGGTGTATCCGTTTCTGCAAAAGCATTTCATCCAAGGCATGCTGGTAGGCTCCATAAAATCTTAAGGAGCCTCCGTTCATCCGCAAAATTTGCTTCGCGTCATTTCCTAATAAAATGCAAAGGGGTTCGATGAAAAGATGACCATGAAGAAAAAGACAATGTGGCTGGTAGCCGCCGCGCTCACCGCAGGTTCAGCGCTGACGGGCTGCTCCGGCTCCGGCCAACCCGCCTCCCCTTCCGCCGGTACGAATACGCCGGCCCAAAAGACGAAATTTTCCATCTCGTATCCGACCACCGTCAGCACCGGCTACCACACCCGCATCCCCGATCTGAGCAAAGATAAATGGGTGCTGAAGCTTGGCGAACTGACCAATACGGAACTGGACGTCCGCGTCACCGAGGATGCGAAGATGAACCTGATGTTCGCGGGAGGCGACATCCCCGATGTGGTCGGCGTTATCGGCACCGCCACGACCAAATCGCTGTCCGGCTCCGTTGAGAGCGGTGTCTTCATGCCGCTCGACGACCTTCTCAAGCAATACGCCCCGAACCTGATGAAGCAGGTGCCGAAAGCGGCCTGGGATGCGGTGTCTTACAAGGGCAAAATTTACGGCATCCCGGAATATTTGAGCAACCCTTCCCGCCGGGCTACTTTTATTCGAACCGACCAACTCGAAAAAACCGGCCTTCCGGCGCCGAAGACAGTCGACGAATTTCTGAACGTGCTGCGGGCGATGAAGAAAAACGGCGTCGAGAACCCGTACCAGATGAGGGAAAACTTCAAATATGCCGACGTCATCTTCGGCGCCTTCGACGTGCTCCCTTACAAGGACCAGTTCGAGGTGCAAAACGGCCAGGTCGTGCCGAAATTTTTTGACGTGGAAAATACGCAAAAGGCCTTGCAGGTCTACAAAACGATGTACGACGAAGGGCTCATCCCGAAAGATTTCGCAACGATCAGCTCGACCGATTACACGAAAAACATCAACGGCGGCAAAGCCGGCATCTGGTCGGCCAATGCAACGGGGCTTCCGGGCTACCGCACGGGCAATACACAGGTGACTCCGTCCGCCAAAGTGGACATCATTCCGTCCCCGAAAGGGCCGGACGGCAAAGCCGGTTATTTCTACTATACGCCGGTCGTCCGCTCGTTCTACATCAATGCGAAAACGAAGCCGGAAACGGCCGCGGGCATACTGAAGTTTTTCGATTGGATGACGACCGAGCAGGCGGAGAAGTTTTTCTCACTCGGCATCGAAGGCGAAACATATACGATGGAGAACGGCAAAATCAATTACAAGTTTCCGAAAACGCAGGAGGACAACGAGGAGGAAGGCTTCCGCAGCGGTACGCTTTGGGCGACGCACGACGCCACCTACAACAAGCTGAGGCTGCAGCTCGACGACACCGGCAGAGATACGCTGAAGGCGTTCGATACCGTGCTCGCCAAGGAAGGGTTGTCCGGCATCGGCTTCTACCCCGACCTCAGCTCGTTCGTCAAGTTTCCCGATCTCGCCGCCCAGCAGGACGTCGGACCGAAGCTGATCATCGATCACATGATCAAAATGGTGTACGGCAAGGAGCCGATCTCCGACTGGCCCAAGGTGATTGAAGAATACAAATCCAAAGGCGGCAATGAGATCATCAAAGAGGCGACGGACCGTTACAACAAAAAAGACGGCGTCATCGAACTGACCGTCGGCAAATAACGCGAAGCATACAGCCCGGGCGGAGTCCATCCGTCCGGGCTGTTTTTCAAAAAAAAAGGTATGTCGACCTGAAGAAATTGCAATGCCGGCGCAAACAAAAGCGCTTACAATGAAGCCATGTTGCGAAAACGAATTCAAACGGGGTGGGAGAACATGACGGATACTTCCGAACGTATCATCGACAGTTATATCTCCGACTTGCAGGTGCAAATTCTTAATGCGGGGTACACGAAATGCAAACGCAGCTGGGGCTGCAAAAACATAACCCCGAAGTACAACAAATTGTATTATATTTGCGGCGGGGAAGGGTGGATTCGAATCGGGGATACAACGTATGAACCGAAGCCCGGACAGCTTTTTTTCATCCCCGCCGGAACGCAGCATTCCTTCTCGGCGGTTAGCGACAATACGTTCACCAAATATTGGTGCCACTTTACGTCCAATGTCGTATTTGAGCCGCTCTTTAAGTATTACCGGTTGCCCTATTTCATTGGCGCAGCCGGCGAAAACGAGGTCGAACGGGCGTTTGCGAAGCTGACCGGCGGTTTATGCGAAGACGCGCCTTCAGTGACGCTGCGGGTGAAGGCGGCGATTTTCGAAATCGTTTCCTATTACATCAACCGAAGCGTCTCCCCCGAAATGAAAAAAGCCGCGCCGCCCTCGATCCGCAAGCTGAACGCGCTCATTCAATACATCGACAGCCGCCTCAACGAAGATATCAAAATCGAAGATTTGGCCGAGGTTATCCATTATCACCATAACTATGTCATCAAATATTTCAAGTCGCTGCTCGGCATGACTCCGATGCAGTTCATTTACAACCGCAGGCTGGAAAAAGCGAAAAACCTGCTTACGCATACCGACATTGCGCTCAGCGAGGTTGCCGTCACGACCGGCTTCAGCGATCTGTGCCATTTCTCCAAATCGTTCAAAAAGCATCTCGGCGTCACGCCGAAGCAGTTCCGGGACCGCCGCGCGAAGCAGCCTTCCTGAGCTTGGCCAAAGCCGCTCAGCCGCTTTGTCCGGTGACTTCCTTGATGCGCTTCAGCGAAATGCCGGTTTGGTTGCAAACCTCAATAACGCTCGCCCGCGGATGAGTCAGCAGAAACTGCTTGATTTTCCGCGAATCCTCCAAATAGAGCTGCATGCAATCGCGGCAGCGCTTCTCGTATCCGGTCAGCAGCAGCTTGCCGCAGCAAGCACAATTCGTTAAGTTCATCGATTCCACCCGCCCGCATCTACATAATATTATTAAATCAATTCGGCAGACGGGTTTCTTTTCCGGGGGTCATGTCCGGACCGATTGAAAAAGCCGATCTCTTGTGGCAAACTATCGGTACCGCCAAGAAGCGGCAGCTGTGGTCACCAGGAGGGAAAACTTATGGATGAACTGCATAAGGAGCCGAGCATCGTGCTTTACGACGGCGTATGCGGTCTATGCAACGGCGTCGTCCGCTTCGTGATCCGCCGCGATACGCGAAAACGGTTCCGCTTCGCGGCCCTGCAATCGGACAGCGGCCGGTCGCTGCTGCGCCGGTTCGGCCTGCCTGCCGAAGCGCTGCACAGCTTCGTGCTGATCGAGGACGGCCGTGCCTACACCAAATCGACGGCCGCGCTTCGCCTGGTCCTGCGCCTTCCCGGCCTATGGCCGCTGCTGTACGCCGGCGCCCTGGTGCCGCGTCCGCTGCGGGACGCGGCGTACGACGCGGTAGCGCGAAACCGCTACCGCTGGTTCGGCAAACACGAGGCATGCCTGATGCCGCGCCCCGAGTGGAAGGACCGGTTTATCGAGTAGTCCGGCAGCCTAAGGTTACCAGCCGAACTGCACCAGCGTGTAAATAATGAATCCCAGCGACAGTACAGCGGAAACGGCAGTGACGGCGATTATCGGCGCCTTCCGGCAGCGGTGGCGGACCAGGCGGTAAACAGACCAGACGACCATCGCCAGCGTCATGACCATCATAAACCGGCGCACCCAAAGCAGTGCCGACATGTCCCCCATGCCGTGTGCGCCGCCGCCAAGCAGCATCAGCAGCCCCATGTGCAGCCAATGATGGGATGAGGCGAGAAACGCCAGAACAAGGGAAGCGGCGGAAGCTGTCGTTTGAGTTTTTCCATTAATCACGTTATGTATTCCCACCCTTCTTCCTGGCGATACAGTCTGCGAACAGGCGGAAGCCGCCCAAAATCGTTATCCGCTCCTCCGCGGACATCCCCTCCAGCAGCGATTCGTAATAATGCGCGGACTGCTCCTTGACGCGCAAGATAGAACGCCGGCCTTTCTCCGTCAACGAAAGATAAACTTCCCTGCGGTTGCTTTCATTGATTTTCCGGGAGACGAAATCTTCGCGCACCAGCGCGTCAACGAGCCGGCTGACCGTGCTTCGTTCCAGAAACAGCGCCTGCGCCAGCTCGCTTAACGTCAGTCTTCGCTGCTCAAGCTCCTGCATAGCCAACACCTGCGATACGGAAAGCGCATAACCGCAAGGTGTGACCGACGGCTCCAAGAGCCCGAACAAACGGATAAATCGCTGCACCTCGGCGCGCAGTTCATAAATATCTGGCATCGAATCAGACATGGGAAAATCCTCCTCTTCTCCAACGATTGTATCACACAACAGTTTCGTTATACAACAATTAAACACGAAAGTATTTGCGGGGCCAAAATCGAGTAGGCCCATGAATGAATTCATGGGCCTCTCACAGAACCGGACGTGCGGGTCATCGCATCCGGCTCCTCCGCGCTTATCCCCGCTGGGGATGATGTTCATTATAGATGTCTACGAGAAAAACGAGACCTCTTTCTCTGAACCAATCGTTTGGCATTGCAACACTGGCTGGCTTGGATAGCGAGCTTCTCCATGCGAACATACGCATCTTGGGAAGCTCTCCCCTCCACTTATTCTTTCTTAGTGCCCTGTAGAAGTTCTTCGGCTTTTTCCAGCTCCGCAACTGTACCATCCGGAGCCTTCTCCTTATCCATGCATCGTACTCTCTCATCAGACTTCCTACGTTGCCCCAGCCAAAATAGCTACCCCATCCACGTAAATATGGATTCAACTTCTTTCGGATCAGCTGTTCCACATTCACCGTTTGGTTCCGCCGCGTAATTGCTTTCACGCGTTCTTTAAATTTCTGTTTGGCTTTCGAGGATGGAGTAACCCAAAATCCCGGTTTAAACTCATGACCTAGGAACATAAAGGACTGTTCCAAGTTGTTCACGATCTTGGTTTTCTCCGGGTGTACTTTGAGCCCAAGCTCTTGTTCCAGTAGACGAATAACACCTTGGAGTACCCTCTCTGCCCCCTTTTGGGATTTGCAGCAGATCACAAAATCATCGGCGTACCGTGTTATACGGTGCTTCCGTTCAGTCATGAGCTTATCCAGCGGGTTTAGGTAGATATTCGCCAAAAGCGGACTAATAACCCCACCCTGTGGACTTCCTTGCTCGTTCAGGTGAAAACTTCCGTTCTCCATGACTCCGGACTTTAAGAAGCTTTCTATGAGCTTTAGGACACTACCATCCACCACTTCTTCCTTGACGGCCTTAAGCAACTTGTCATGTGGAATGAGATCGAAATACGATTTCAGGTCGGCGTCGATCACATAAACGTATCCATCCATGAGATCTTTCCGAATGTTCTCCAGCGCCATGTGTGCACTGCGTCCCGGGCGAAACCCAAAACTACACTCCATAAATGTCGCCTCGTAAATCGGTTCGAGGATTCGGCGGGTCGCCGCCTGTACTACGCGATCGCGAATTGCGGGTATCCCGAGCGGCCTTTGACCCCCATTTTCCTTGGAAATGTACATGCGCCTGACCGGCATCGGCTTGTATGCCTTCGCCCGCAGCTCCTGCTGAAGCGTTCTTAAGTTACGCTCCAGTTCACTCTCGAATACCTTTATGGTCACTCCGTCTACTCCCGCTGCTCCCCGGTTGCGCTTGACCTCCCGGAATGCCTCCTCAAGGTTCGGCATCGCCCATATCTTGTCGATGAGGCTGTGCCATCTGCGTTTTCTCGGGACTTCTACTCCCTCACGAAAGCCTACCTCTCCTTTTCCTTCCTTCATGTCTCGTGTTCCTTCCCTTTCAGTTTCCGGACGTATAGCTAATCTTTCAGCCTTTCCGGTTCCCCTTCGGTACTCCGCCCCAGACGGCCTACCCTTTTGTTCAGCCCCGGCTCTTCGCTCTTCTTGGCTCCCCGGCTTCTGTCTGGCACATGACGGCTTCCTAGGTGGTTATGCTTTTCTTCCACGGTTCCGGGCTTCGCACCAAGTCTTTGCCTTTTGGGTCTAAGCTTGCACCGACAACGTTGGTGTCGGTTCACTTGCCATTGCGGCTTTTCCGGCAAGCTTTCTCACTACTATCCCTTCGTATGACTGCTCACCATCCATCATTCTGTCTTAGCCCTATAAGCCTTGAAAAGAGTTTACCGCTATGCGGAAGACGATAAGCCCTCCTTGGGTCACGTCATCGTCTTTCCCCCGAATCCAGTCCTCCTAACTTTCGAAGCCTATGGTGGTATAGGACGTCCCCTTCTCTTGCAGGGTTATCCGGCTTCGCCAGCCAACATGGTTCATGCCGCCTGTTCCGGGTTTTGCCTTCTGATCCTCCGCACCCTCCCTTACGGCCAGAGCACTACCAGTCGGCTATGCGCTTCCGCCACCCCGCGGTGCGCTCGGGACTTTCACCCGTTAGTACGATGCGCTGCCAAGCGCACAAGAAACCCGCAGCTGCCGCCGCGGGTTCCTTGCTGCTCATATTTATAATTAAAGCACGCGTCTTGCCGTAATGTAGTGGTTGGACCACCAGCCCGATTTCATGTTGGAAATCGTCACGCCTTGCGGATTGCCGAAGGTATGAAGAATTTTTCCGTTGCCGATATATACGCCGACATGACCGACTTTGCCACCGGAGCTGCGGGTCGAGAAAAACACCAGGTCTCCTTTTTGCAGTTGGCTGCGCGGCACGTAACGTCCGACTTTCGATTGCTGCTTGGAAGTGCGGGGCAGCGAGATGCCATGTTTTTTGAAAATATACTGTGTAAACGAGGAGCAGTCGAACACCCGGGTGCTTCCAGCCGGAGCACCGAATTTATAAGGGGTGTGCATATAGTTGTCCCCCGTATCGATAATACGTTCGGCAAGCGTCGCTGCGTGTGCGGAAGTCGGAAGCGCTACAGCTCCTCCCGCAAACAGCAGAGACAAACTCAAAGTAGCCGTCATCAGTTTTTTCGCCATGCTGCGTTTCATCATCATTTGGTTACCTCCTGAGGTTGCATTCTAGTTGTGTTCTTGCCTGTCCCTAGTATAGCACCTCAAAAAATTGGAGATATTACCAGACGAGCCGCAAACGCACGGGCCCCAACGGTTCACCTGCTTTTATGAGAATTCCATTAAAATTCCCACGTCCCCATTTTATTGCTAAAATTTCAGAGGCTTGGTATAATAGCGCATTTTAATCCAAATCTTAAACTGCTTGCGAAAAATAACTTATAACTTTATACGCTGCAATCTGAGCGCATTAAGCACAACCGAAACCGAGCTGAGCGCCATCGCCGCACCGGCGAGCCAAGGGGCGAGGAAACCTGCGGCGGCGATCGGAATGCCGATCACGTTGTAAGCGAGCGCCCAGAAAAGATTTTGCTTGATATTGAGCATCGTCTTTTTGCTCATAAAAATCGCATCGGGAATGCTGTTCAAATCGCCGCGCATCAGCGTCACGTCCGCCGCTTCCATCGCCACGTCCGTTCCGGTGCCTATCGCCATCCCGATATCGGCCGTGGCGAGCGCAGGCGCGTCGTTGATTCCGTCGCCGACCATCGCCACCTTCAGGCCGCTGTCCTGAAGTTTTTTCACTTCCGCCGCTTTTCCCTCGGGCAGCACTTCCGCGAGTACGCGGTCAATACCGGCTTCCTTCGTAATCGCACGCGCCGTCCGCTCGTTATCGCCGGTGATCATGATCACCTGCAGCCCGAGCTCTTTCAGGCGCGCGACCGCCTGCCGGGACGTATCTTTGATGGTATCGGCCACAGCCAGCATCGCGGCGTATTTCCCGTCCACGGCGACGAGCATAGCGGTTTTCCCCTGCTCTTCAAGCCGATTCATTTCGGGCAAAATCGGTTCAATATCGACGCTGTAGCGGCCCATCAGCTTCCGTGTGCCGATCAACAGCTCGCGGCCGTTTACGCCAGCCTTGATGCCGTATCCCGGAATCGCCTCGAAAGCTTCCGATGCCGGCAGCGCGATGCCGCGGGACTGAATGCCGACGACGATCGCTTCGGCCAGCGGATGCTCGGAGTTCCGTTCGGCCGCGCCGATCAAGGCCAGCAGTTCCGCTTCCTTCCATTCGTCTGCGACGAACACGTCGGTGAGTTCCGGCTTGCCCTTGGTCACCGTACCGGTTTTATCCAACACGACGGCATTCACCCGGTGAGCCGTCTCCAAATGCTCCCCGCCCTTGAACAGGATGCCAAGCTCCGCCGCACGCCCCGAGCCGGCCATGATCGAGGTCGGTGTCGCCAGCCCCAATGCACACGGGCAGGCGATGACAAGCACCGCAATCGCCTTCTCCAGCGCCCCCGAGAAATCGCCCGGGTTTACGGCGAAATACCAAATGCAGAATGTAACTAACGCGATGCCGACGACAATCGGAACAAAAATACCGGATATTACGTCCGCGACCCGCTGAATCGGCGCCTTGGAGCCCTGAGCTTCCTCGACCACCTTAATGATCTGCGACAATGCGGTTTCTTTGCCGATTTTCGTCGCCTGCACTTTAAGCACGCCGTTTTTGTTCAGCGTAGCCCCGATCACCGAATCCCCTCTTTTTTTCTCAACCGGTATGCTCTCGCCCGTCAGCATCGATTCATCGACGGCCGAGACGCCTTCGAGCACGATGCCGTCAACCGGCACCTTCTCGCCCGGCTTTACCAGAACAACGTCGCCGACAATCACTTCGTCCACCGGAACGCTGAGCTCCTGTCCTCCTCTGAGAACAAGCGCGGTTTTCGCTTGCAGCCCCATCAACGTCTTGATCGCTTCCGAGGAGCGCCCTTTCGCGAGCGCTTCGAACAGTTTGCCGAGCAGAATCAGGGTGATGAGCACCGAGCTCGTTTCGTAGTACATATCGACTTGGTAACCGTGCCCGTGTTCTCCGAGAGACTGCAGCGTCAGGTACAGGCTGTAAAAATACGCGGCCGAAGTGCCGAGCGCGACGAGAACGTCCATATTGGCGCTGCCGTTACGAAGCGCTTTATACGCTCCGACGTAAAACTGCCAGCCGACGATTAATTGTACCGGTGTAGCGAGCGCAAGCTGGAACCACGGATTCATAAACAGGTCCGGCACCCAGATCCATGAGGTGAAGGAAAAATGGCCGACCATCGCCCAAAGCAAGGGCAGCGAAAGGATTGCAGATACGAGCAGCTTGCGCTTTTGCCGGCGGATTTCCTGCCGGCGGTGTTCGCCGGCATCCTTCGTCTCCTGCTTCGGCTTCGCCTTATAGCCAAGCTGCTCCACCTTTTTTACCAAATCGGGAACGGACACCTGAGCGGCGGAAAATTCCACATGCGCCGTCTCCAAAGCGAAGTTGACCGCGGCACGTTGTACGCCGGGAAGCTTGCCGAGCCCTTTTTCGATTCGCGCAGCGCAGGCGGCGCAGGTCATGCCGGTAATTTGTAAAGATGTTTGTTGCTGCGGTGCGGATTGCATCGTACTCATCTTCATCACCTTCGTTCGTTTTTATATACCCCCATGGGGTATAATTCAGATCAAAAGAAAGGGCCACCATGCGATGGCCGCGGGTAACATCAAACGACGTCGTAGCCTTGATCTTCTATCGCTTCTTTAATAGCTCCGAGAGACAGCTTCGATTCGTCAAATTGGACCGAAACGGTGCCGCTTTGCAGATCTACCTTGGCGGTTGCGCCAATCTCCTTGACGGCGCCTTCGATCGAATTGACGCAATGATTGCAGGACATTCCTTGAACATTCAACGTAACGTTTTGCATAGTGAATCCCTCCGTAGTATTATTTCATTAATTTATTGACGGTAATCAGCAATTCATCAATGACTTCGTGATCTCCGGACTGGATGCGTTCTATAACGCAGCTTTTCATGTGTCCCTCCAGCAGCAGCCGCCCTACGCTGTTCAGCGCCGATTGAATCGCGGCGATCTGGTTCAGCACATCGTCGCAGTAAGTGTCTTTTTCTATCAAACCTTTGACCCCGCGAATTTGTCCTTCGATCCGGTTCAAACGGCTGATCAGGTTGCTTTTCATCTTGTCGGAATGATGGCTTTTTCTTTCGCTGTGGGTTTCACAGCATTCCGCAGCTTGATCGGTTACATGGATCATTGTTATCACCTCACGACCTCATCATACGATACCCCCCAATGGTATGTCAACAACCAAAAAAATTTTCGATTTCACTAAAAAAGACTACCCGGATCCGGAGGCATTATCTTCCTTTCGAAAATAAATATACCCCACCGGGGTATATTCTGTCAACGGCTATTTTAAAATAATACATCTGTTTCGGAAAAGTTCCGCTATTTTAACGAATCGTTACCGGCAAATGATTCGGATCCCGTCGCCGATCCGAATTATGCCCTCTCTTTCGACGGAGCATACGATGCCGCGCAGCTTTTTGGCTGCCGAAACGAATGAAGCGCCGGGAGTCTGCGGGCCAAACAGCCCCTCGATGACACGGCCAGGTCCGAGGCACGGCAAATTTTCCCCTTCGCAGATCAGTCCGGTGCCATCCGGGAACAAGAGCCGGGAGCCTTGAGGAAGCAAGGTCAGCTCCGGAAATCCTTCAACAAGCAAATTTGCGCCGAGCCATTCCGGCCGCACTTCGCCAAGTCCCATATTCCCCGCTATCCGCTCGCATTCCTCCACGGAAACGATGCTGATTTGCCGCCGGTTCGCAATAAGTTCCCCCCGGGGGTATATGTTTTGCCGCGAATCCGCCGGACGGAGCAGCCCGAAATGCCGATCGCCGGGAATTCCCCCCAGTTCCACCCGGATGCTGTCGACGCGGCGGGTGACGAAGGTGGCGGGATCGTCCGCCAGCAGCGCCGATTTAACGATTGCGTGGTATTCTTTCACGAAGTCTTCCCTCCTTTTAAACTTACTATATATCAAAGATGTTGCGTGAGCAACAAAAAAAATAATTGACTAAACAACATTGCCAAGTTAGTATAGTTGTGTGAGCAATTATTTCTCATACAATCAAAAGGTAAAAGGAGATGTTTTTCCATGTCCCAAATCAAAATTACCAAGTTCGATGAAGGCCCTTATGTCATAGAAGGGGAGATTACGCTCGTCGACGGCAAAGGCAACGCGTTCCGCACCGGCAGCCAAACCGCACTTTGCCGCTGCGGCCATTCGGGAACCCAGCCGTTCTGCGACGGCACGCATAAATCATGCGGCTTTAGAGAAGCTTCGGAAGCATGATGCCCGCAGAGCAAAAAACCAGGGATAGCCTGTCAGGCCGATCCCTGGTTTTTTTTGCTTCGTATGATTTCTATAAGCATCACTGCGGTTTAGTATCCGGCACTGCATTTTGCATCGGAGACAGCGGATAAAACGTCATTCCTCGGCATTTGTCGCATACGCAGCTGTAGCAATCGGCCATTTCCTCCAGCACCTCGCCGCACTGGGTACAACTTCGGACGGGCAACGTTTTGTAAAACTCCGTGGTGCTCATCAACACGCTAAACCATCTCCTCTTCATGAAAATGCAAAGCGCCTTCTAAGGTTGATTATACCAAAGAAAGCGCTTTATAGTTAGTGATAATTTTCACTTTTCGCCCAATTATTCGAAAATTGTCCGGATCGACGATTAGCGCAGCGGATAACCTGCGCCGCTATTCCACGTCTCGATCATCCGGATCTCGCAGCCGAGCTGGCGGGAGATCGCATGCGCCGCTTCCCGGCAATGCTCCCAGTACGTCCTCATCGCGTCCTTCATGCGGAACTCCGGACCGACGACGCTTAAGGAGGCGATCGTTTTTCCTTCATGATTGCAAATCGGAAATGCGACGCCGGCCGAGCCGATGTCCAGTTCGCCGTAAGTGATGCAGTAGCCTTGGCGGCGAATTTCTTCCAAATCCCGGCTGAGCCGGTCCGGTTCTACTGTCGTTTGCTCCGTGTAAGCGACCAGACTGTTTGCAATTACGGCGTCTATGCTCTCGGGCGGCAAATAAGCAAGCAGCAGCTTCGTCGGCGCCCCGGCATACAGCGGCACGCGTTTTCCGAGCTGGGAGGTGGACTTGATCGATTGGTTGCTCTCGATTTTTTCAATGCATACCCCGGAGAGAGAGTCTGCGATCGACAGCAGCACCGTTTCGTTCGTCTTGACGCCAAGCTCCTCCATAACCGGACGGGCGATCGCCCGCAGGTTCATCTGCCTGCCGACCAGCATGCCCAGCTCGAAGAGCTTCAGTCCGAGAGCGTATTTTTTTGTATGCGGGTTTTTGACCACATAACCGCGGCGTTCCAGCGTGGAAAGCATCCGGTGTACGACGCTTTTGTACAGTCCCAGCTGCTCTCCGAGCTCCGTAACGCCCCACTCCGGCTTCTCGTCCGTAAAGCATTCCAGCATCACGAGTATGCGGTCCACGGTTTCCAATTTTTCTGGCGCTTTTGGAATCATGAGCCGCCCCCTCAATCCATCAATGTATCAAGCAAGCCGAAGAAATCGTTCATAAACCGGCCTGCTTCCACCTGCACGCACACCTGCGAATTCGGCACGGCCGGCTCCTTGCGGTGAAGGTCCTCCGTCGTTCTCCCGAGCGCGTCCGGCTCCAGATCGACCTTGATAAACATCGGCACCGTTTGGACAAATCCGGGGTTTTTGGCGACGGCGACCGCGAGCGGATCGTGGAGCGCACAGCCTTTTAAATACGGATAATGCTCCTTATACGCCTGCAAATAAAACTCGGTGAAATCGGCAAAAAACGTTCCGATCTCCGTACCTTTCGCCCGCCAGCGCAGCATGTCGTCCCGGGTCAGCAGCGTTTTGCGGGTGACGTCGAGACCGACGAGCGTCAGCGGCAGGTTCGAGCGAAACACGTTATCCGCCGCTTCCGGGTCCATATAAATGTTGGCTTCGGCAAATTTGCTGACGTTGCCCGGAGCCATGAACGCGCCGCCCATACAGACCACCCTGCCGATTTTATCGATGATGGACGGATCCTTGGTAATCGCGAGCGCGAGATTGGTCAGCGGGCCCGTCGTCACAACGGCCAGCTCCGCCCCCAGTTCATGGGCCTGCGCAATGATGAAATCCGCCGCGTCGGGCGATGCCGCCGCAGGCTCCGCCACCGCTCCGAGCGTATGCCCGAGACCGTCGTTCCCATGAAACTTGCCGCTGTACACCCTCGTTCGGCCGAGCGGCCGGTCGGCGCCCCGGTATACGGGAACGTTGCTGCGCAGATGACGCAGCACCTCCTGCGTGTTGCGCCAGGCATTGGCCGCCGGGGTGTTGCCGTACGACACCGTCACGCCCAGCAGCTCGATTTCAGGCGAAGCGATCGCATAGGCGAGCGCAAGCGCGTCGTCGATGCCGGTATCGACATCCAGAATCATTTTTTGCGTCATAGCTGCTCCTTTTCGGATCATATTCTCGACTATTTATCATACCGTATTTACCGGCCCGTCTTCCAGCAGATCGGAGCGAACCCGCTTCAGACACTCTTCGAGCGAGCCGACAACGAGGTGCACCGGTATGGAAAGCATCAAATTGAGCGGCAGGCCGAAATTTTCCACCGCCATGCCGTCCTTGAAGGTTCCCGTCTGCGGATTGATGGCATGCGCCAATTTGTCATACATCGTCCTGCCGTCGGAGATGAATCCGTACAGCTTCTTGTTCAGAGCGTAGCCGAGACCGCATTCGAAGACGGTTCCGGAGTCGGGTTCATAGCCGCGGAACGGATTAAGATCGGCTATCAGGATATCTGCAACCCGGATCAGCCCCACATTGGCATAAAAAATCATTTTGGCCGTATCCGGTCCGCTCAGATTGTCCAGCGGCTCCTTGTCGAGCCGATACAGCCCCTCGAAGCCGTACGCCCGGCACAGCTCCCTGAGCTCCCGGCCATACTGAACCGCATCCGGTCTGAACACATGCACGCCGGCCAAATAAATTTTCGGGACGCCGGCCTCCCCGACACCGCTCCATTTGAGCGCCGTAGGATCAAAAGCATTCGTCAGTATTGCCCTCTGCGCCTCCTCTTTGGTCCGGTAGACGAAGGAAGCGATGATGGATGCCTCATCACCGTGCTCCCGGTGCACGGCCCTTACCTTCCCGTCATATGGCGCTCTGACAAAATGAGTGATCCCTTCGATTTGCATCGCCTTGCATCGGGCCACCACCCCGCCGATGACGATATACAGCTCGCCGTCCTCTTCCCTATACCTTTCTGCAGGCGCCATACGAAAACCTCCTTTCCGTTGCCGGGCCTTTTCGGTCCAGCCCATCTTCCGCTTATTTAAACGCCCCCTCCGTCAATCCCCGGACCATAAACTTCTGGAAAAACATGATCATAACCAGCACCGGCACCGCAGAGATGATCGAGGAAGGAAACAGCATTTCGTAAGCGATCCGCTCCTCCCCGATATATTCGGCGATGTGGATCGGCAGCGTTTTGGTCGCGGAATTGGTCAGCACGGAGGACATGAAAAATTCGTTCCACGCTCCGATGAATACGAAAATCCCCGTGGCCACAAGCCCGGTGGCGGACAGCGGCAGAACGAGCCGGAACATGCTGGCTAGCCGCGTACAGCCGTCCATTCTCCCCGCTTCCTCGATTTCCTTCGGAAACGACTTCAGAAACGCGCAAAACATCCAGATCACATACGGCAGAGAGAACGTGATATAAGCGAGAATCAGCCCCTGGTACGTGTACAGCAATCCGAAGCGCCGCATGAGCACAAACAGTGGTATGAGCAAAATCATTTGCGGCAGCATTTGCGTGCCCAGCACCGACAAGTACAGCCCGCGGCCGCCCCGGAAGCGGAACCACGCGAAGACGTAGGCCCCGAAGACGCCGATCGCAAGGCAAATCAGTGTGGTAAACCCAGCCACAAGCACGCTGCTGAGCAGCGCCTGATGGAACTTCACGTCCTGCAGCACCGCTGCGAAATATTCCAGCGTCGGCTGCCTGGGAACAACCGTCGGCGGAACGAGGAACAATTCCTTCGGGTATTTGAAGCTTGAAATGAGAAGCCAGAAGACCGGGAATACGATATAGATCATCAGCGCCACAGAGAGCAGCCGCAGCGCGATTTGCCTCAAAAGCCGCAACCATGGTGCGCCCCCCTTGGATACCATACCATCAGCTCCTTTCCCGCCGGCTATCATTTTCCAATGATGCGCAGCACGTTTTCTTCCGCCGCTTTCAGCGCCTGCTCCGGAGTTTCCTTGCCGCTGACGGCCGCCGTCACGTGCTTGGATACCTCGTCGGCGATGGCGGACGCTTTTTCATGCTTGAACATCTCGTACGGGTACTGCATCTGCTCCGGTATCGCCTTCATGAACGGATATTTCTCGGTCACCTGCGGGTCGGCCACGGCGGACGGATCTACCGGAATGTTGCGTGCGCCCATCGCCATCTTTACCTGTTGATCTTTACCTGTCACAAACTTGATGAATTCAAAGGCGGCCTCCTTGTTTTTCGAGCTGGCCGGGATGGCAAGTCCACCCGTTTCCGCGTAAGAAGCGGTTTTGAGCGCCGCCCCCGGGATGACAGACACTTCCGCTTGTCCGACGATAGTGGACAACTTCGGATCGTTTGCCATGTTGTAGGTGCCCGGCGAGCTCATCACCATCGCCACTTTTCCCTGCGCGAACGGCTCGGACAATGCGGACGTGCTCGTATATTGGAGAGAGCCGGGGCTTGCGATTTTAAATTTCAGATTCATGTCGGCCATAAGCTGCAGCGCGGCTATCCCTTCGGGGGAGTTAAAACTCGGCACTCCCTTATCGTAGTTCCAAAACTCGCCGCCTTGAGCGCGCAGATGGACGATAAACGGCGTGTAAGAGAATTTCTCGCCCCAGGCCTCGGCATACGGATATACGCCGGGCTGGTTGATTTTTTGCGCGATCCGGATCAATTCCTCCCACGTTTTCGGAGGGGATGCGATGCCGGCCGCTTCGAATATTTTCTTGTTGTAATAAAATTGCCACGGCCATGTATACCGCGGGACGCCGTAAATCTTGCCGCTGTAGGTCAGCGCCTTGAACGCTCTCTCCGGCAGCCGGCTTTTCATGTCGGAGGTCAGCAGCTCATCCAGCGGCGTCAAAAAGCCTTTCGGAGCAAATTCGGCGACCCAATCGTCGCGAACGTGCACGATGTCGTAATCGCTGGAGCCCCCGGCAAAAGCGGTGACCATCGTATCGTGCAGCTTCGTGAACGGCAGCGACTCATACTCCACCTGGATGCCGGTCGCTTTCGTAAACTCCTTGGCCTGGTCGGTCCAGAACGGCGGGTCGTTGATATACATCACCTTGATTTTTTTCGTCGCCGTTCTACCGCTATCCTCCGCCGCCGGAGCCGCGCCTTGTCCGGAGCCCGCGGCGCCTTGACTGCAGGCCGCAAGCAGGAAAAGTACGATGCAAACCGGCAGCAGCCAGGCAAACCTTCTCTTTGTCTCTCTCACCATACACCACTCCATCCTTTGGATTAATGTTCATCAAGAGCTTTCATATAGACAACGGTCAATATGACCGTGATCAGCGTAATGATGTAGCTGATAGCCGCCGCATAACCGAATTCGAAATGGCGGAAAGCCTGTTCGTAGGCATACGTATTGAGAATCATCGTGCTGTCCTGGGGCCCGCCTTCCGTCAGGATCCAGATGATATCGAACACGCGCAGCGTCCACATCGTTTCGATGATCAGGGTGATCATCAGGACGGGCTTGATCAGCGGAAAGATGATATGGGAGAAGGTGACGAACGCGCCGGCACCGTCCATTTTGGCCGATTCGTGCAGGTCTTTGGGAATGGACTGCATCGCGGCAAGCAGCATCAGCGCCACGTAAGGGGTGCTTTTCCAAATATCCGCGAACAGCACCGCCCCCATCGCCGACTGTGGCTCAATCAGCCACATCCTGTACTTCTCCAGCCAGCCCGCACGGGTAAGCAGCTCATTCACGATGCCGTTGTCGCCGCTGTACATCCATTTCCACATGAGCGAGTTGACGACATTGGACAGCGCCCACGGAATGAGAAACAGCCGCTTGAAAAAGCCCGCTCCCCACACGCCCAAATAGACGATCAGTGCGATGCCGAAGGCCAGCAGCAGCGTCAAAACCACTTTAAGGAACGTAAAGGAAACGGTGTTGGACACGATTTTCCCCACGCGCGGATCCTTCAGCATGCCAAGATAATTGTCCAAACCGACAAAGCTGTAATGGATGGCCCCGCCGGCAAATTCCATCTTGGTGAACGAAAGAAAGAGCGAATAACCGATCGGGAACACGACGGTGCAAAGCAGCAGCAGTAAAGTGGGAGCCAGATACAAATATGCGGTGGTGAGCTCCGAGCGGTTGTCCAGCCACCGGGAAAACCGGCCGAACGGTCTCGTCAGTCCGCGAAGCAGCGGCTTGCCGGAGCTTCCGGGCATCGCGGGCAAAACACGGGGTCTTTCCGCCTCTTCCATAATTCCACCTCCGATCTTTTTCATTGCCGATTTATAGATTGGCCTTCCGGGCAATAGATCCGATTCTCCGCTTGCTCTCAAACAAGATGCGCTCCTCGTCGAGCGTCAGCACCTCGCGGTTTTTCATGACAAGCCGGCCGTCGACGATGGAGTCCTGTACGTCCCCCCCTGTAGCGGCTTCCACCAGCGTCGGAACAAGACGATGGGATGGACTGAGATGAGGCTGATCGATATTCAGCGTAATCAAATCCGCCTTCATCCCGACTTCGATTGCTCCGGTCTCGCCCTCCAGCTGCAGCGCCGCCGCGCCGCCGGCGGTCGCCATGCGCATCAGTTCCTTCGCCGGAATGACTACGGGATCGAACGTGGGAATCCCCCAGAACGCGTGCAGCCCGGACTTAAACACCCGCATCTCGTCGAACAGGCTGAGACTGGAACCGGCCGCCCCGTCGCTGCCCATCCCGATGGACATGCCGTTCTGCATCATTCGGGGCGTCTTCGGAAAGCCGTGGCTGCCAAAATTGCTGCGCGGATTATGTACGACTTTGACTCCCCGTTCCGTCATCAAATCGATCTCCGCTTCCGACAACACCACGCAGTGCGCGGCCAGCAGATTGGGCCCAAGCGCCCCGAACTCGTCGAGCACCTCGGCCGGCCGCTTGTTATAATGCTGCAGACAATAACTGACTTCATCGCGGTGCTCGGCTAAATGTACGTGCAGGCCGGTTTTGTACTCCCTTGCCAGATCGGCCATGAGCCGCATCAGCTCGGGAGTGCTTGTCATCACTTGGCGGAGAGCGAACCAGATGCGGATTCTTCCGTCGCCGGCGCCATTATGCTGCTTGTACAGCGCCTCGATGCGCTCCGCCGCCTTCTGCGCGGACGATGCTTTCATCGAGTCCGGAATGAAATGCCCGATGTCCATCGTCGAGCAGGTGATCGCCGCCCGCAATCCGGACTCCGCCGTCGCCTCGGCGACTTTGTGCATATGCACTCCGCCCGATTCCGCGAAAGCGGTCGTGCCCGACTTGATCATCTCCAGGCAGCTCAGCTGTCCGCTCAAATACGCGTCTTCTTCGTCCAAGCTACCTTCGAACGGGACGAGGATGCGCGCCCATACCATCGGGTATTCTCCGGCCGTACGGCCGCGCAAAAACTGCTGGCACGTATGGGTATGCGCATCGATCATCCCCGGCATCAGCAGCTTTCCCCTTCCGTCAAGCACCTCGGCGGGCTCATAGTCGTGCTCGAAGCTTCCAGCCGGACCGATTGCTGCAATTCGGGTATCCTTAATCACAACCGACTGCCGGTCAACAATTTCAAACTCGGAATTCATTAAAGAACAGTCGCGAATCAAAAGATCAGCGGAAACGGGCAACGGGATCAACCATCCTTTCTTGTCAGCTGCATCAATTTTGTTCTTATTTACGGAACTATGTTCCGTAAATAGAGTAAAAAAAATAAACCCTAGCCATTTTTCTTTTATAAGGTTAACTTTATGTTATATATAATAACATCAAAATGAATATTAGCCAATAGAAATTTGAATTTTGCGAAAAATCGAAATTTTAATGTAAGTATTTATTACATATAAATTACATATAACTACATTAAAAAAGATGGCTTCTGACGAAGTCAGAAACCATCTGCGGGACAAAACATCTTTTGTCTCATTGATTCCAAATGTACATAAGCAGGCGATTGATCGCCAAAACGACGCCGAAAGCGATAGCCCAGCCCGGTTTTCGGGACGCGTACAGCGCCAGTGCGGCCGCTCCGAACAGAAGCAGCTCCAGCAGTCCGTGCAGCAAAATAGGCAGCGTGACGGCGGAATCCGGCGCACCGAAAATGGCCCAAACCGCCGCCGCCAGCAGCGGAAGACCGATGCCGAGCCCAAGCTTGCCCAGGATTCCTTCTCCTGCGCGGAACCCCCAATAACCGATCGCCGCCAGCGTACACAGCTCCAAAATAAAACGTAAAGCGAGATTCGCGGTTTGTAGGATTGTCATAGCCTGGATCTCCCTGGGTAAAATAAATGTATCCGTTTGATTCAAGACCGGGCGCGGCCCAGAGGTTCAGTCGCCTCCCCCGCCGCCGTCGCCTCCTCCGGAATCGCCGCCGCTGCCCCCGTCATGGGAGCCGTGGGAATCGCCGGAATGCGAATGTCCGTGATGATGGCCCGAATGATGCCCGTGATGATGCTGCCCGAACTGCACATTCCTTTGGACATCATCGTCGCCGGCTAAGGTTGCGCCGGTGCCGGCATCTCCGGAATCGTATTTGCCGCCCCTTTGTCCGGACCTGCGGGATGGTCGCTTTGCCGCCCGGATTAGCTGGGTCACCGCGATCATCACAATTACAATAATAAATACAACTAGCGGATCCACGATGCTCACCCTCCTGATTTTGCTAAAAAGGAATTCATGCCGCCGGGTCGAATACTACCTGTCTGGTCGTATCTCCTTCAAGGAGAGGCCGCAAAGGAGGGCAGCCTTAAGATGATTCCCAAAATGGTGAAAACCGATGAAGAACTGCAGCAATGCCTCCGTATTCGCCAAAAAGTATTCGTGGAGGAGCAGGGCGTCGACCCCGCTATCGAAATCGACGAACTCGACGCATCGCCCGCCGCCTGCCGCCACTTGCTGCTAGCGGACGAGACCGGCCCCATAGCCACCGGCCGCATGCGCCCTTACGACGCATCCGCCATGAAGCTGCAGCGCATCGCCGTGCTCCCGGAACACCGGGGGACCGGGGCCGGACGCGCGATTGTGCTCGCCATGGAGGAACAGGCGCGGAAGCTTGGTTTTTCCCATACCGTTCTGGATGCGCAGGTGCAGGCGGAGCCTTTTTACCGCAAGCTCGGATACGAGACCGTTTCTTCCGAGACGTTCCTTGACGCGGGAATCCCCCATGTCCGGATGAAAAAACAGATTCTTTTTTCATTCTAATGAACTGAGCGCCGGGAAGCAAACGGAGCCTTCATAAGAATGGACAAAAAAAGCTGTGTCCGCATATGAGCGGCACAGCTTTCGGCGTTTTTCTGGCTCTCCCGTTATCCTGCGCCGAACTTCTAGAGTCCGAGCACCTTGTTGATCGACTCGATCACCCGGTCCTTTTGAAACGGCTTGACGACAAAATCCTTTGCTCCGGAGCTGATCGCCTCTACTACCATCGCTTTCTGCCCCATGGCGGAGCACATGATGATTTTCGCGCCCGGGTCGTTTTTCCGGATCTCTTTCACAGCGCCGACGCCATCAAGCTCGGGCATCGTGATGTCCATCGTCACCAAATCCGGCTTCGCCGACGCATACATTTGAACGGCCTCCAGACCGTTGCTCGCTTCCGCGACCACCTCGTGCCCTTCCTCAGTCAGCATCGTCTTTAACATCGCCCGCATAAAAGCGGCATCGTCCACTACCATAATTCTTGCCATATCGGTCCTCCTCGGATAAACAAACGCTTGCTGCTCGATTACTTGTATTATCCGGTAAAAATATTAGAAAAGTATTAGGTTTATCTCCATTGTCTGTTAGATTTCTTAATTTTGGCAATTTTATGAACGAGGAGTGCCTGATGCGCAGCATTAAGCCGCGCCGGTAAACCGCTTCTTTTGCATGAGCAGGAAGATGACGAAAAGCGCAAGCACGAAACCAACCCCTAATATCGAGTAGTTGATCTCGACTTTCATGCCGCTGACCTGCGTGTAGAGACCGACGCCGATCAGCATAAGTGCGTTTTCCACGAAGTTTTGCACCGCTATCGTTTTGCCGGCTCCGACCATATGATGCCCTTCGTCCTGCAGCACGGCGTTCATCGGGACGATGAACACGCCGCCGGCAAAACCGACGGCAAGCAGCAGTGCGACCGCCATGTATACGTTCGAAATGAGCGGAAAGAGCGCGATGATGCCGACCATCAGCAGGCCGTACAGGCAGGCGTTGTAAAATTTCCGCACCGGCACGAGCGCGGGAGTGGCGAGAGCGCCGGCCATGATGCCGACACCGGTGACCGCAACAAGCATCGAGATTTGATCGAGCGAATCGATGCCGAGGTACAGCGGAATCCAGGCGATCACGGCAAGCCGCAGCACGGCGGACGACATCCAGAACGAACCGGTGCCGACAAGCGAGAAGCACGTTTTCGGCGACCGGAACAGCTTTGCCATATCTCCGAAAAAGCGGAGCGCGTCCTTGCCGTAGCGGATGTCCGGATTGCCGGCCTTCCGCGGTATCAGGAACGTGAGGCCGAGAGAAACGGCGTACAGCGCGAGGCAGGCGGCAAGCGCGAGCACCAGCGACGATTTGGCCAGAAATCCGCCGCAGACGGAGCCGGCCAATATCGCCAAAATCGTATAACCTTCGATTTTCGCGTTCGCCTTCAGCAGCGCGTCCTCGTTTCCGGCAAGCTCCGGCAAAATCCCGTATTTGGCCGGAGAATAGACGGCCGCGCCAATGCCTACCACCGCGTAGCTGAGCGCCGGATCGACGCCGGCCAGCAGCAGCAGGATGCCGAGCCCTTTGACCGCATTGCCGGTCAGCAGAACGCCCGACTTGGCGTTTTTGTCGGCAAATGCACCGACGAACGGAGCCAGCACCACGTAAGCAAACAAGAAGGCGCCCTGCACGACGCCGATATAAAAATCGGGATACGACTGCTGCTTGATGATGGCGAGTGTAATGAACAAAATCATGTTGTCCGCAAAGGCGGATAAAAATTGCGTAAACATCAGCGCGCGCAGCGAGCGGATATCTGTTGTTCCCGGGTTTGCGTTCATACGGTTCATACGACATGAGCCCCTTCGTCGGTTAATGATTGTGCAAGCTTTTTCAAAGCGACATAGTCGACCTTGCCGCTGCCGAGCAGCGGCATCCGTTCCACATACTGCAGCCGTGCCGGCACCAGCAGCGGAGGGTGGCCGGCAGCCTTCAAATATTCCTTAAGCTGGGACAGCTGGTATTTCGGGTTTGCATGGAACAGCACAATCTGCTCACCTTTGCGCAGATCGGGCACGTTGACCGCGGCGACGCCGGCATCCCCGAAGCAGAGCGCACTCACTTCTTCGACGAGGTTCAGCGACACCATCTCCCCGCCGATTTTGGCAAAACGCTTCAGCCGCGATTTGATCGTGACATACCCTTCCTCATCCACCTCGACCACATCGCCGCAGTCGTACCACTCCGGACGCGGCACGAAGCCTTCGCCATGGATCAGGTACCCTTTCATCAGGTTCGGTCCCTTCACCAGCAAATTGCCCCCCTCGATCCCCGACACAGGCTCCACCTTGTATTCGATGCCCGGGAGGAATTTGCCGACAGAGCCTTTGCGCATCGCGAGCGGCGTGTTCAGCGAAAGCACCGGTGCCGCTTCGGTTGTGCCATAGCCTTCGAAAATGCGGATGCCGAACTTGTCGGCCCACAGCTGCCGCACCTCGTCCTTCAGCTTCTCCGCTCCGGCTACGACAAAACGCAGCGAGTAAAAATCGTACGGATGCGCGACCTTGCCGTAAGCCGCCAAAAATGTCGAAGTGCCGAATAAGATTGTCGCATTTTTGTCGTACACGAGCTCGGGAATGACCTTGTAGTGCAGCGGGCTCGGATACAGAAACACCTTCATGCCGGTCAGGAGCGGCAGCAGCGTGCCTGCGGTAAGGCCGAAGCTGTGGAACATCGGCATCGCGTTCATGACGATATCTTTCTGCGTAAAATCGATCACGCAGCGCGCCTGCTGGATGTTGGCGAATACGTTGTCGTGGCTTAAAACGACGCCCTTCGGTTTGTTTTCGCTGCCGGAGGTGAACAGCACGATTTCGTTGTTCCGCACCGGCGCGCGCTTGCCGAACGCGTAATCGATCAGCCCGGCGAGCTTGTGTCCGGCCTTGACGGAGGCCCGGACGTCCTCGAGGTAAACGATCGCGTATTCATGCTGCAGGCTTTCTACGATCGGCTGCAGGTTCGCCTTCTCCACGAAAAGACGCGACGTCAAAATCGTCCGCACGCCGGCGGTTTCACACGCGTCGGTGATCGCCTGCTTGCCGGCGGAGAAGTTCAGGATCGCCGGCGCGATGCCGAGCTTGAACAGCGCCAGCAGCGCCGCGACGTGGCCGATCGAGTTCGGCAGCAGCACGGCGGCTCTTTGCTGTCCGGCCAGATCGGCGGCGAGCCGATGGCTCAGCACGCCGGATGCGATCAGCAGCTTGCGGTAGTTCACCTTCTGCGTGATGTCCTCGCAGACCGGGAACGCCGCCCCGCTGCGCTTCGCCGACTCCAGCACCTCGTTGTACAGGTTGATGTCCGTTTTATGACGGCTTCGGAACAGCTGCTCCTGCAATCTGCGCTGGATGAGCAGCGCCGCTTTTTCCTTCTGCACGCGCAGCGTTTGCTCCTTGTTCATCGGAATGGAGAAGGCGCCGCCGATATGAACCGATACTTGCGGGAACCATACCTGCCTGATCTTGCCCCGCAGATACGACAGCTTCGAACGCTCCAGTCCACCAATCGCGATCGGATAAAGGGCCGCTCCCGTCTTGAGTGCGATGTAGCCGATGCCGCTGTATATTTTCATCAGCCCGCCGGTCGTGGTGATGCGTCCTTCCGGGAACAGCAGCAGCGGCGTGCCCTGCTGCACGACCTTCACCATTTGCCGCACCGAATACGGGTTAAGCGGATTCACGGTAATGTGTCGGCGCAGCCGGATCAGCGGCTTGAAGCGCTTCGCGATTTCCGTGTTGACGACGAACGTCACTTCGTCCGGCAAGTAAAGCGCCAGAACAAACGCGTCGAGCAGCGATACGTGATTCGGCATAAGCACCGCCGGCCCGGACAGGTCGAGCCGCTCCAGGCCGAACATCTTCGGGCGAAACGCGATTTTGACAAACCACCTGAGCAGAATCATGAGCAGCTTCATAGCTGAAAACCTCCATCGGCGCTTGCGCCGTTAAGTTCGAATTAGTACTTGATCCTAATCCCATTATATGGCGGCTCACGCAGAGGGGATAGTACTAAATTCACGTAGTACTTTAAAACAAAGTCCCCAGCTACCCACAAAAATTTGCTTTACAATTTCCCGGCAACAAAAAAGACTGCACGAGGCAGCCTCAGAAAAGATGTTTTCCTTGTTATCCCGAACTAAATTTAGTAAGGTACTGCAAGTATTGATCCATTTCTTCCAAATTATATTTATGTTCCATATAGGCTCTAGGGTAAATAACCACGGTGAGTTTCTCGGTAAACTTCCGGCGGCTGACGCTTTGTATGAACGATTGAAGGATTTCCGAAATCAGCGAGAAACGAGGCTGCGTGAGCCGGTGACGGCCGCTTCCCATCACAGGGATAATCAAAGGTTCCGTCTCCCCGCGGTTGCCGATGTACTGCCAAAGCGCGGATAATGCCTCGTTCAAATGGGCCGGGTCGGAAACCGCCTTGCCGTATTCGTTTAAATCCGCAGTGGCCAGCAAATAAGCCGTTCTGAACCCGCCTGTAGAAAATCGAAGCCGGGCCACCGTACCGATCGGGTACTTTTTCCACTGCCTGCCGCCTACGGTCACCGGTTCATATGCTTCCTGCCGAAGCGCCTCCTCCAATGCCGAATCAAAATGCGCCGGACCGGAAAAATACTTATCGCGAAATTGGGCCAGGATCGTTCCGCTTTCGAGATGATCGTGGCGAAAAAAACAATTGACCGGGATGATGAACGAGCCGTTTTTCAACTGAAACATATCGTTCACGGTGACTTCAATTTGAATCTCTTTCCCGTTAAGCGGGGCCGACTTCGTGAGCCGGGGGCGGCAAAGCCAGACGGCAGCGGCTACGCCCATTATCAGCACGGCCCAAACGGGAGGTTTCCAAGGCTGTCCGTTCATCGTGAAAAAATACCCGGAAAATTCGATAAATGTCCAGATGATGGAGAAAGCCGAAAGCCAATAGGTCAAAAAACGTTTCGGCAAAAACGCAAATTTCCAAGAATGTAACGATAAAAAAGCACGCCACCGTGTGATCAATTTCGCTTCCCCCCGAACAATAAATTCCAAATGAAAGCCGATTACTGCAAGCGGTATGCCTCCAGCGCACGCTCCTGCGAAGGGATAAAGCTTTGTACATGGATTTGGACCGGACCGTCCGGACTGCGTTGAAGATGAAACGTACGGAAATGTTCCTGTAAAAAACTGAACTTCCGCCTGAATAATGTGGCAACCTGCGGATTGGCGGTCGTAAAAAACAATTGCGTTCCGTGAGTGATCGTCAGCTGCCTTAAAAAGTCGAGCAGGCCGAGCACGTTTAATTCGTCCATATTGGCCACCGGTTCGTCCAACAACAAAAATTTCGGCGCGGAATCCATCACCAGGTGCATCACGAAAAACAAAGCTAAAATAACGGACGTTCGCTGCCCTGTGCTCATCTCGTGAATGCCGCACAGCGCCGGGCTCCCCTTTCGTTTTGCCGCTATTTTGTTATCGTCCGTCCAACTTAAATACTCAAACTCGTTGGGCGCATGCAAAGCGACAAACAGGCTGCTGATCGCTTCAAAATTGCTTTTGACAAAATCATCGCCGTACTCCGACAGGTTTTTCAGGCCGCTTAATGCTTCCGCCGCCTGGCAGCTGCGCTGCCAGCGGGCAAAGGCCGTTTGACGCTGCGCATTTAATTCGGCGGCCTCGCGCTCCTTTTGCTCCAGAAGGAGACGGGGAGCCAATATGTCGCGTAAACGCTCCGCTTCCAGCTGAAGCTTTTGAAAGCTTGCAAACCAATCTTGCCAGGAATACCGCTCCAACAGACGAACGTTATGCTCCCTCAGCCGATGCCATGTCCGCTCGGCTTCCTCCAGACTTTTCTCCTTGGATGCAAGCTCCTGCCGCTGCCGCTCAAGCCCTGCGAGCCTGCTTCGCAGATCCCTGAAGTAGTCGTATTCGCCGCGGGCCCGCTCCGTCTCTTCATCCAGCCGCTGGGCAGCCTGCTCCAATTGTTTAAGCAGCTCGGAGCCGGTTAAACCAGAATCCGTTTTCGCTGTAATATCGGCCAAAGCCGGGGAGGCCAGCAGCGCCTCCACTCTATGTATGGCCGCCAAGGTAAATCCGCGCTTATCCCAAGCTTCCGCCCGCATTTGCAGCTCGGCCAGCTCCCGTTCGATACGCTGCAGCCGCTCCGCCATATTTCTTAACACCGATTGAACGTCAGAGCCGCCGGATTTTTCCGATAACGATTGTATTTCCTCCATATCTCCCCGGGTCAGCAGCTTGGATAACGCTTCGTTTAATTTTGTCAGCGCCTCATGCTCCAGACGCGCCTGCGTGAGCTCCTCCTGCCTCGCTTGAAGCCTGCTCTTACACTTCTCCTCCTCCGCCAAAAGGGTTGTCAAAAATTCATCGTCCGCTTTTAACCCGGTGTTTACCGCTTTGAGCAGGTGCTCGGAGCTTTCGTGGGAATGGCCGCACATAGGGCAGCGCGACTCGCCGGGCTGCTCATGCAAAAAACGGCGCCCGTAAGATTTGATTTCGGAAGCCAGCTTTTGCAGCAGTGTAGAGCGATTTTTCTGAGCTTTAACGCGTTGAACCGCTTCGTCGTGCTGGCGGGCGGCCTCTTGGGCCAATTCGGCTGCCGCAGCGAGCTTAACCTCCGCTTCCCCCACATTCGCCATCGTTATTCGGACATCGGTCAAGCTGCCGTAAGGCAGCGTAAAATCCATCAAGGAGGCACGGTATTGATTCAACTGCTGAAGTTGGCTTGCTATTCGTTTTCTTTCTTCCCGGGAAGCAGACTGGTCCAGCAATTCCGCGGCGCCGGCGAGCTGCTCCGAAACATGACGCAGCCTGTCCCGCGATGTTTTAAGCTCCTCGAAGCGGTTCCATGCCAAGGTATCCGGCTCTGCGGTCCCGCTATCCGGCCGCAAAGCAGTCTGAATATCGCTTATGGACTTCATCAACGCTTCCTGCGCCGCCTGAACCGATCTCAGTTCCTCCTTCAGCTGCTTCAAATTGTTGATGCCGGCCAGACGAGCGTCGGAGGATAACGGGCGTCTGATAATGTCAATTTCATGAAGGAGCGGCTGCAGCCGCTGAAGCCACTGCTCCATCTCCTCAAGCGTTGCGTTCTCCGAAAGATGCGGGTAGGCCAAATAACAATGCGTCATCCATTTTTTCAATTGGCTTAAGGAATCTTCCGCGCGTCCTTTGATGAGGTCGCTCTCATGAAGCCCTTGACGCTGAACTTCGGCAAGCCTGGAATCGAGCTTGTCCAGCTCCTCTTTATAACGGTTGGAGGACATTTTGAATTCTTGCAAATATCGCGTCCAGCATTGCTCCGTCCGCTCCAATTCTTCGCCGTAAATGACACGGGCAAATGCGGTCCGGTAATCGATTCGCGAATCGGGATTATAGCAAAATTGGTATACAGCTTCCGAGGAGAAGTAGTTATATTGATGAAACGCGCGGTTCAACTGGCTTCGCGCCATCGGAGCCACTTTATGTTTATAATAGGCGATTTCCCGCCTCTTTTTTTCCTGGGAGGACGGAATTCCTTGAAAAGGCGCTTGTCCGCTATGAAACGCAAGCCATCCGTTCCAATCCTCAATGATTTGCCGGTCTGTCAACGCATTGCGCTGCACGCTTCCGGTAAAAGCCAGCTCAATGCATTCCAGCACCGACGTTTTCCCCATGCCGTTAGGGCCTGTCAGCAAATTAACCCGGGCAAACTCCAGCGTCGGCGCCTGGGCCAGAAAATGCGGGCGAAAACGGTTCCCGAATTGCAGGCTTTGAATAGGCCCCATCGGCCTTTCCTGAATCTCATCTTCCGTTTCCCGGCCGAAACCGGAACGGGGTGCCGCGGGAGGCGGAGATGCGTCGATATATGCCTGCAAGGCCGTCTTGCTAAAGTTGTCCAGGCAAAATTCCAAACTGAGCGGGGCCAGCGCCTGCCGCCATTCTTCCAGCGGGTCGGAAGCGATTTGCCCGTGCATGTCCGGAACTTTCGCCGCAGGCAACCGTTTCACGATATCCCGGATGGACATGACCAGCTTTTTGCCGTATCGTTTGCCCCGCTCCACTCGCGCCATCCGTTCCGAAGGGATTTGCATAAAGTGGCTTTCCTCCAGCACGAAGCAAATGTACAAGTTCCATCCCCAGTCTCCCTTGAGCCTGAAGTAGAACGGCGCGATAATCTCTTCTTCAAATTGTTGGAATGTTTCGCTGCTCTCGGATAACTCCATAAAACTTTCAAAGCCAAGAGGTATCAGCAAATACTTTCCCAAGACCATGCTTTCCCACCGGTGTGTCGTTTCGTACAATTCAAACCGGTCGTTCATCCGATGCTTGCGAATGAGCGAAAGACCGCACCGGCGGATCAACTCACTCCAATCCGTTGTCAATACCCGCACCCCCGTTCGTAAATTCAGATATCGGATCTACCCGATCCGGTGCAGTAAATTCGTCATAATGATAAGGGAAATGAACGATCTCCCCCGCCGCGTTTTTGGAAAAGACGCATATTTTATCTTTCAGCCACAGCTCCGAGTAGGGGATTTTTTTGAAGATGCCTTCGGCGACCGGCTTCATCTCCCTCTCCCGTTCGACATATACGGCAAGCGCGCCCGCTTCTTCGTTGCCGGATGCGGGGATAAGGTTGAACACGGAATTTGCGGAAACATGGAAACGGAACGGCCCCTTCAGCTTTTTGAGCTGGGACGGCAGTCTCCCCCCAAGCTTCAGACATCGGATCAGCTGAACGATTCGGTCCGCCTGGCGTTCCCGCTGCGGCTCGCATTCCTCGTCGATGTGGGTACCGACCCTCGAGCTTTTCTCGGCTTCGCCAAGCGATAGCTCCCCTTCTTCCAAATGGCCGAGACAAAGGCCGAAAAATTTATCCCGTTCTCTTTCGTATGCACCCTCCGGAATCGCAAATTCCTCGGCCGCTTCCGCGCATAACTCCCGCGGCAAATCGCTCTGAAAAAAAACGTGCCCCTCGCTCCACCCGTTATCAGCCGCGTCGGGAACATACACCTTGTGAGCTTCCACTTGCCCTCTGCGTTCGGTAATTTCGGGGCCGCCGCTGTAAGGCTTGGTTACGACCAATTGCTGCAAATGCTCTTGTTTGACCGCGAACCAAACCTTCAATTTTTTCTCGGTATCGTAGGCAAGATCAAGTCCGTATTTCAGATTGTTGCGACGTACGGGCCTAAGCCTTTCGAGCCAATTCTGCTCCCCGTCCAGGCTTATGAAACGGCGGTAAATGCAGGACCACGGATTTCGAACCGTATGCGCCTCGTCCTGCCCGAGCTGAATTTGCGTCCCCGCAGCCCAGTTGGCCGTGATATAAAGAACGCTCCTTCCCCAAGTGCCGTCGAAAATATGATTTCGCAAGGCGGCAATATCCTTATTTCGGGGAGCCGGATTAAGCTGCGGATGCAAAACGATATATTTTTTCTCCTCGTGATGGGGAAATAATATCGCGGCGTCCTTAATATCCCGATGAAAAGCATCCGCGCATATAATCGAGACCAGTTGATTGGGCGAATGATTTCCGAACACGATGATATGCCTGCCTCGAGTCAGTCCGTCGCCTTCGCATACAAACATCGGCTCCCGCATAGGCTGAACCTTAAGCTGCGGGACCAGGCACAGCTTGTCCTCCGCAGCCGATCTGAATACGTAAAGAATAAAACCGGCAAAGTTGCCGGGGTATACCGTTTCCAAATGCTTGTCTCCGACAAACGCTTTATCTTTCCATTGATGTATATGAGTCAGGAAAGATTCCCATGCCATCCCTTCGCACCCTAAACACCATAAAGCGTTTCCGGGAGGCTGCAGTTCGGCATGCCTCATCATCTCATCGATTAATTCGATGGGTATGGCGTATTCGGGCGTCACAAAAAGATGAGCGCCGCCCGAACGGGCGATGCGCAGCGCTTCCCGGCATTTGTCCATGTGGGATTGTGAGGTGTGGCGGACTCCCGATTCCGGGCCCGCCGCCAGTAGGTCGCGGCATTGCAGACGAAGCAGCCGAAACGTAGGCTCGTCCGTTTCGAGGCAGCGAAATTTCGGGATCATCTCCTGCCCTCTCCGAGTATCAAAACAATGTTCAACCGGAATGAGTGTTATCGGCAACAGCTTTCACTCCCATCAATTCCACAATTTCCCTATAACTAAAAATATCATCATATTTCAATGAAATAAATAGAAAAGTACTTAATTCTATTATTCTCCCTACTCCTTTATTTCAACCTCAGAAAATACTATTGCCCTTCGCTCAAAACAAAAAAACTCCCCTCCTGCGAACTTTCGTTCATGGAAGGGAGCTTCGTCTGAAGTGAATCTCAATCTGCTTAAAATTCCTTTACGGTGAGTGCGAGTTTCTTCGTCTTGTCGTCATCTCCGTTCATGAACGAAGCGGACCGCCTCACCGTTTTATCGCCGGCGTCGTTCGACGAGTGAAGACCGAGTCATGATCAAGCCCGATTATGCCGTCATTTCCGCTCCTGCAAATCGTCCTCGGCTGCAACGAAAATCCACTGTCCGTCCGGACTTCCGCCGAGGATAACCGCGTTGGCGCTCGGAAGTGTCGCGATGCTTCGGGATTGCCGCACATCGGCATCATAAATGGAGATCGTCGTCTCGCCAAAACCGCTCTGCCCGGAGGGGCCCGCCGCCTCTTCGAATACAAAACGATGCGTGCCTTCCAGCCAATAAGCCGGGGATGGCCCGGCATACTCCGGGACCGGTTCGTCGCCCCGGTACAAACCTCCGTTGTGGTAGAACCGGTATTCTCCGTCGCCGGAAGGGAGAAACCCGGTCCATACATGATCGCGGATCGGCGGCGTCCATTCGGATACCTCCGCATTTTCCCAAGCATACCGGTAGTTGATATCTCCGTACGGATCCTGACGGATCATGATTGTATACACGTACTTACCGTCATCCAAAAACGAAACCGGCAGCTTGGCGCTGCTTACTTGGCTTTCGGGCACTCTCCCGCGAAGTGCTTTGGCGTACGACCGGATCTGCCCGGTTTCCAGCTCGTACACGATAAGATCCAGGTCCTCCTCCTGATGTTCTTCCCCCGCGGCTAAATAGATATATTTGCGGTCGCGGCTGAACCCGGCTCCGTGAATAAACGCGTCTACGTGAATGGAAAACGCCGTATCGCTTGCCGGCACCTCCAGCCCCTCCTCGGGTCGGGCGTAGTAAAATCCCCGGGTATCGGCGACAAAATCGCCCGGTCCGCGGTAGCTCGTTTGCAGCTCGACCGGGTAAGATTCGAGCCGGTTAGTCTCCGTATCGTAAACGGCATGAAGAAACGGATAAGAAGCATCGCATTGACAGTATTTCGTGAACCGTCTGGCCAGCATAAACCGCGGATCTCCGGATAACGCCTGAAAATAATAAGGCTCTTCAAATGAGCTGATCGGCTCGATCCGGTCGCCGGTGACGGAAATCCGCCACAGCTGGTTCGGCTTAGTTGCGATAGCCCGGAAAACCGGGGTATCGCGAAGCATATGACCCGCCGCAGTCGCTGCTCCGTTCGCATCCAGTTTGTACTGCGGTCCCGGATACTTCTTCGGAGCGGCTGCATCCAATCGTACGGTGACGCGAAGCTCCCGGTCGCTGCGCCAATCGTAATCAAGCTTGATCCAGGCGGCGGTAGAATCTCCGTCGGACAACTGCCCCGAAATCGCCTCTTCCACCGACTTCCGGTTCATCGCTTCGCGAAAATTGACGGTGTACGCTTGCGGAGAATCCGCAACCAATGTCCTGATGGGAGAGTGCAGGCGAGGCTCTTTTTCAAGTTCAATCAACAGAGCATTGTCGGGGTCTTCGACATATTGCACGGACGGTGCGATGACAGGCCCGGGCGCGGCGGAAACAGGAGTGACGGCAGGAATTTTTGTCGCGGTCCCGGTTACCGCGGGAGGCGATTCATCGATCTTCACGTCGCCGGATGAGGAGGTGGAGCCGATCGGCAGCCCTGGCATATCCGGAGATTTGCCGGCGTTTACCTCCTGATAACATCCGGATAAAATGACGGCAGCCAGAACTGGAGCGACAGCTCTTTTTACAACTTTCATATAACCCACCCGCCTCACGTTTTTTCCAATATTTAGACGCAGCCGGTGAGCGTTATGTTTCAATCATTGACGTTTACTTAATAACTCAATGTTATTTTGTATGATTTTTCGAATATAAAAGTTGGGGACTGACGCAAAAAGAAAATTTATATCTG
The DNA here is from genome assembly GCF_023276405.1 of Paenibacillus hamazuiensis. Taxonomy (NCBI): domain Bacteria; kingdom Bacillati; phylum Bacillota; class Bacilli; order Caryophanales; family Paenibacillaceae; genus Paenibacillus; species Paenibacillus hamazuiensis. The sequence continues at coordinate 6,251,316 of NZ_JALRMO010000001.1, forward strand.
ATTTTTCATACATATTGCTCGATTTTACCGTCCTAGGGTGTAGATGTATATGATTTTTCAAGTATATTGGTCTGTTTTACGATCCTGGTGCAGCTTCTATTCGATTTTTCATATAGATTCCACACCTCAAAAGATCAGCTTTCAAAAGTTAACATGCCTTACCTTCGGCTACTAACACGTAACAACTCTTGTTTTGAAAGAACGTCGGCAGGGCGAAATGAAGCTCTCCTACAATGAATTGGTGCTGTGAATTGGGGGCAGGCGACATATTATATGCTCTACCGTTTATTAATTCCCAAGAACCTTTCCATGTTAACCAATCTTGATAGGAATGATATTTCTTCTCATCCGGATTTGACATGTGGTCCGGCCTCCTTACGTTCGGCGTGCTTTTCTTAAATTCTATCATATGATCCGACTTTTGCTGAAACTTACTCTTTATCCATTGTTTTAGTTCTTACATTAATCCTCTCCATTTCTTTTCGCCTCAACCGTAACTCAGTAAAAGAACCAAAGCATCACGAGCAGTTTTCGTTCCCGCACAAAAAAAGGCCGCCGGGAAAGTCCCGGACAGCCCACGCATTCCAAACGACCATTACCATTCTTTCACGGTTAACACGAATGTTTTCGTGTCGCTGACGCCTTCGTTCACGATCACCGCGGTCAGCATGACCGCCTTGTCGCCTGTGCCGTCCGCCGGACGAACGACCGCGCCTTCCGTAGAAATCACAGCCGGCTGGCTGGATACCCATACGATCGCGGAGCCGTTTGCACCGGTTTTCGGCAGCGTCACAGGTCCGGTCACGCTTACCGCCGAGTCGGTGGCGGTGTAGCCGATCGCCAGCGCCTCCTTATCGGCGGCGACCTTTTGCGCTGCCGTCAGCTGCTGCTTGACGACCAGCGTAAACGCCTTCGTGTCGACCGTACCGTTGTAGGCGATATAAGCCGTCAGCGTCACGGTTGCGTCGCCGCTGCCTGCGGCCGGGCGGACGACCGTTTTGCCGTCAGCCGAGATGACCGCCGGGCTGCTTGACGCCCACGTGATCGCGGAGCCATAAGCGCCTTGCGTCGGCAGCGTATCCAGCGGCTGTGTGACGCTGCCCGCCGCATCCGCACCGCCGAAGTCGATCGCCAGCGCTTCCTTATCGAGGGCAACTCGCTGCGCGTCCGTCCATAACGCTTTGACGGTCAGCTCGAACGTTTTCGTGGCGGAAACGTTGCCATATGTGATCGTCGCCGTCAGCGTCACGGTTGCGTCGCTGCTGCCTGCGGCCGGGCGGACGACCGTTTTGCCGTCAGCCGAGATGACCGCCGGGTTGCTTGACGCCCACGTGATCGTGGAGCCGTTGGCGCCGACGGACGGCAGCGCATCCAGCGGCTGCGTGACACTGCCCGCCGTATCCGCACCGCCGAAGTCGATCGCCAGAGCAGCTTTATCGCGGGCAACGATATAGGCGGCTGTATGCTCCTGGCCGTCGCCATCCTCCTCATCGCCGTTGTGATTCTTCTTCCGTTCGATATTGGCTTCGATTGCGGCTCGGGCTCTTTCGTTTTTCACATGCTCGAGCGCATTTTCGAGTCCGGTTTTCTTCTCCCCGTCCTGCTTCCACGGGTGCTTATCGTTTTGCGCAAAGGCGGCGCCCGGAACGGCGGCCGTTAATAGCATTGCTGCGGCAATAGCGGAAATCGCTGCTTTTTTCACTTGAACATCCCTCTTTCCTGAACGGATATGGTATTGCTACATCCATTCGTTGAAAGAAGAAACGCTGAGGGGGCCACCCCGCAAAATTGGTTCGTTTTTCCTATACCTCGGGGATGTGAATGTCGACCTCGCGCCGAGCGGCGGCCGATCTCAGCATGCCGTCGATGATCGCCTGGTTGATCAATATTTGCTCGCCAGGAATCGGCGCCGGCCGTCCTTCCTGCACCGCCTCGACGAAGTCGCGCACCTTGTCGTAAAAGCGGTCGTTTTTCGGCTCGACGACCGTAATCGGGCTTTCCGTATGATGGCCGGCGATATCGTGGAACAGCGTCACCGTGCCGATGCCGCCGTCCCAAACGCCGCCCCAAGGGCTGTTTGTCGCCGGAGGCGTCACCTTCAGCCCGGCATCCGTGCCGAGGAACAGCGTCGGCCCGAGCGAATCCATATGCATCGCCCAGGAGATTTTGAAATTAAGCACGAGATCCCCTTCAAAACGCACCATCGCCATTCCGAAATCCTCTACGTTAAAGCGGTCCGCTTCTTTATGATACTTCGGATTCGTGCCGAAATAGTTCGAGCTGTAAGCCGATACGGTCAGCGGCTTCGGATATCCGATCGAGTTCAAAGCCATGTCGAGCGAATAGCAGCCGATATCGGCCAGCGCGCCCGATCCCGCCAGCTCTTGGCGGATGAACGTGCCTCCCGGCATGCCGCGGCGGCGTCCTCCGCCGGTCTGGATATAGTACACCTTGCCGAGAATACCCGACTGCACCAGCTCGCGGATCGCCCTCATGTTCGGATCGTAACGCGGCTGAAAGCCGATCGTCAGCATGTTGCCGGTGCGTTTTGCCGTCTGCACCATTTCGATCGCTTCCTCCAGCGTTACCGACATCGGCTTCTCGAGCAGCACCTGCTTGCCCGCTTCGAGCGCATCGATCGTCGTCCGGTAATGCGCCACGTTCGGCGTGCAGATGCTGACGCCGTCGAGGTCCAGCTCAAGCAAGCGGCGGTGGTCCTCGAAGGCCGACGCACCCGCCAGCTCCTGCTTCGCAATGAATTCGGCCGCCTTGCCGGGCACAATATCCGCGACGGCGACGATGTCAACGTCGTCCATCTTTTTGTATTGGCGCACATGCGCCCCGGCTATGCCTCCGCTGCCGATAATGCCGATTTTCAACCTTTTGCCCATATCCGAATACCCCTTTCCCCAGCCAGAAAATTCGTTTCTACGGAAAAGTGTACCCCTGCCCGCGCAACACGGACAATTGCAATATTGTGAAGGCGATGTGCGAAATTGCGACATACCGCAATCCGCAGCGTTACCGCCCGAGGCGCGGAATATTGTTATGCATTTTAAACTATTGTATGATTATGAAGGAAAATAGACCGACAGGAGACATTGATTCTATGGACGTACGCGAAGCCATTACCGCCCATGCCCGTAAAATGCACCGACATCTCGAGGAATTTGTCCGGCTTGACGAGGAGCGCGAGCTCGCCATCGACGAAGCCGTTTCTCTCTGCAGGGCAGGCAAGCCGTTTTCCGTGGACGAGATCAACCGGGTGACCGCCCTCATCAACGAACACGCGAAACACGGTAAATCGCCCACGCGCCCATACGTCGACCCTTCGATGGTCGAGGCATACGTAAGCCGGCTGAATAATAACGAATCGCATTAACTTGCTTCCGAATCTGCCTCAGGCGTCCGAATCCGCGTAGGAGGGGTTCCGTTATGACTTATATACATTGGCCCAGCTTGCAGACCGCCGTCACCTTCGGAGCGATCGGAATGGCGATTATGGCGATGTTTTTGCGGCTCAGAGCGGGCGGCAGACCGGTTACCGTCCGCAAAATCGTCATTCCGCCACTGGGGATGAGCACGGGCTTTCTGATGTTCGCCTTTCCGATGACTCACATTCCGTGGCTCTGGGCTTTGCTTGCTTTTGCGGCCGGCGCTTGCGTGTTCGCCGTGCCGCTCATCATGACCACCCGTTTTCAAGTTACGGACGGTCAGGTTTACGTACAGCAGTCCAAGCAGTTTATGGTTATCTTGCTCGGGCTGTTGGTCTTGCGGCTCGCGCTGCACAGTTATATCGAGGAATATATTTCGATCGCGCAGACCGGTGCGGTGTTTTTCATCCTTGCCTTCGGCATGATCCTGCCTTGGCGGGCCGCCATGCTGATCCGCTACCGCCGATTGCTGCGCAGCATCCGCTAAGAGGCAGCCGGGAACGCCGCGCTGCCTTTTTTTAATTTATCGCCAAATTCCGCGAGATACGCGACGACATAAGGTGCGCTTCGAACGGTTTGTAAGGGACGGCGTGACCGTTCGCACTAATTCCCGGTCACTCAAAACCTTCGTCCGACTCCCGAACCGATTGGGTCAGGAAGCTGACCAGTTGTTTGGCCGCCGGCGATAGCTCCCCCAGGGAATGCGCCACGATGCCGATATCGCGAGCGATGCCCGGCCGGATGTCTTTAACAATCAAATCGTGCGGCACGGAAGATAGCGTGAAATTTGAAATCAGGCCGATGCCCAGCCCGTTTCGTACCATCCGAATCAAGGTTTCGGCCGATTGAACCGTCAACCCTTCCCCAAGCTCGATCCGGTGCTCTTTCAGAATCGAGGTCATGGCGATCTCATGCCCGCCTTTACAGAAAATAATTTCCTCCCGGTAACAATCCAAATCGATAATCGGTTCCTTCGCCAGCGGATGTTTCGCGGGAACGATCGCAACCATATAGTCGGACTGTAATCTCTCGAATTCAAACGAATCGAACGGGGACGCCACAATTCCCAGCTCCACTGTTCGATCTTCCACCCATATCTTGATTTGCTCGGAGACGCCTTCCAGCAATTCGATTTTCACCAGCGGATAACCGGCGCGGAAATCGGCGATGGCTTTGGACAGCAAGTTTGTCGTTGCCGCGGGGAAGGAACCGATCTTGACCTTTCCGCCGAGCAGGCGGTTCTCCCTCCCGGCAATTTGATAGATGCTGTTTTCGATCGCCTTCATCTGCCTGGCCAACACAAGAATTTCCCGGCCCGCTTCCGTCAGCAGCAGCCCCTTGTGCTTGTCCCGGATGAACAGTTGGATGCGAAGCGACGCCTCCAAATTTTTGATCGCTTTGCTGACGGCCGGCTGCGAGATGAACAACGCTTTGGATGCCTCCGTAATGTTTAAAGTCTCCGCAACCTGCACGAAGATTCGGAGAAGGTTCAGGTTCATGTGCACACGCCCCATCATAACCAATTGGTTATCTCGTCTATAAATTAAATGTATTTCAGTTATATTTCATTATAACCTATGATGAGATTCGAGAGCGAATATGGGTTCGCGAATACTTCATCATAGGAGGTCTTACAGATGGCGACTCTTTCCAAAGAGGCTCCGTATACTACCCCAGCCCCCCGCGCTTGGCGAATATGGACAACAGCTTGGCTCGTAACGGCGGTCTTTATACTGTCCAATTCGGCCACCCCGCTCTATGTTCGTTGACAGCGGGAAATCGGATTTTCCAACGGCACCCTGACGTTAATTTTCGCCGCATATATCGCCGGATTGCTCGCCGCCTTGCTCGTCGCCGGCCAGCTGTCCGACCGGTATGGGCGCAAGCCGGTGTTGTTCCCGGGCCTTGCCGCCGCCGTGCTTGCCTGTATTCTTTTCGGCACCGCCTCCACGGTCGCGTCACTGCTGATCGCCCGATTACTGTCAGGCATTGCCGTCGGCGTCATAGTCTCCGCCGGCATGGCTTCGGTCGCTGATGTCGGAGGTCCTGCCCGGAGAAAAACGGCTGCGCTTGCCGCTTCAGTCGCCATGGTGCTGGGTGCAGGACTCGGTCCGCTGCTATCCGGCATCTTCTCCGTATCGCTCGCCCAACCGGTCGTTCCCTTGTTCGGTACCCAGCTTTTAATTTTGTTCAGCGCCTTCGCTGTGGCCGGGTCGCTTCCACGCACACTCCTCACAGCGCGCCAAAGCGAATGGCGGCTTCGGCTGCCGAGTGTGCCCAAGGGCAACCGGCTGCACCTTGCTCTCGGCATCGCCGTCTTCGCTCCGGGCATTACGTCGACTTCATTTATACTGTCGCTTGGCCCCTCGCTGCTGAAACAGCTGCTGGGCGGCTCTAACCCTCTCGTCGCCGGCGGAACGGCATGCCTCATGTTTCTGTTGGCGACAGGCGTTCAACTTCTTCTAAAAAGGTTTTCCATCCGGAACCAGCTTTTACTGGGCGCTGCGTCCGTCTTCCTCGCCATGCTCTGCATGTCGATCGCAGCTTATGCTTCCGCTGTGGCACCACTGGTGCTGGCCGCCATGCTCGCCGGTGCCGGCCAAGGTCTCGGCCAACTCGGCGGCCTGACGCTGATCGGGCTGCACGTCCCCGAGCATCGCAGAGCCGAAGCGAATGCGGTTCTAAACATCGGCGGTTATATTCCTGCCGCTATCCTCCCCGTGTGTACGGGCTACTTGATCGACTATACCGGAATAGCCTCCGGAGCAACCGCCTTTGCCGCAATCCTTGCCGCGGCGGCCTCAGCCGCGGCATGGTTTGTGCGGGTCAAGCTGCCGTAACCTCTATCTTACATTTGCGAAGATGGACGCATATCGTGTTGATGAACAAGTCTGCCGGGTCCCCGAACGGTGCGCCTGGAGACTTTTTTGCACAAAATAAGGCCCCATCGACTCCCGCACGCTGCATGTATTATACTGGTTAGCAGCAAACAACTTTGTACGGAGCTTGATACGATGGAACTGGACCGCATCGATATGGAAATTATCCGCCTCCTTCGCGAAAATTCACGAATCCAGTGGAAAGACATCGGCAGGATGGTGTTTTTGACCGGACAAGCCGTGGCGGGCCGGATCAAACGCCTGGAAGACGCCGGCGTCATCCGGGCGTACACCTTGCAGGTGGACGAGGAGAAGCTGGGCAAGCCGCTGCTCGCACTTGTTATCGTTTTTATGAAAAGCACCAATCACACCGCCTTCCACTGCTTCGTGCGCTCCGAGCCGGCTGTTACGGAAGCGTTCCGGGTCAGCGGCGACGGCCGCTATTCGTTGAAAGTGCTGACGTCCGGTCAGACGGAGCTGAGTGAGTTTCTGGACAGGCTGCTTCAGCACGGCAACTATCGAGTTCATCTTTATTCATTCATTTTGCCGGCAAAAAGCTGCTGGTCGATCCGATGCTAAGCCCGGCCGGAGCGATGCCGGCAACGCCGAATACGGCGAATGCGCGGCCCAATCCGCTCGTTAACCTCAAGGTCGGCGTGGAGGAGCTGCTCGCGGCGGACGCCGTTCTGCTGACGCACAGTCGCCGCGACCATTTCGATGCGGTCGCCGAGGTGCTGCTGCGCAGAGACATCGTCTTTTTCTGCCAGCCGGAAGACGCGGACAAGCTGCGCGGCAAAGGCTTCATTCAGGTGCAGCCGATTAAAGAGGCCGCTGTGTGGGGGAACATCCGCATCGCGCGCACCGAAGGGCAGCATGGAACAGGGGAAATCGACCAGGCGATGGGTCCCGTATCCGGCTTCGTGCTGCAAGCGTCGGGCGAGCCGGCGCTTTATATCGCAGGAGATACCGTCTGGTGCCGCGAGGTCGAAGAGGCGCTGCGCACGTACCGGCCGGCGGTTACCGCCCTGTTCGCGGGCGCCGCGCAATTTTTGCAGGGCGGGGAGATTACGATGACTGCGGAGCATATCGCACAGGTGTGCGCAGCTTGTCCGGACACGAGGATCATTGCCGCTCATATGGATGCATGGAACCATTGCTTTCTGACAAGGGACTCTTTGCGAACGGAAATGGCTGCAAGGGGGATCGAGTCGAGAGTGTTTGTGCCGGAAGACGGCGAGTCGATGTTTTTTGCGGAATAGGAGGAGGCCGTCATGAAAACCACATCTTACGGCACGCTGATGGTTGTGGTATCCGCAGTTGGCTTCGGCCTCATGGGCATCTTTGCGAAAATCGCCTACGGCGAAGGGATGACGGTCGGCACGCTTCTCGCCTGCCGGTTTCTCATTGCAGCGGCGTTATTTTGGGGCACGCTTGCCATCGTCAGGCCCCGCTTTACCCTCACGCGCCGTGAAACAATAACGCTGCATCTGATGGGCGTCGGCGGGTACGCCGTTATGGCAACCCTACTGTTCACGGCGTTTTATCTCATCCCGGCGTCCCTCGCTGAAATGCTGTTTTACGCATACCCGGCTCTGGTATGCCTGCTGATGAGATGGCTGGACAAAGAACCTGTCACCGTGCGCAAAGCCGCTTCTCTCGGCATCGGCATGCTCGGTACGGCGCTGGTGCTCGGTGTCCCGGCGGGGATGGCCGGTGTGGCGCTTGTATTGTGCAGCCTGCTGGCTGCGGAATTAAAATCGGGAGCTTCAAGCCGCAAAAGAGAAACCCGGGTTCGAGCGGAATTTTCCAGATCAAGTTAAATACCGCGCCTCCCCAGACCAAAGAAAGAACGGTGGTCACACTGGGGAAGCGCATCTACCCGATGATCCGATCTTCGCTTGATCCGTTCCTGCGTTACGGTTCGGCAAACAGCCGATTCCCCCGCTCGGCGATAAACCGAAGGGCTTCCTCCAGCGCAGCTTGACGAAATCCGAACGACTTTTCCATCATCGATATCCAGTCGCTTTTGCGGGAAAACTCGTGAATTTCCGTACCCTGATCGGATTTGACGAACAGCTTCCGGTCGACCACCGAATAAGCCGCTCCCTGCTTGAATAGAGTAACGACGATTCGGCGCATAAACGGGTTATCATCTTCATCTCTCAGAGAATGGGTGATATCCTGTTCAAAATCATTTACTTCCACCGGCATCCACTCGATATATTTGGTGACGATGCTTTGACCGTTCGCCCTCCGGTCGATCATAAAACGGGTGGAGCTCAGGCGGACGATTTCCACTTCCTCCCCGCAGCGAAAGAAACGGGGCTCTTCTTCCAGCCGAAGCGGCTCGAACAGCGGCGCGCCATAGCCTATATCCACGTAAAAGGCCCGCCCTTCCACAGTCACACGGTTCGCCCAATGAGCATTCCCGCCGGTGGCGCGAACGATCTCCGCCTGAAACCCGAGGGCGCGAAGCAGACTGCCGAAATGGACGTTCAGAATGTAACAATTCCCGCCGAGATTTTCGCGTTCCAGCCGATCTAAGTAGATATCCATGGAAGGAAACCACTTAAAACCCGACGTTCCCCGATTCAAATAATAATGAAACTTGCTCAAGTTCTCGAACGGAACAAGGTGCAGGTGACGCTCGACCAAAAGTCGCAAATATTCCAGCGTCGGCATCCGTTTTTCGATCCGAAGGCAGGATAAATATTGTTGCAGCAGCAAATCTTCCATTGCTCCCACCTCCTTACTGCGGCTTGACAATCATCAGGATCAGCAGCAATATTCCCAGTATGCCGGACCACAGATGAAGGTTTCGCACGCGGGTATACAGCACGGTCAAATGCGCGGCGGGCACATCGGAGGCGGCCGTCTCGGACTCCGCAAGCAGTTTTATCAACCGGCCGGCCGCAGGGTTCAAATACACGATGACAAGGATTTCGATCGCTGCAAAGACGGCCAACGAACCTATGATCCACACCTGCATGAACGGTCCGTACGAGCCGATAAAAAACAAGGCAAGGCCCGAAATGAAGGCGAGGGAACCGAATATTTTGGGGAATACCTCCAAGGAAGCAACCTGCAGCAAATTCCTTTTCATTTCGTCCAATGTGGATACTTTCCTCAGGATGAACGGAAAGGCGTATGCCGGCCCCAAGCCCAGCATCGCAGACAACACATGAATCGTAACCAGTAATACCATACAGCAGCACCGCTTTCATGAGATTTTGTGGATGCACTCATCATAGCGGTAAAAAAAATCTTCCGGTATCGGTGAAATTACGTATTTATCAAACCATCTCCTTACCATCCGCAAGAAGCCCCTTTTCCATCACGTATCGCGTCAAGGCGGCCCGGGAAGGGACGCTTAGCTTCTGATAAATTCTTTCCAGATGTGTCGTTACCGTTCTCGGGCTGATAAATAGAATTCTGGCGATTTCCGCGTTCGTGTATCCTTTGGCGACGTGAGCCGCCACCTGCCGCTCCCTTGCACTGAGATTCGTATAGAACGGATCGGTTTTCTTATCCCATTGCAATCTGACAAGCTCTACAGCTTGTCTGAACATTTCTTCCCGCTCTTGCTCTGCAACGGACGGAAGGGTCGGCATCGTTTTTCCGAGCCTCACTCCAAGTTCGGTAAGATACCCGTCCTCGTGCGAATAAGCAACCTGAGGCTGATCTCTTGCGAATTCGCAGCAGACGATCCCTGTCACCGTACCGGATGAGAGGATGGGAAAAGCCAAGTAACTGGAAGGCGACGTTTCCGTAACCGGAATCGCCGATGTGACCTCCTCCTGATCCCGGGACCGTATGGAGTGAACATACCTGAGCTGGGAACGGATGTTGTTCAGCCGGATTACGCGGCCTTCGTTCCTTGTCAATATCGCGAGCCGCTTCATGGCCCCGAATGCGTCTATATCCACCCCTGCTCCCGGAACTCCCAGTGACGCCTGCAGCTTGACATCCAGGCCATTTTCCTCCGGAATCCAATAAGATAAACAGTCCCATTCATGGGCGGCGGCCAGCACCTTCAGCAAATCTCCGTACATCTCCGGAGTCGATTTCAAATGAAACGACTCTTCGATACACTGGCGCGCCGAGACGACTTCAAATACAAGAACCGATCTTACCTCCGCGGGCAGCGGAACTCCGGCCATCCAGGAGACGGTCATCAAATCTTGTCTGATCCGTTCAAACAGGGGACCTTCCTGCTCGGAGCGAAGGTAACGAACGATAAGCTCCCAATGAACGAAATCGCGGGGATTGGCGATTTTGAGCAGCGCCAGCGGATGTTCCGTCAAATTCCGGTACGATTTGTTCAAAAGCTGGTTCGCTACGGCAACGAAACGCCCTTCCACATGCCAAACCCGCGTCAGATTGGCGATATTGGGGATCCCTTCGGCCGAGCTGGTTACGATACACGAAGGGTATGCCCCTTCGAAGACGGGCAGCAGTTCTGACGGAAGCATTATTCCCCGCTCCTTTCCATCACCGGCAATCCGGCACCGGGGCCGGGAGTCTGCGAGTAAACCGCCTTGACGCGAAAACCGGCCGACACACAGTCGGACGGCAATACGTGAATCAGCGGTACGAGATTGGGAATGTGCAGTTCAACCCGCCTCCGCTGCTCTTCGAGAGCAAGGACATCTTCCCTCGCAAGAGGACGGAGATCGGCAAAACGTCCCTTGAACTGATACGATTCGTTGTCGACTCCCGAGGTGAGAAGAGCGGACAGCTCCCCCGGCGGTTCCGAATAATCCGTTAACCGCAGCCACTGGCTCTTTAAAATATATGTCCAAAGCACCCCCGCTTTCGGCTCCAGCCGAAAACCATAACCTCTGCATACAAACGGAGCCGCCCCCGGCTTCGCTGCCGCCAAGTGGATAAACACCGGCACGGTCCGCCGCATAAAACGGCTGATTTCTTCAGGCCAATCGATCATATCCGCCTCCGGTTTCGTCTTTGTTAGTTCATATTCTATCAGTCGGCTGTAAAATGATCTACTTCGGTTAAAATCAGGGTTTACAAAAAAGAAAAACCGATATATAATTTTCGTTGTACATACAAAATTAACAAAGGAGGTGTTTGGCATGGATGATAGTTTCCTCCGCGAGTGCCTGTTTTTCACAGCGAACCGATTGGGCCGCGCCATCACCAAGATGGCGGAGGAAGAATTCGCGCCGACCGGGCTTACCCCCATGTATGGATACATCATTCGCCTTGTGAACGGAACCCCGGGCATCTCCCAAAAAGAGCTGGCCGACAAGCTGTCCATCGCCGCTTCCACGCTTACCAGGTTTATCGATAAGCTGGAAAGCAGACGGCTTGTCGAACGTAAAGTGAACGGCAAGACCGTGCTTGTGTATCCGACTGACAAGGGCAAAGAACTCGAAGATACGATTCGACAGGCATCCAGAAGCCTGAAGACCCGTTATGAAGCTCTTCTCGGCTCCGAAGCTGCGCAGCAGCTGTCCAAGGACCTGGAGCTGACCAGCGAAAAGCTGGAAAAGCATTAATTTTTTTCTTTTTTATTTTGCATGTACAACTAAAATAAATTTTAAGGAGTGAACTGGAGATGTCTCCAAGCAGTTCATCATCAAAATTCCATTACGGGTGGGTGGTTGTCCTCATCACCTTCGTGACCTTGATCGTTTCGGCAGGGGTCCGTTCGATGCCGAGCATACTGATGCTGCCGTTCGAGAAAGAATTCGGATGGAACCGGGGGAGCATTTCCGGCGTCATATCGTTCGGCATCTTCCTCTATGGGCTGGTAGGCCCCTTTTCCGCCGCGCTGCTTGAAAGGTTCGGCATACGCAGAATGATGGTCATCTCTTTGGCGGTACTCGCCGCCAGCCTCGCGGTTACGCCTTGGATGACGTCCCTGTGGCAATTCGAGATTCTTTGGGGACTTGTCAGCGGGCTTGCTACCGGCATGATGGCGAACGTGCTCGGGGTGACGGTCACCAACCATTGGTTTGCGCAGCGAAAAGGGCTTGTCGTCGGCTTGCTCACGGCAAGCGCCGCAACCGGACAGCTCTTGTTCCTGCCGCTGCTCGCTAAAATCACCGTAGATGCGGGCTGGCGTTATGCGATGTATACGGCTGTTGCGGTTATCGCGGTCGTGCTGGTCATTGCGGCTGTCTGGATGCGGAACCACCCGTACGAGAAAGGCGTCCCGCCTTATGGCGAAGATAAGCTTGTTAAGCCGGCTCCGTTCCAAGGGAATTTGTTTCTGGCGCCGCTGCTTGCCCTTCGTGAGGGGCTTGGCAATAAAACCTTCTGGCTGTTGGCCGGCACGTTCTTTTTTTGCGGGTTCTCGACCAACGGCTTGATCGGCACCCACCTGATTCCCGCCTGCGGAGATTACGGCATTCCGGAGGTGATGGCGGCGGGCATGCTCGCTCTTATGGGCATGTTCGACCTGTTCGGCACGACGCTGTCCGGCTGGCTGTCGGACCGTTTCGACAGCCGCTGGCTGCTGTTCTGGTATTACGGGCTTCGCGGTCTCTCGCTGCTGTTTCTGCCCTATGCGCTCGGTGCCGGCCCGACGATGCTTATGATCTTCACCGTGTTTTACGGTTTGGATTGGATTGCCACCGTACCGCCGACCGTCAAGCTCGCCACGAAGGAGTTCGGCAAGGAAAAGGCGGGCATGATATTCGGCTGGGTCGTCGTCGCCCACCAGATCGGCGCTTCCGTTGCCGCTTACGGCGCAGGTGCGCTGCGCGATTCGCTCGGCTCCTATACCGTGCCGTTTGTTACGGCAGGCTTCGTATGCCTGTTCGCCTCCCTGATGGCGATCCGCATCTCCAAAGCGGGTGCGGCGGCCCGGCAGCTGCAGGCTTAAGCACCTTCGCCGTCCTTCCGTACCCGATTCGGGCCGGATTCGGCCATCCGTCCGAGGTCCAGCCCCACATCCCCTCCTGAGGCGGTTTTGCCACCTCGGCCCGGAAGCTACAATGGTTAGTGTAATTCGACTAACCAAGGGGGATTTATTTTGTATACGGTATGGATACCATCCGAGCTCGGATGTTTGTTGCTGATGTTCCTTTTATCGTGGATCGCGGGAAGTAAAGCTTCCCGGCTTATTTACAGTCCTTCGGGAGGACAAATGCGGCGCAAGGCGGGCAAGCTGCTTTTTTGGGCCGGGTACGTCGCGGTTCCCGCTTCAGCCGTGCTGTACATTGCGATAAGTATGATTACAGCGCTGAATCCGGTGTTTTGGCAGGATCAGGCATTTGTCCACATACCTCTTTCAGGCATTCCGCTTTTAGCCGTATGGTTGGCTGCCGTGCCGAAGCTTGTGCGGCTGCGCAGGGAGACGAAGCTTTCTGCGGATGAGGAACTCCCCGGGGCGAACGTTCGCAGGCTTGCCGCAGCTCCCGGGCTGATCGTTCCGTTTCAGGCCGCTGCGCTGGGCGCCGTTGTATCGTTTTATTACGTGCTTGCGCCTCCGGTTCCGTTCGCCTGGCCGGACTTGATCCCGGCCGGCCTGTTTCTTGCCGCCGTCGCCGTACTTTGGAAGCGGCACAGCCGCCGGATGAAAGCCGTAAGCGTCCCGGACGCCGTCGTTCGTTACCGCCCATGGCTCGCGTTTGCAAGAAATGTCGGCATATTGGCGGTCGTTGCCGCCGCGTTCGTCGGGTTGTTTTATTTCTCCATGCAAAACAGCCTGCTGCCCGGAAAAATGGATATGATGACCGGGCCGGCCGACTACGGCAAAGGCATCGCTCTCGATCACAACCACATGAACCATCTGGCCGGAAGCGGCAATGGAGCCTCCTCCTTCGCCAAAATGGTCTCCGTAACCGATTTGACGGGACCGCGCACCGGCACGCCGGACCGGAAATTTACGCTGACCGCCGAGAAAAAGACAGTCCGCCTCAGCTCCGGCAAAGCCGTAGACGCCTGGACTTATAACGGGCAAATTCCCGGTCCTGAGCTGCGAATAAAGCAAGGCGAGCTTGTCGAGGTCACGCTGATCAACAAAGATATCGAGCAAGGCGTTACCATTCATTGGCATGGCCTGGACGTGCCGAATGCCGAGGACGGCGTGGCCGGCGCCACCCAGGAGGCCGTAATGCCGGGGGAAACCTACACGTACCGGTTTGTCGCGGAACAGGCGGGCACGTTCTGGTACCATTCGCACCAATCGTCCAAAGAAGCGGTGCAAAAAGGGTTATTCGGCCCGCTGATCGTCGAGCCGAAATCCGGCATGGCTCCGAACGGCAAAGATATGACGATCATCACCCATAAATGGGACGACACCTTGGCCTATGGCGCGAACGATTCGACGGATAAAATGATCGTCGCTCCGGGGACGCCCGTGCGGCTAAGGCTCGTGAATACGGACGACTGGGTGCGGCAAACCTATACGTTAACCGGCGCGCCCTTTCAGGTCGTCGCCATTGACGGAACGGACTTGCACGAGCCCGGCGTTTTGAGCGACACCGCTTTGGAGCTGACGACCGGCGGCCGCTACGACATCTCGTTTATCATGCCGGACAGCCCCGTCTTCCTGGGGATCGGAAACAGTAAAAACAAGCTGGGATTGCTGATGACTCCGGATGGGACCGGCGGCATTCCGGCGGCCGCTTCCGCCGCTTTGCCCGCATTCGATCCGGCGGAGTACGGAGGCTCCGCGCAGGTTCCTTTTAACGCAGACAGCAAGTTCGACCGGGAATTTACGATGGTTCTGGATAACAAGCTCGGCTTTTACAACGGACAATTCAACATGCTGTACACGATCAATGGAGAAGTTTTTCCAAATACGCCGATGTTTATGGTTCGTGAAGGCGATCTGGTCAAGACGACGATCATCAACCGGAGTATGGTCGACCATCCGATGCATCTGCACGGACACCACATGCTGGTGCTGACGAAGAACGGAAAACCGGTAAGCGGCACATGGTGGTCGGATACGCTTGATTTGCAGCCTGGGGAAACGTACGAAGTGGCATTCCGGGCGGACAATCCCGGCGTTTGGATGGATCACTGCCACAACTTGGTTCATGCTGCGTCCGGCATGACGATGCACCTGTCGTACGAAGGAGTGACCACGCCTTATTCAATCGGCAGCGCGACAAGGAACCATCCGGAGTAAAACGGACACATCAGATCTTATTTGTGCCCAGCTGTTACAGCATTGGAGCGACCCCCGTCATCAGCGGCTGAATCCGCACCGCGCAAACCTTAAACCCCGGCATCCGGCACGTCGGGTCGAGCGCCTGGTTCGTGATCCGATTGACGTTCTGCAGATCGCCCCAGTGCATCGGCACGAATACCGTATCCTGCCGGATTTCCGGCGTTATGCGGCTGCGGACGACGATCGAACCTCTCCTCGTCTGCAGTCGGACGAGCGTCCCGTCCTCGATCCGGTATTTTCGCGCCGTCTTCGGATGAATTTCCATAAACGATTCGACATCCCGCGCCAGGAGCGACGGACTGCGTCTTGTTTGCACCCCGGTCAGGTAGTGGCTCAATACGCGGCCTGTCGTCAAATGCAGCGGATACTCGTTATCCACCGTCTCGTCCGGAAAATGGTTCGCCACCGGCGTCAGCTCCGCTCTGCCGTCCGCATGAGCAAACGACTCTTCGAACAACCGGCCTGCGCCGGGATGATCCGGAGACGGGCAGGGCCAATAGACCCCTTCCTCCCGCCGCAGCCGCTCGTAGGTGATGCCGTAATAATCGGCAATCCCGCCTTTACTGGCGAGGCGCAGCTCGTCAAAGATCGCTTCCGCCGAAGCGAAGCGAAAATAAGCTCCGCGGCCGAGCGATTCGGCCAGATCGCTTAAAATTTGCCAATCGTGCTTGACCTCGCCGGGGACAGGACGGCTCGCTTCCCTCAGAAGCACCCGCCCTTCCAGGTTGGTCAGCGTGCCTTCGTTTTCCAGATAAGCCGAAGCCGGCAGCACCAAATCGGCGAGACGCGCCGTTTCCGACATCAGCATATCGGCGACGACCAAAAATTCGAGCTTTTTCAGCCCTTCCTCGACGAAATTCGCATTCGGGTTCGAAACGACGGGATTCGAGCCCATGACGAGCAGAGCGCGAATTTCCTGCGCGTGCACCTTCTCCATCATCTCGTAAGCGGAGACGCCTTTCCCCGGCAGCTCATCCGGGTCGATCCCCCACACCCCGGCCACATAGGCGCGATCTTCCGGATTCTCGATCAGGCGGTATCCCGGCAGCTGGTCGGCCTTCTGGCCGTGCTCCCGGCCGCCTTGACCGTTCCCTTGTCCGGTTACGGCGCCGTAGCCGCAGCCCGGCTTCCCGATGCGTCCGGTGACGAGCGCGATGTTGAGGAAATTGCGCACCGCCATATACCCGTCGGTCTGCTGCTCCACTCCGCGCGCCGTGAACACCATGCCGGTCGCCGCTTTACCGAAAGCCTGCGCGGCTTGGCGGATGTAGTCCGCAGGCACTCCCGACAGTTCGGCGATTTCGTCAAGATTTTGCCGCTCCACATGAGCCTGCAGCTCCTCGAACCCCTTCGTGCGCTCCCGAATGAACGCAGGGTCGGTCATGTTTTCTTCCAAAATCACTTTCAGCAGCCCATTTGCCAGCGTCGCATCCATCCCCGGCTTGACCTTCAAATGCAGGTCCGCCATCTTGGTCGTGCCGGTGTCTCTCGGGTCGATCGCGATCAGAAACGCCCCGTTCTCCTTCGCTCGCGTAAAATAAGGCATCAGCGTCGGCTGGCAGTCGGCAATGTTCGTTCCCGCGAGGATGATGCATTTCGCCAGCGGAATGTCGGACAGAGGGTTCGTCAGCCCGCGGTCGATGCCGAACGTCTTGTTGCCGGCGGAAGCGGCCGCCGACATGCAGAAACGGCCGTTATAATCGATATATTTGGTTTTCAGCGCGACGCGGGCGAATTTCCCGAGCAGGTAGGCCGACTCGTTGGTGAGCGAGCCTCCGCCGTAAACGCCGATCGTATCGGGGCCGTAGCGGCCGCGAAGGCCGCCGAACTTTTCCGCAATCAGCCGGTAAGCTTCTTCCCACGGGATCCGCTCCCACCGGCCGTTTCTTTTGATCATCGGATGCAAGATGCGCTCGCCGTTCATCACATGCTGGTACGCATTCATCCCTTTGACGCAAAGCCGCCCTTCCGAAGCGGCATTCGGCTTCGCAATAACCGTATACGTTTTGCGCCCGTTCGCGTCCGCTTCCTCGGCGATCTGCATTTTGCACTGCACGCTGCAAAACGGACACTGCGTATCCATAACGGCCCCGGCGGCCGTTCTCTTTATCTCCGCGCTTCGATTCATCCCCATACGATCACCTTGTCCCGGCAGCCTTCGGCTGCAGTTCTATTTGCTCTTCTCCTTCAGTCGGGTCATTCCAGGCGTAAAGCCGTCCGGTCAGCCCCGCCCGGAAACCTGTATCAAACAAACCTTCGCGAAGCCGCAAAAGCCCGACGCGTTCGATCCAATCCGCTGTCGTTTCGCCGTAATAAGCATCCTCCCGGTACCACTGCAGAAAAGCGGCGGAGATGGACAGCACGTCCTCGTCGCTTGCCGCCGTACACAGCAGCTCACCCTTTTTCGGCTTCGCCTGGCCGCTGCCGCCGACGTAGATTTCCCAGCCGCCCGGCGCTCCGGCGATGCCGAGGTCTTTGACCAGCGTGCCCGCCTTATGCTGCGGACTGGCGGATACTGCCACGGAGACGGCACCCGGCAGCTGCAGCCGCTCGAGCGCGCGCTCCAGAGCAGCCGCAAGGCGAACCGAATCCTGCATCGCATGCGGATCGTACCGCTCGCCGACGCAGGCGGCAACCGATGCGACCGGCAGGCCGTAATCGGCGACGGCGGCCGGCATATCCAGCTCCGCGAGCACCGATCGCACATCGCCGGACTCCACGCCGAGCAGCTTCAGGTGCCCGTTCTCGGCCAGCCGAATGTGCGGAATGCCGTATTTGTCGGCCACATCGGCAATCCGCCGCAGCTGCCTTGCGCTGACGGCGCCGCCGTACGTCCGCGGAATGATCGCCTGCGTCCCGTCGGCCAGCACGCCGGAAGACGGCGTTAAAGCCGCCTCACCGGGGGCAGCGCCCACGTAGTAAAGCAGCGCCGCACGGCAGACCCCGCAGCCCTCCGGCGATTTCCAACGAAGCCGCCTCATGGCTTCCGCCACTGATACATACCCCCTGCCTTGCACAGCTTCCTTCAACTCTTCGCGGCTCAGATCGGTACAGCCGCACACCGTTTCCTTATCCGCTGCAGGCTGTTCCTCATTCGCCAGCGTATAGTCCAAAATCGCCGAAACCAGCGGCCTGCAGCCGCCGCAAGAGCTCGACGCTTTCGTGCACTGCCGCACCTGCTCGAACGTGTCCAGCCCGTTTTCGCGGATAGCCGAAACAATGGCTCCCTTCGAAACCCCGTTGCAGGAGCATACCGTCTCCTTATCGGATAAGCCGCAAACATAATCGTCCATTGCGCCGCCCGCAGCGGCCCTTGGTGCATCCAGCACCGACACGTCGGCCTGCTGCTTGATATAGCCGAGCAGCTTCGCTCCCTCGCTGCTGTCTCCGAAAAGGACGGCTCCGACGATTTTTCCGTCCTTAACCCATATTTTTTTATACTTGCCCCGGACTCCGTCATACATTTGTATCGTTTCGGTGTCCTCGGAATCGACGATTTCCCCTGCGGAAAAGACATCGACACCGGACACTTTGAGCTGGGTCGACAGCACCGAACCGTGGTACCCCTCCGTCGCCGCCCCGCATATTTTTTGCGCGAGCACCTTTCCCTGCTCATACAGCGGGGCTACGAGACCGTATACGATTCCACGATGCTCTGCGCACTCGCCGACCGCATAAACGTGCGGAATGTTCGTCTCCATACGATCGTTCACAACGATGCCGCGGTTCGTTAAAATATCGCTGTCTTTGGCGAGCTGCACGTTCGGCCTGACGCCGACCGCCATCACGATCAAATCTGCGGCCGCCACCGTTCCATCCTTGAAGCGCAGCCCCTCCACGCGATCTTTGCCGACGATTTCGTCCGACTGTTTTTCGAGCAGGAACCGCATTCCTTGCCGCTCCAGCTCTTTTTTCAGCATATCCGAAGCGACCGGATCGAGCTGCCGTTCCATCAGGTAGCGGAAAATGTGCACCACTTCGACTTCCATGCCGAGATTGAGCAGGCCGCGAGCCGCTTCAAGACCGAGCAGACCGCCTCCGATGACGATCGCCTTCCTGTATGTTTTGGACGCCTCGATCATGTTGCGGCAGTCGTTCATATCCCGGAAGGCGGTCACTCCCGTCTTGTTCGCACCAGGCAAAGGCAGCATAAAAGGCACGGATCCGGTCGCCAAAATCAGATGATCGTAATCGGCGGTCAACCCGTTCTCCGTTATGACCTGCCGGCGGTGGGTGACGACCTTGGCCACCGTTTCTCCGGTAAACAGCTTGATTCCATTCTCCTTGTACCATTCGCGGCTGTTGATCGTAATATCCTCGACGGTCGTATCGCCCTGAAGCACCTTCGAGAGCATGATCCGGTTGTAGTTCGGATGCGGCTCGCTGCCGAAAATCGTAATATCGAAAGCATCCGGGGCAAGCTTCAAGATTTCTTCGATGCATTTGACACCTGCCATCCCGTTGCCTACCAGGATAAGTTTTTGTTTAGCCATATCGTTACCTCCGTGAATTCAAGCCGATCTCAGCCCGTTATTTTCTCGATCAATGCCGGTCTTAGCGTCTCCTGCTCGGACGGCTTCTTCCGGCCTGCGGACCGGTTTATCCATAAACATGCCAAGGCAAAAAGCATGAGCAATATGAAACCGGCGGTATATGATCCCGTCATGTCCTTAATGAAGCCCAATACAATTGGCGGAAAGAAGCCGCCGATGCCTCCGGCGGCGCCGACGAATCCGGTGACCGCTCCTGTATTGCCGATTGCCACCTCCGGAACCATTTTGAACACGGCGCCATTGCCGATGCCCAGCCAGACGGAAGCAAACAAGCATCCGGCACTGAACAAAATTAAATCGTTCAAGCTGCAGGCGATCAGTATCGCGGACAGCGCGATACCCCCGAAAACGACCATAAGCACCCTGCGCGAGCCGAACCGGTCGGCCATGTAGCCACCGAGCGGCCGAATGAGCGTCGCCATGACGACGAAACCGGCGCTCTTTAACCCTGCATCGGCAGCCGCGAGGCCGAACAATTCCTTCAAAAAAGTCGGCAAATATACGCTGAATGTCACAAAACCGCCGAAGGTCAGGAAATAAAACACGGATAAGTACCAGGTCGATTTATACTTCACGACGGAGAGCGACTGCTTAAACGTCTTCGCTTGAGCCGGTTTCGGCAAATCCGTCGTTCCGAGCCAAAATACGGCCGCCATCGCGACAATCATGATCGAGTAAGCGTAAAATACCGTGCTCAGGCCATATTCGCCGAGCACCACCGGAACGAGATAACTGGAAGCGGCAACGCCCAAATTCCCAAGCCCGGCCAAACCAAGGATAAAGCCCTGTTTCTCGGGGGGATACCATTTTGAAATGTACGTGAGAGAAATCGAGAAGGTCGATCCCGCCATGCCGGTCAAAAAAGC
The DNA here is from genome assembly GCF_023276405.1 of Paenibacillus hamazuiensis. Lineage (NCBI taxonomy): Bacteria > Bacillati > Bacillota > Bacilli > Caryophanales > Paenibacillaceae > Paenibacillus > Paenibacillus hamazuiensis. The sequence goes on from NZ_JALRMO010000001.1 coordinate 6,272,196, forward strand.
GCAGAGCAGCAGCATGCCGAAGGAATCGGCCCTGACGGCCAGCAGCATGGGCAAAACGAGGAACAGCATCGTCAGCGCAAACACTTTCCTGCCGCCAAACCGATCCGTGTAAATGCCCATCGGAATCCGCATCACCGATCCGAGCAGCACCGGCGTGGCGATCAGGACGCTTTTCTGAATCGTGCTTAATTGAAAAAGCTCCTGCAGCGGGCCGGCAATCGGAGAAAACACATTCCATATCATGAACGAAGCGGTCATCGCGACGGTGGAGAGCGAAAGCGCCATTGCAGACCTCATTTTGACCAATCCTCCATATTGTTTATTACATATAATGTTATATAAATGATAGTTTCAGTTTAAAAATCGGATCGATTGTGTAATATTTAATTACACCATATCAATTTAACCGAATCCTTCACCATATTCAATACCGGGCACGTTATTTTTAGAAAATATATATATTTGTCCTTTAATATACGAACATTAAAATAATTTACACTTATTATAATTCGGTTTTGGTTGAATTTGTTATTCGGCTTTCCACATTAACTTAACGATGTTCACATCGTGACCGCAGTATATTTCGCCATATTTGTGTCATGTTTTATCCCATATACCATTTCCGCCCAAAACAAAAAAGGCGCCGCTTTTCAAAACAAAAGCGGCACCTTTTTTGTGCATGATGCATCCCCCATAACGGGGAGATTGATCTATTTACTTTTTCCGATTCGGGTTAGCGGACTTCGGGTCTTCATCCAGCTCGGCTTCGATGCGGGAGTGCTTCGAAGACTCGTTCATCCTCCAGTACACGATGAAGCTTACGGCGATACATGCGGCTACGTAGTAATAAAAGAGCTGCTCGGAGCCGATGCTCTTAAACCATAACGCGATGTACTCCGCGGTCCCGCCGAATATGGCCACGGTCACTCCGTACGGGAAACCTACGCCGAGGGCGCGGACTTTCGTCGGGAACAGCTCCGCTTTCACGATTGCGTTAATGGAAGTATAGCCGGATACGATGACAAGGCCTATCATCATAAGCAGGAACGCGCCGACCGGATTTTTCGCCTGCTCCAGAATCAGGAACAGCGGCACGGTAAGCAGAGTTCCGAGAACACCGAAGCCGATCAGCAGCGGACGCCGTCCCACCCGGTCGGACAGCATGCCGACGAGAGGCTGAAGAATCGTAAAGACCAGCAGAGCGGCGAAGTTGATCCAACTCACGACCTCCTTGGGAAGCCCTGTCGTGTTCACCATGAACTTCTGCAAATACGTAGTGTACGTGTAAAAGGCGACGGTTCCTCCCAGCGTCAGGCCGACTACGGTCAGCACCGCTTTCGGATGCTTCATCAGGGCCCGCATCGTTCCCGCTTCGGACCGGCTGGCGGAATTCATTTTCGCATACTGCTCCGATTCGTCCATCGAGCGTCGCAGCCACAATACGGCAAGCGCCCCCAGCGCCCCGATGACAAACGGAATGCGCCAACCCCACGCCTTCATATCGGGCTCGCTGAGAATCTGCTGCAGAATGATCTGAATGCCCAGCGCCACCAGCTGCCCGGCAATCAGCGTGACATATTGGAAGCTGGAGTAAAAGCCGCGGCGGCCGCGGCTGGCCATTTCCGACAGGTACGTCGCCGACGTTCCGTATTCCCCTCCCAGCGACAAGCCTTGCAGCAGGCGGGCGAGAACAAGGATAACGGGAGCCAGCACGCCGATGGAGTTATAGCCGGGCGTGCAGGCGATGATCAGCGAACCGCCGGCCATCACGCTGATGGACAGCGTCAGCGCGGCACGGCGGCCGTGGCGGTCGGCGTAGCGGCCCAGCAGCAAGCTCCCTATCGGGCGCATCAAAAAGCCGACGGCGAAAATCGCCGCTGTATTCAGCAGCTGGCTGGTCTGGTCCCCCTTGGGGAAAAACTCGGACGAGAAATAAACGGCGAATGCGGCATAAACGTACCAATCGTACCATTCGATCAGGTTTCCGACCGAACCTTTGAAAATGTTGGCCGCGATGCGCCGATGATTTAGCTGCTCTACGGATTGACTCATCGTTGGACCCTCCGGTCTAAAGGAATATGATGTAATGCTGTGAAAAATTGCGGGCGACCGGCCCCGAACCACTCCGGCCGCAATCGCTTACATTTTTTTATGTTATAATGATTGCAAAATGGCGTTCATCATATCCTCCCCTGTTTAAAGAATTATAGCCACGCGGGTACCATCATTTTATTAAACCGCAGCTTGCTTTTTCCACGATATGCTGCCCGGAATTCAAAAACGATCGCCGAGCTGCAGCTATTGCCGTTTGAGATGCAAAAGTTTGGAGGCTTCCCATGGTATGCACATCCTGATTGAGCTTATCAAAAACATTTCCGTCATTGCGTTAGCCGCACTGCTTCTGGGACAAATCGATTTTTTCCGAAGCTTCTTTTACGAGAAAAACAGCTTCGCGCGAATCGCCGTCCTGTCGGCATTATTCGGTTTTATGTCCGTCATCGGCACCGTCGACGGCGTTCCGGTAAACGGCGCATTGGCCAATACCCGGATCGTGGGAGCCGTTGTCGGCGGAGTCGCCGGAGGGCCTGTGGTCGGGGTTATATCCGGTTTGATCGGCGGCATTCACCGATATTCGCTCGGCGGATTTACCGCAGCCGCTTGCGGGGTCTCCACCGTTTTTTGCGGTTTGTTCGGCGGACTGTTCGGGCTAAAGTTCGGCATGTCCAGGATCAATTGGCGGCATATCCTGATGCTGGGCGCAGGGGCGGAAATCATCCAGAAAACGCTGGTTTTAGCGCTGGCGAAGCCGTTCGAGGCTGCGCTCGATCTGGAGTTAAAAATCGCCCTGCCGACTACGGCCGCAACAGTCGTGGGCATTGCGATATTCATGCGAATCTTTATCCAGATCAAAATGATGCAGGACCAGTCCGGCGCCGCAGCCGCCAATCTTGCGCTCGATATCGCCAGCCGTACCCTTCCGCAGCTGCGAACGGGCCTGAATGAAAAATCCGCGGAACACACGGCGGAGACGATATATAAAATGACGGCGGTGGATGCGATCGCCATTACGGATTTCACGAAGGTATTAAGCTACAAAGGCATCGGTGAGCACCTCCCCGAAGGTAAAGCGATCAGCCTTGAGGCGATAAAAACCGTCCTGAAGGAAAAGAGAGTAAAGATCGCCGCGCGCCGCAGCGATGTGAAGGAACTGTCCGCCCCTTCGCCGTTAAAAACGGGGGTAGGCGTTCCGCTGTACCATAAGAACGAGCCGGTCGGCACCTTGCAATTCTACTTTGCGAACAGCTCCAAGCTGACGCAAACCAACCTCAAATTGATCGACGGATTGGCCAAGCTGCTGTCGGTTCAAATCGAGCTGGCCGAGGCCGAAAACCAATACAGAATGCGCCAGCAGGCCGAATTAAAAGCGCTTCAGGCGCAAATCAATCCGCATTTTCTGTTCAACACGCTGAGTACGATCATGTCCTACTGCCGAATAAACCCGGACTTGGCAAGGAGTCTCCTCGGCAGTTTAAGCGATCTGCTGCGGCGCAGCTTAAACAACAAGAGCCATTATCATAGCCTGAAAGAGGAGCTGGACGGAGTCGTCTCTTACCTGGAGATTGAAAAAGTCCGATTCGCGAACCGGCTGCACATATCCATGAATATCGATCCGGCCGTGCTAAACGTACCCGTTCCGATCCTGACCCTGCAGCCTCTGGTCGAAAATGCGGTTCGCCACGGTCTTTTCCCGAAAACGAACGATTGCAGGCTGGTTATCGGCGCCAGCAAAATACGCAATCAAGTGCGCATCGTCGTTGAGGACAACGGCGTCGGCATTCAGGAGCAGCGATTGTCCGATATTCTGAGCGAACGCACGAAAGGAATCGGGCTCTCCAACGTCCACAACCGGCTCCGTTCGATATACGGAAAAGAATACGGGGTCCGGGTCAAAAGCGCGCCGGGCCGCGGCACGACGATAACCGTCGATATCCCCGGCCACGCCCATTTTTTGAAGGAGAGCGATGGAGCATGTTTATAAAAACGATGATCATTGACGACGAACCGGCCGTTTGTTCCGAATTGGAATACATGCTGCAAAAATATATCGACCTGCGGATCGTTGCGGTCCGGCACAATCCGCTCGAGGCCCTGCCGCAAATCATAGAGCTCGAACCCGATTTGCTTTTTCTCGATATCGAAATGCCGGGAATGAACGGTTTGGAGCTGGCCAAAAAGCTGAATCAAATGCCGAACCCTCCGTTCATTATCTTTTCGACGGCTTTTCAGGAATACGCCCTGGAAGCGTTCGACACACCTGCCGTCAGTTATTTGACGAAACCCATTATGGAACAAAAGCTGGACGACGCCATCAAAAAAGTCAAATCGCTTCAGGCAAGATCGAAAATCAGCGAAGGAAAAGGATATGCGGGCGAAGAGAGGATCTGCGTGCGGAAGCAAAACCGGCTTATCCCGATATCCGTCGGGGACATCCGTTATGCGTACGTAGAGGAAAAAGAGCTGTTCGTGGCGACGAAGGACAGTGTCGCCCCCTGCGATCTGTCGCTGCACGAGCTGGAAGCCATCCTGAACAAAACCGGCTATTTCTTTCGTACCCACCGGAATTATATCGTCAACCTGAAGCACATTGTCGAAATCGTACCCTGGTTTCACAGCACTTACCTGCTCACGATGAACGAGGCGGGCCGCACCAAGGTGCCGGTAAGCAGAGGGAAAATAAAAGCGTTCAGAAGCATGATGAACCTGTAGTATCGACCCGATTATCCGGCAATGCAAAGGATCCCGGCTTTGGCCGCCGGGATCCTTGAGAATGCGGTTTATTTCTAATCCGCCTGCTTATCGAGCTTTTTTTTCTGCCGATCGCCGCTTACTCGACCGCGCCGGCCGCTTCGATTTCGAGGCAGGCCATGATGAACGGCGCAAAGCCTTTCGGGTCGTCGGCGCGCGTCGGTTCGCTGATGTAATACTCGAATGAGCCGTCGCGGTACGGGTTGCCGCCGAGTCCGGCGACGCTGCAAATATGGTTCAGGCGGTAAGTGCCGCCCGGCTCTTCTTCGACGCAGCGCTCGAGAAGGCCTTGAAATCCGCGCTGCGCAGCTTTCATTGCGCTGCCGCCGAGGTAGCCTTTATTGGCGCCTTTGGCGAGCGCACACGTGAACATCGACGAGCCGGAAGCTTCCAAATAATTGCCCTCGCGCCCCCCTTGATCGAGCACCTGATACCATAATCCGGACGTTTCGTCCTGCACCTTGATCAGCGCTTCCGCCAGGCGGTGGAAGATGCCGATGATTTGTCCGCGCTGCGGATGTCCGAGCGGAAGGAAGTCCAGCACATCGACGATCGCCATAACGTACCAGCCGATGGCGCGGCTCCAGAAATGCGGCGAGCAGCCGGTTTCCTTGTTCGCCCAGCGCTGCTCCCTGCTTTCGTCCCAGCCGTGGTACAGCAGCCCCGTAGCCGGGTCGCGGGATACTTTTTCCATCAGCAAAATCTCGTTCGCCACATCGTCGAACCAATGCGGATCGTTAAACGTCGCGGCATACTGCGCAAGCAGCGGCGAAGTCATGTATACGCCGTCGAGCCACATTTGGAACGGGTATATTTTCTTGTGCCAAAGTCCGCCCTCGCTCGTGCGCGGATGCCCCTTGAGCTGGGTGACCAGCAGCTCGATCGCCTTGCGATATTTGTCCTCGCCCGTCTTTTCATAGAGCAGGAACAACGTCTTGCCCTGATTGATCATGTCCACGTTGTACTCGTTCAGATTATACGTATCGATGGTGCCGTCCTCGCGGATGAACACATCCATATTTTCCTTAATGTAGTCGTAGTAGCGGTCATCCCCGGTCGTGCGCCACATCCGCTCCATCGCGGTCAATGCGCAGCCGTTTTCATAGTTCCAGCATCTTCTTTTCTGAAAAGGCATATCGGCGACGAGCGGATACTTTTTGATGAAAGAATCGGCCATCGTCTTGGACCATACTTTACTCACTTGCGGTTCCTCCTTCGATTGGTGAAAAAGTAAAATACATGCACCCGCCCGTTTCCGGTGAAATTTCGGCGAATGCGGTTAACCGATAATCCATGAGCTCGCGGCGGCGCTCCGTCCATATTGTACCTTGAGCTCATCTTGTCTTCAACCGCTATTTCCGCCGGCCGAATTTTTTTTGAGAGCTTATCCTCCCCATGGCCCAATGTCGTCGGGTTAAGCGGGACCATGGCGGAACTGCGGTTCGCTAATCGCAAATAAACCGCCTATCCCATCGTAGCCGCAAACGGAGAACATCGCATCATCCGCAGATAACGAGATCGTCCGAAACGCCCACGCAGCGGCAAAACAAGCCGGTGTGCAGCATTTAACCTGGATGTGCAGAATGCAACCCGGAACCCCGGAAACGTCCGGGCTGCGGCTAACCGCCGCCATGCGGCCCGGCGCTGCGCCGCGCCGGGAGCAGGGCTCCATAGCAGCAATGCCGGCTTCTCAAGACCAACGGGCGATGGTATATTTTTCTCCAAATAACAACGTTGTTATTTCGGCCGTCCTGTAGTAAACTCTTCACTATGGACTTTGCTACATAAGGAAACCCGCTTGGGAGGAAACCATGAGCGTTACAATCAAAGACATCGCCCGGCTGGTGGGCGTCAGCTATTCCACTGTCGCCAAGGCGCTGAACGACAGCCCCCTGGTCAAGCCGGCCACCAAGAAAAAAATCGTGCAGGCCGCAGAGCAGCTCGGCTACAAGCCGAATTTCGCCGCCCGGATGCTGGTGACCGGACGCACCGGGATTATCGGAGCGGTCTGGCCGACGGTGGAGCGGACATTTCTGTCGGCCCTGCTGACGGAAATTCAGCGCGAGCTGTTGAACCACCGGTATACGATGCTGCTGTCGATCCACGCCGGGCAGGAGGCGATCCGGTTGTTCGAGCAGCTGCGCCTGGACGGAGTGCTTGAATTTGAAGGCGCCGCTCTCGGCGAGACGCCGCTCTCTACGCCGTCGTCCATGCCGCTGCTCACCATCGGCAAGACGGACCGCCCTTCCGTTTCCTATATCGACATCAACCGCCGCCTGTCGATCCGGCTCGCCGTAGAGCGTCTCGCCGAACGCGGATACAGGAAAATCGCCTATGTCGGCAAAGAGGACCCGGCCGCGCAAAATTCCGAAAAAATGACCGGGTATTTCGAAGGACTGTCGATGTGCGGTTTGCCTGCCGATCCGTCCTGGGTGCTCAGGACGTCCGGCAACGACTGGGAGCAGGGCTATATCGCCGCCAAACGTCTGCTTGAACTCGCGGACAAGCCGCAAGCGATCGTCAGCAGCGGCTACGACCTGACGACCGGGATCGTGCGCGCGCTTCAGGCGTCGGGCGTACGCATGCCCGAGGATATGGCGCTGGTCAGCTACGATAACATGCCGCATTTGGAGCGGCTCGAGGTTCCCGTTTCGGCGGTCGGCGTCCCGCTGGACGTATTGGCGCGAACCGTCGCCGAGACCATGGCCGGACTTGCTCAGTCGCCGGAGACGGCTCCCGTCGTGAAAAGTTTAATGCCCGAATATGTCCGGCGCAAATCCGATTGATTGTGCAAGGAGCGTGGCGATGATTAGGGAGGAACAGCATGTTTCGCATCATCCGATTTTATGTGCCGATGGGCATATCCTCGCTGCTCGCAGCGCTGACCCACGTCATTATTAACGGGGTGCTGGCCCGCTCCGAGCACCCCGACGTCGTCATCAGCAGTTATGCGGTAGCGGTCAGCTTATCCTTTTTGCTGGATTTGCCGATGAACGCGATCCGGCAGGCGTCCAGCAAGTTTTCCCGCGACCGTGTGTCGTTCCGTTCGGTCGGCAGGTTGGCCGCCGCGGTGGCCGTCACGCTGGTCTGCACCAGCGTGCTGATCGGCTGGACGCCGCTCGGCGCGCTCATTTTCCGCTACTTGTTCGGAGTGAGCGGTCAGCAGCTTGCTCCTACGGTTCAGGCGTATCAGGTGCTCGCGTTTCTGTACGCGTTCACCTCGCTGCGCAGCCTGTTCCAAGGCGTTATCATCAACCAGCTGCGCACCGGATGGATGACGATCGGCATGGCCACGCGCGTTGCGGTCATGTTCGCGATGTCCTGGTATTGCATCCGGGCCGGCTGGACGAATGACAGCCGCATCGGCTGCTGGATTTTCATGGTCGGCATTCTGATCGAATGCTCGGTCGCCGTTTGGGAGGGCCGCTCGCTGGCCCGCCGGCTGCCCCGGGAACGCGCGGACGAATCCGTCCGCAGCGTGAAGGAGCTGCTGCCGTTCTATATCCCGCTGCTTTACTCGTCGGCGGCGACGGCGATTTTGCAGCCGGCGCTGCAGGCCGCGCTCAATATGACGAGCCGTCCGACGGTGGCCGTCGCCTCGTTTGCCGTGGCGCTGCAGCTGTCGAATATGCTGGCGTGGTTTTGCGCGTCGGTGCACCAAATCGTCATTCAATTTTACAAAAACGAACGCCGCCACGTGCTCGCTATCATTGCGTTTTTATCGATTTTTTCGCCCGCCGTGCTGCTTGCGTTTTCCACCGAAACCGGCGGCGGCTGGCTGCTCGAGGGTGTCCTCGGCGTTCACGGGGAGCTGCTGCACGAGGTTCGCCGAATGCTTCCGTTTCTGGCGCTGCAAAGCTGCCTGTTCCCGTGGATCGACTTTGCGCTCGGCCTGTCGATTCTCAGCGGCAAAACGAAAGCCCCGATGCTGGCGCGGATCGGCGCCGTCGTTCTGTCGCTCGCGCTGCTGGCGCTGGGCGTCGCTTTATGGCCGGGGCTGAACGGCAGCCTTGCCGCCATAGTGAACGCGGTCGTCGCTCCGGTCGAGTTTGTTCTCGCAGTTAAATTTTTGCGCAGGCTGGAAAGCCGCACACCTCCCATTCTACTAACTGGACAAAGGACGGATGCAAAATGACACCTGAAGAACGCTTGAAGGAAATGGATCCCTTATTCGCCGGCTTTTACACCTGGCTTGCCGGTCAGTACGACCCGCTCTCCGGCGGTTTTCATTATGCGCGAAGCTCATTTGACATGGGCATGATCCCGGATATCGAATCGACGGCGCAGGCGGTCAACATCCTGGAAAGGTCCGGACTGCTCGGACAGCTGCCGAAAGAGATGAAAGACCGGATGATCGCCTTTTTCCAGATCAAGCAGGACCCTTCGGGTTATTTCTACGACGATAACCCGAACATGCGCAAGGACGAGGTGATGGTTGCCCGGGCTCTCGGTTACTGCGCTCATTCGCTGCACAAGCTGGGCGGAGAGCCGCTGTATCCGCTGCCTCATCAATCGAAGGAGCTGCCGGAATTCATGCGGTCGCCCGAAGCTTACGTCGCGTGGCTGAAGCAGGTCGACCTGCGCAACAGTTGGCGGGGCTGCGACCTCATGACGAGCGCCAACCATTACCTGACGAGGCTGGATGAATCGGCTCGCGCTTCTTATGTCGAAGCGGCGGCGGATTATTTCGCTTCGATCCAGCATCCGGACACCGGCTTCTGGGGCGGCGGCCATCCGTACGTGCAAATTTCCGGAACCTTCAAGCTGAGCGCCTTCTACAAGCGGTTCGGGGTGCCGGTGCCGAACGTAGACAAGATTTACCGGGCGCTGCTGAACTGCCTTCGCCATGAAGAAGCGCTCGATATGTGCTGGGTCCGCAATCCGATCGATCTGCTCGAGACGTTCCGGGGCGTGCTGAGCATTCCCGCGGAGGAACTGGAAGAGATTTTCCGCATCACCGCCGCAAATATGCGGAAGTTTTTGCGCGGGGACGGAGGTTTCTCCAGAGAGCTGCTGCATTCGCCGAAAGCGCCGAACGTCGCGCAGGTGAAAGAAGGCGAGTTCTACCCGTACATGCCCGTGGCGGTGCCGATCGGCCAAGGGCTCGTCGAAGGAGATATGAACGCGGGCACACAGGCGCTTTTGATCCGCGAATACGCGCACCTTTTGGCGAAAGCCGATCACAAGCCGCTGAGCCAATACACCGGGCATTTTATGGAGCGGATCGAGCGCATTTACGCGTAAACCGGAACCCGGCGGAGACGTCCGCGCCATTAACGGTATCGATGGGATCAGGCTGCCCTGGCGGCTCTCTCATCGACTAAAACCGGATAGGAGCTAATGTCGTGGGGAAAGCAAACAAATGGATTTATCTCATGCTGGCCGCCGTTGTCGCCTCCTGGGGGCTTAATGTCGTCGGGGTCAAATATATGACAGAGATGGCCCCGGCCTTTCTCGTTGCGGCCGTTCGAATGCCGCTGGCCGGCCTCGCCCTGCTGCCTTTCATGCTGCAAAGGTTCGGCTGGTACCGGCCGAACCCGCGCCAGTGGCTGCTGCTTGTGCTGATCGGGCTAATCTCGGTCTTTTTTCACCAGCTGTTTCTCGCCACAGGCGTCGTGACGACCACAGCCACCAACGCATCGCTCATTCTTGGGCTGAATCCGCTGATGACGGCGCTGCTCGCCGCCGTATTCATCGGTGAAAAAATGAGCCTGCGGCTGCTGTTCGGCATCGCCGCCGGATTTACCGGCGTCGTCATCGTGGTGCTGTCCGGCGCGGCGGAAGCGACGCTTGCGGCCACCGGAATCGGCGATCTGATCATGTTTTTATCGATGCTCGCTTACGTCGTCGGCGGCTTGCTGATCAAAACGCTGTCAGGCACGAACATGCCGACGCTGGTCATTACGACTTACTCCACCTTTATCGGCGGAATCATGCTGAATATCGGAGCTTTTGCCAAATATGGGGCAAACGCATACGGCGAGCTGCATTTTAACGGGACCGCCTGGGCCGTCATGCTGCTGTCCGCGTGGATCGCCTCTTCTCTCGGCACGCTGGGCTGGAATTATGCGATCAAAACGATCGGCGCGAACAAAACGGCGATGTTCATCAACGGCATGCCGTTCGCCAGCATGATCGGAGCCGTCCTGTTTCTCGGCGAACATGTCCGCACCGTTCATATACTGGCTTTCTTGCTGACGACGCTCGGCATCATCATCGGCACGTCCCCGGCTAAAGATAAGGCACTGCCGCGGCCGACATCCGAACCGAAGCGATTCGGGAGGAGCCCTCAAAAGTGAAGCGAACCTCTGACCCCTATTCCTGGTACTTTTGGGGGAGCCCCCGGTATCCACAAAAATTAGCTGCACATAATTTCCCAAGCAGCTAAAAAAGGGCTGCCCGCAAACGTTTTCATAACATTTGCCAAGCAGCCCCTTGATTTTTTCATGCATTATGGGAGTAGGGATCGATGTATGAAACTATTCGGCAGCTTCCGGTTCGTCAGGAGCTTCTTCAGCAGCCTCTTCGGCTTCCGCCTCCTCATCCGCTTCTTCCGCTTCCGACGCCTCCGCTTCTTCTTCTTCTTCTTCTTCCTCTTCTTCTTCTGCCTCTGCTTCGTCTGCTTCCTCCGCTTCTTCGACCGAACCTTCTTCCGCTGACTCTTCTTCCGCCGACTCTTCTTCTACCAAATCCGCTTCTTCTGCAGCTGCTGCCACCTCTTCCGCCTCAAAGCTCTCTTCCGATACGGCCGCTTCCTGAACCTCGGCTTCCGGCAGCAATTCTTCTTTTTCAACGTCTCCCATTTGAATCCCTCCCGTTTCCCCGGAGCTTTAAGCCCCGGGAGTACTACATTATACTAGGCGGGACGTTTGAATAGAACAGCTCCTGCGCAGCTTCTCCAATAATTTTTCGACATGATCGTCCGTGCGGTTTCCCCCTCGGGTTCATAAGATATTCACGGCATCGGCCGGCCGGAGCCTTCATTTTCCGACAAAATATAAATTCAGTCTAGCAATTCTTTCTGTATAATGTAAAAATAGCTTTATACCGTATATTTTCCGCCAGTAACAGGCCGGCATACGAGTACTGGCAGACCGGAGGAGTATAGGATGATGACCAGCGAGAACCCGCCGCAAAAAAAAACGAACGAAGCCCATCTGAGCCAGTTGGCCTCCGTTGGACAAATCGCTGCAGGCATCGCGCACGAGGTGAAAAACCCGCTGACTGCCGTCAAAGGTTTTTTGCAGCTGTTAAAAGAGAGAAACGATAAACAATATATCGAAATCGCCCAATCGGAGCTGGATAACGCGCTCGCCATATTGCAAAATCTGCTTCATGTGTCCAAACCCGATCTCGAAAATGAAGCCTTCGAATCGATCGATCTGACGGTGGAATTGGAATCGCTCACCCAGCTGTTCCAGGACCAATTTTACCGCGTTGCCGTCGTTAAAGATTTGCAGGATCCGGGGAATTTCATCCTGGGGAAAAGAAATCAGCTCAAAAAGGCATTTTTCAATTTGCTGAAAAACGCCTTCGAGGCGATTCCCGGAAAAGGCACCATCACGATAACGCATTCGGCCGGCGAAAAAGAGATCACCGTTTGCATTCAGGATAGCGGAATCGGCATTCCGAGGAACAAACTCGAAATGCTGGGCACTCCGTTTTTTACGACAAAGGAGAACGGCACCGGCATGGGCCTCACTCTTGTCTTTTCCGTCATCTACGAGCATAACGGCACGGTGAAGGTGGAAAGCGAAGAGCAGGCCGGGACCAAATTTATAATCACCTTCCCCAAAGGTAACGGCAGCATCATACGTAAAGAGGTGGTTCGGATGGAATTGCAGCAGGCCCAGACTTTAAAAGACTTTTTCACAGTCAATCGGGACCTGTTCGAAAAACGTCTGCTGGCCGAGGCGGTTAACGTTCGCGATAAAATCGACGAAATCCTTACTGTCGGCAATATCAATTTGCTGGAAAACGCCCACAAGCTGGTCATTTACATCGTCGAAAGCCGGGAGCACGAAGTGATATCGTTCGCCCGGATGGAAGGCGTCAGTTGGGCCAAACACTCGCTCACGCTCGCCTTCAAGCTCGAATGGATCCAGGCGGTGCGGCGCGTGATGTGGGATTTTCTATACAACTACGACCGCATAAACGATTCGACCACCACGAAAGAGCAGTTTTACAACCAGGAAAAGCGCATTAACGAGCTGATGGATCAGTTCATCCATCACCTCTTTATGAGCTACACCCAGTTCAAGGACGATCTGATCCGGGTGCAGCGGGAAATGGTGGAGGATCTTTCGGCCCCGATCATACCGCTTACGGCGTCCACATCGATACTTCCGTTAATCGGTTTCGTCGATACCTCCCGCGCAAACACCATTGAGGATAAAGTCATCACGCAGATCGGAAATTACCGCATCGAAACGCTGATTATCGACCTGTCCGGCGTGATAAACATGGAACCGGAAGTGATCAAACAATTGATCAACGTCATTGACGGGGTTAAAATGATGGGCTGCCACGTCGTCATCACGGGACTGAGGCCGGATGTCGTGAAAACGATGATCCGCTCGGGGCTCAGCTTTGAAAGCAAAGCGACGACGAAAGGAACTCTCCAGCAAGCAATCGTCGATCACATCGGGGTCGCATTATCCTGAGCCAAGCAGCCTTCCCAAGGCTGCTTTTTTAGGTTCAAACGGCCGCACTGAAAATTAAACAGGCCGCCTCTCCCGGAAATCGGGCAGGACAGCCTGCGATCCTTTATCTTTTGCTGGAATCGAACGGTTCCCCCGCCGCCTTGGGCGCATTCGACGACTTCGAGAAGACGATCAGCGCAAGCAGCGTCACCGCATAAGGAAATACTTTCAATATGACGGGAGGAATGGCGGACAGCGACGGAATGACCTGCGATACGTTGGCCACCGTGCTGGCGAACCCGAAAAACATCGTCGCCGCCAGCACGCCGAGCGGCTTCCACTGCCCGAAGATGAGCGAAGCAAGCGCCAGAAAGCCGAGACCGGCGACGCTGCCGGTAAATTCGCCCGCGTATGTCACCATGATGACGGCCCCGCCGAGACCGGCGAACGCCCCCGAGATCATGACGCCGACGTAGCGCATCCAGCGGACGCGGATTCCCGCGGCCTCGGCGGCTTGCGGATATTCGCCGCAGGCGCGCAGGCGAAGGCCGAACGGCGTTTTGTACAGCACGAACGAGCTGATAAAGACGATCAGCAGCACGAGCCAGGTGGTCGGATACGTTTTGGCGAAGAGCAGCGGCCCGAGAACGGGAATCTTGACCAGCCCGGGAATGTCGAACGGCACGAAACCGCTCGTGATGCGAATATTGCCGCTCCCGGTCATATTTCTCGCCAAAAAGACGGTCAGCGCTCCGGCGATCATGTTGATCGCGGTGCCGCTGATGATCTGATTGGCGTTCAGATTGATGCTCGCAAACGCATGCAGCAGGGAAAACAAAATGCCGGCGACCGTGGCGACCAGCAGGCCGACCCACAGCACAAAAGGCTGGCCGGGCCAAAGCTGCTGCATTTTGAAAATGACGAAAGCGCCGACGAACGAACCCATGATCATTAGCCCTTCCAGGCCGATGTTGACGACGCCGCTTCGTTCGCTGAACAGCGCGCCGAGCGCGGTAATGAGCAGCGGCACGGTGAAGACGATCGCATACGGGAAAATTTGCTCAAGGGTAGTCCACATGGTCCGGCACCACCTTCCTTCCTTTGGCCGCCCGGCGTCCGGCAATCGCCCGGATCCACCGTTCGATCAGGATGCCCGCTGCGGCGAAATAAATGATGATGGCAATGATCGAATCGGCAATTTCCGGCGGAATTTCCGTCATCGCGTTCATAAAACCTCTTCCCGAATACAGCAGCCCGAAAAAGACTGCGGAAGCGAGCACGCCGAGCGGAGAGCTCGCGCCCAGCAAAGCTACGGCAATACCGTCAAAACCTTGGCTCGGCAGGATGCCGATCTGGATGCTCGACGCATTGCCCGCATACAGCGCGACGCCGCCGAGGCCGGCAAGGGCGCCGGAGATGAGCATCGACAGCACGATGCCGCGGTTGACGGCGATGCCTGCATATTCAGCGGCATGCCGGTTAAAGCCGACCGCCTTCAGCTCGTAGCCGAGCGTCGTTTTGCCGATCACGAAGGCAATCACGGCGACGGCAGCAAGCGCGATGAACAAGCCGAGGTTGATGTACGAACCTCCGAACAGGTCGGAAAGGAACGGATTCCTCAGCAGCGCGGCCTCCGGTAGCTGTTTCGACTCCGTTTCCAGGTAATCGCCTTTGAAATAAGACGGGACGGCATAATAGACCGTCCAATAACATATCCAGTTCATCATGATCGTCGAGACGACCTCGTGTACGTTAAACTTCGCTTTCAATATGCCGGGAATCAGACCCCATAGGGCTCCGCCAACCATGCCCGCGACGACCATCAATAGCAGCAGCAGCGCTCTCGGCAGGTCCATCGTCAGGCCGATCGCCGTCGCACAAAAGCCGCCGAACAGCATTTGCCCGGCCGCCCCGATATTAAACAAGCCGGTGCGGAAAGCGAAGGCCACAGACAGGCCGGTAAAAATAAGCGGAGTTGCGGTTGCCAGCGTGTTGCCGATTCTTTCCGGGTTTTTGAGGCCTCCCTCGACCAGGAATTTATAGCCCTGCAGCGGATTGTGGCCGGTGACGGCCATCAGCAGCGCTCCCGCAAGCAGCCCGAGCAGAACGGCAAGAAGCGATTTGACGCTGTTGTTCATGCGATGCCCTCCTCTGTCCTCAGGCCGGCGATCATCAGTCCCAGCTCCTGTTCGCCCGTTTCCGCAGCCTGCACGATCCCTACGAGCTCCCCGCCATTCAGGACGGCGATCCGATCCGATACGTTCAGGATCTCGTCCAGCTCCAACGACACGAGCAGCACCGCTTTTCCGTTATCTCGGTGCTCGATGAGCCGTTTGTGGATGTATTCGATCGAGCCTACATCAAGCCCCCGTGTCGGCTGCACGGCGATGAGCAGATCGGGATCGCGCTCCATCTCCCGCCCGATAATCGCCTTCTGCTGGTTGCCGCCGGACAACGACCGCGTAATCGAGGAGCCGCCGGTTCCGGAGCGAACGTCGAAGCTGCGGATGATATGATCGGCATGCTTTCGAATGGCCGCCCGCTGAAGCAGGCCGCTCTTGGAATATGGCGGACGGTTGTACACTTCCAAAATCATGTTGTCCTCCAGCGTGTAATCGAGCACGAGTCCGCGCTTCTGCCGGTCTTCCGGGATATGGCCAACGCCTCCCTGAATCCGCTCGCGGATGGACAGGCGGGTGATGTCTTGTCCGTTCAGCGAAATGCTTCCGGACTCGACATTCCTCAGACCGGTAATGGCCTCCACCAGCTCCGTCTGCCCGTTGCCTTCCACACCGGCAATGCCGACGATTTCCCCGGCCCGCACCTCCAGGGAAACTTTCCTCAGCCCCTCGACTCCTTTGTTGTTCTTCACCACAAGCGACTCCACCCGGAGTACCGTTCGGCCGGGATTGCTCTCCTTTTTGTTCACCTTAAACGTCACCTGCCTGCCGACCATCATCTCCGCCATCACCGCTTCGCTCGTGCCGGCGACATCGACGGTTCCGATCATTTTCCCACGGCGGATGACGGTGCAGCGGTCGGCGACCGCCTTGATCTCCTTCAGCTTGTGCGTGATCAAAATGATCGACTTGCCCTCCCGGATCAGGCTGCGCATAATGCCCTGCAAATCCTCGATTTCCTGGGGCGTGAGCACGGCGGTCGGTTCGTCGAATATAAGCACCTCCGCGCTTCTGTACAGCATCTTGAGAATTTCGACTCTTTGCTGCATGCCCACGGAAATATCTTCAATTTTCGCATACGGATCCACATTGAGGCCGTAACGCGACGACAGCTCCTTGATGCGCCCCGCTGCCGAATCGATATCGAGCACAAGCCCTTTGCGCGGCTCCAGCCCGAGGATGATGTTCTCGGTGACGGTAAACGTATCGACCAGCTTGAAATGCTGATGCACCATGCCGATGCCGAGCCTGCCCGCCACGTTCGGGTTCGCGATCTTGACCTCTTTGCCGTTCACCTTGATGACACCGCGGTCCGGCTGGTACATGCCGAACAAAATGCTCATCAGCGTCGACTTGCCCGCTCCGTTTTCACCGAGCAAAGCGTGAATTTCGCCTTTTTTCAGCGTAAGCGTAATATCGTCGTTGGCGACGATGCCCGGAAACTCCTTGCGAATGTTCAGCATCTCGATGGCGTACTCCATCTTTCGCCCTCCTTATATCGGGTCTCCCCAAAAATCGTTCCCGTACCACAAAAAAAAGACGGAAACGGTCCGTCTTTTTTTGTTTTGAACGCATTACTTGATCAAGGAGCCTTGCTCGGCGGCGACTTTGATTTCGCCGGATTTGATTTTCGCGGCTACGTCCGCTACCTTTTTCACCGTGTCGTCGCTCAGGTTCGGGTTTTTGTCCGGAATGCCTACGCCGTCGTTTTTCGAATCCATCGTCAGCGTTTTGCCGCCCGGGAACTTGCCTTCCGCTTCCGCTTTAACCATATCGTATGCGGCGTGATCGATCTTCTTCATCGCCGATGTCAGAATGACCGATTTGTCGCCCGAATACACGCCGTCCTTGTATTGGTCTACGTCGACGCCGACGATCCAGGCCGTCTTGCCTGCGTTTGCGCGGGTTTTCGCCTCGTTGATGGCGCCTACGCCAACGCCTCCCGCCGCAGCGAAGATGACATTGACGCCGCGGTCGAACATTTGTGCCGCGAGCTGGCCGCCTGCCGCCACGTTATCGAAGGAACCTTGGTAAATGACGTTTTCCTGCTTGATCGTCAGCTTTGTGCCGAGCTTTTCATTCGCATAGTTCACGCCCTGCTGGAAGCCCCAGTTGAACTTTTGCACCGGAGGAATGCTCATGCCGCCGATAAAGCCGGCTTGACCTTCCTTGAGCTGCACCGCCGTAGCAACACCGGCCAAGAACCCTGCCTCGTGCTCCGCGAAGAAGATCGATACGGTGTTCTCCTTCACGACCGGTTTATTGTCCCCGGCATGCGGCGATCCGTCGATCAGCACGAATTTTGCATCTTTATACTTGTCCTGCGCTTTGAAAATCGACGTCTCGAATTTAAAGCCGGGCGTCACGATAAATTTAAAGCCGGCATCATACAGATTGCCGATTTCTTTTGTATAGTCGGCCTCGGTGGTGCCGGTGGGTTTCAAATATTTTTTCTCCAGCTTCAATTCGTCGGCCGCCTTCAAAATCCCTTCCCAGGTGCCCTGGTTGAAGGATTTGTCGTCGATCGTTCCGGCGTCGGTAACCATGCCGACTTTAAACGTTTTGGCCGGCGTGGCGGCGCCCCCGGAATTGGCCGTGCCCGCTCCCGTTCCCGTGCCGCCTCCTTTATCCGCCGTGCTGGCGCAGCCTGCAAGCAAAGCTATCGACAAGGCGACGCTCGTTAATACTGTAACCCCTTTTTTCATTCGAAAACCTCCTGATATTAAACTATGTACGTCGAATTTTGGCGAGTCTATAAACAACTATATTCGCTATGAATCCAATTTTCAATATTTTACCTAACGTTTTTAACAATATACATATTTTGTGCAAAAAACCGCCGCGACGTCGTGACGCGTACCACCCCAAAGATCAACCTTTTTCAACCCAAGTTCTATTTTACAAAACAGTTTGACGTGACCTCCTTTCCGGCGAACGGATAGTGTGTCAGTAATTATAACACAAAAAACATCAACGTCGAAGCACACAGCGTGAAAAACACAATGTAAGGGTTTGCATTTTGTTATATATAATAACATGTGTGCGACATATGAGTCGGAGTCAGCATTGCCTGCTCATTTGCCGGGCAACGGACGGTTCGGCTTCGTAATATCAAACGTCTCTTCAGGCACCGTCTTATTCGCCACCACGGTCAGGCTCTGAATCATCACGCTGGCCGTACCCGGCTCAGAGGACGTATAAGCCGAGATTCCCAGCTCTTTCACATTCGTTACGTCGACGTCAAACGCTACCGGTTCATCTCCGGCACGCATGCCGGAACGCTCGAAGAGCACTTTGCCCTGATCGTTGTCAACGATCCTCAGCCGCACCTCTGCATCAGCCGTGGATGTAACGGCCGCTTTGCCATGCACCCGCTTGGCCGCCCCGTACAGGGAGTACCCTATTTCAAAGGCGGAGCCTCCGCCCGGATCGCTTTTGCCGATCGGAAACGACAGGCAGCCCCGCCCGCGCTGCACCGCCGTAATGTCGCTGGCCAATCGCAGTGTTTTGTTCAGCAGAGAATACTCCGCATCGCCGAAGCCGGCCGCGTTCTTACCCGGTTCGTCCGCAGGCCTGCAGGATGTTTCTGCCTGCCGCGGGGTAAAGACAGCTATGGTTTGGGTATCCTCATCCCAATCTATCGCAAGCCCCGTTAAAGCGCCGACCGAGCGAAGCGGCACATAAGCGGAGCCGTTGTAGATCAGCGGGCTTTGCGCGATACCGTCCGCATCTTTCGGCGTCCACTCCTCTCCGTTCACCGTCAGCTTGATTTCCCTGTTGATATAAGCTTTGACCTCCTCAATCACGGACCCCGCATGAGCCCCCAGCGCCATTCCTAACGACAAAACGGCACCATACCCCACGACAACTGCTTTTTTGCCCCACGCGGCTTTTCTTCTCATCTATTCATCGCTCCTTCGATTGCGGCAGGCAATTCGTTACACACTGTATATATTCCATGGTTTCTTTCGTTTTCCTTCATAACTTTGGAGCAATTGGGAATCTTTATTAATATTCGGAATGCATGGTGAAACACCCACGCTGCGTGTCCCGGATCGTGCTTCCGATCGCTCTTGTTCTCGGATTTCTTAATTTAAACGCCGTTCGGCGGTTGAAATCCGTTCACAAAGGCGACCGCTAACGCTTCTCCAGCACGATTCCGTCCACTTCGCTCTGTTTCACCATGATTCTAGCAAGGAGGTATGCAAAGTGAACGAATTGCTGAAAAAGGCGCTGTCTCTAGGAGTCGGCGTCACACTGCTCACGAAGGAAAAAATCGAAAGCGCCGTGGACGAGCTGGTGAAAAAAGGCGAGCTCGCGCCCGCCGAGTCGAAGGAGCTGGTCCGGCGGCTGGTGGAAAAAGGCGAGGCCGGGCAGGAGGAGTGGAAGCAGCTTTTGCGCGAACAGCTGAAAAGCCTGCTCGCCGAACTGCAGATCGCGACAAAAGAAGATATCGAAGCTTTAAGCAGGCGGATTGAAAAGCTGGAGAACCCCACATCTTAATACGGGGATCACGCAGTCCGCAGCCGCGGGAGCGGTTATGCCCGCAGGTTGGCCGAAAGAGGGAATCCATGCCGGGAGGAGGGATCTGGGTTGATTCGCAAACGGATTCGTCATTTTAACCGTTACCGGGAAATCGCGGTGGCGCTCACTCGCCATGGCTTCGGATTTATCGTGGAAGAGATGGACGTGTTTCAGTTTTTCCCCCTGCCGGGCAAGCTGCGGGAAGGTGCGGCCAAGGACAAGGAAGAGAAAACATCCGTCGGCGAGCGAATCCGCCTGGTCCTGCAGCAGCTCGGTCCGACGTTCATCAAGCTCGGCCAGATCGCCAGCACACGTTCCGACATCATCCCCGGGCCGATCCTGAAAGAGCTCGAGAAACTTCAGGACCAGGTGCCTCCGTTCTCCTTTCACGAGGTCCGGGACATTCTCGAAGCGGAGCTCGGCATCGAAGTGGACCACACGTTTGCCCGCTTTGACAAAAAGCCGGTGGCCGCCGCTTCGATCGGCCAAGTCCACCTCGCGCTTCTTCATACCGGCGAGCAGGTTGCGGTCAAGATACAGCGGCCGGATATCGCGGTGACGATCCGCACCGATTTGGAAATTTTGCAAAATTTGGCCGTGCTCGCCGAAGCTCGCTTCGAATGGGCAAGACGCCATCAAATCCGAAGAATGGTCGAGGAATTCAGCAAATCGCTGTGGAACGAGCTGGATTATACGATTGAGGGAAGCAATACGGAGAAAATCGCGGCGCAGTTTGGGAGAAATACCCGCATCCATATTCCCCGGGTATACTGGGAGTTTTCCTCGAAAAAGGTGCTGACGACCGAATTTTTGGACGGGATCAAATTAACCGATCTGCAACTGCTTCATGAAAACGGCTACAGCCGCAAACGTATCGCCGAGCGTCTGATGAAAGCCATGCTTCAGCAAATGTTCGTCGACGGCTTTTTCCATGCGGACCCGCATCCGGGCAATATTATGGTGCTGCCGGGGGAAGTGCTCGGGTTTCTCGATTTCGGATTGGTCGGCCGGCTGACTCCGGAGCTGAAGCGCCATCTCTCGGGCCTGATCATCGCCTTGATGCTTCAAAGCTCGGAGGGTATTATTCGGGCGGTTCTCGGGATGAATCTGGTCACGCCGGAGGTGAACGTAGCGGAATTGCGCCGCGATGTCGACCGCCTGCACGACAAATATGTCGGCCTGTCGTTCCGGCAAATGAGTTTGGGGGAAGCGGTGAACGACCTGCTCGATGTGGCTTACCGGCACCATGTGCAAATACCCGCCGATTTCGTTCTACTCGGCAAAAGCCTGATCACCGTCGAAGGCGTTGTCGAGCAGCTCGATCCGGATATCAGCATCATTCAGATCGCGGAACCGTTCGGCAAACGGCTGATGATGGAACGGCTCCATCCCAAGTCGATTTTCGGAAGCATCAAGGAGGAGTGGACGCAAATCAGCGACATCGCCCTGCAGCTTCCGGGTCACATCAAAGATCTGATGGCCCTGGTGAAACGAGGGAAGATTGACGTGAACCTCCCCGAGTTTCATTTGCTGCTCCGCAAGTTGGACCGGATCGGCAACCGAATTTCGTTCAGCATCGTCCTGCTTTCTTTCAGCATCATCATGACGGGCGTCATCATCGGCTCATCGCAAAACCGGCAGCCCAGCCTGCTGTGGAACTTACCCGCACTCGAAGCCGGCTCTCTGGTAGCTGTGTTTATGCTCGGCTGGCTGATTTTGTCGATTTTCAAATCGGGGAGATTTTGACGGAAAATCCCATTGACACGAAACCAAAAGGTTTCGTATAATCAATCCGAAACCTTTTGGTTTCATAAATCATCACATGGAGGTTCTCCTTATGACCAACCCATCTCAAGGCACTGTTCCCGATATTAAGCAAACGATTGTATTACATGCACCGATTCAAAAAGTATGGAATTCGGTAGCCACCTCCGAAGGCATTGCCGCCTGGTTTATGCCCAACACCTTCGAGCCCGAGCTCGGCAAAGAATTTACGCTGACCGATCCCAACTTCGGCACTTCGCCATGCAAGGTAACGGAGCTCGATCCGCCGCGCCGGCTTGCTTTCACATGGGCCAAAGACTGGGTCATCACCTTCGAGCTGGAGGAGCAGGACGGCAAGACACAGTTTACCCTCATCCACTCCGGATGGGATGCGGATAAGGTAACCGAGTTCGGCATGCCTCACCCGATGGTCCGCGAGCGCATGAACCAGGGCTGGAGCCAAATCGTTCTCCGGCTGCAAAAGCTGGTCGAGGCCTGATGTCCGCCGCACCCAAGCACGACGTATTTCAGGCGATCGCCGATCCGACCCGCCGCGAGCTGCTCAGCCTGCTGGCGGACAACGACATGCCGGTCACCGTCCTGAGCGGACATTTTCCGATCAGCCGCACGGCCGTCTCCAAGCATCTGCGTGTGTTATCCGACGCCGGACTCGTCAAGGAGCGGAAGGTCGGGCGCGAAACGCGCTACAGCCTCAGCCCCGAGCCTTTGCTGGAACTGAAGCGTTGGCTGGCCTTCTACGAACGTTTTTGGGAAAACAAGCTGGCCTCGCTCAAATATCTTGTGGAAAACGAAGATGCTACGGAATCCGGCCCTGCCGGACCAAAGCTCGCAATCCATTCGCCGGCCGGCGAATGAACTGCACCCGGATCCGCGAACCCGCCCATTGTTTAAATCCTCTGAATTCCCCCCCCAAAAAAAATACCCGCGACATTCGCGGGTATACATCAAACTTCTATTTTAATCCTCTTTATCCTTCTTATGCGACCCTTGCATCCCTTCAATCGCCTCGGCCGGGAGCAGGCGGTCGATCGAATAAATATTCGCCAGCCGGTTCGGCGTAAAATTGGACGCGAAGCCGAAGCTCAGCTCCGCCTTCTGCGGATGCTTCACATCCGGCAGGCGAATCGCCAGCCCTTCCGGCTCGCGGAAGGTGAGCGTGTCCCCCGCGGTGATCAGCTGCTTATCCAGCACCTCGCCCGTTTGCAGATCGACGGCGGTAATGTACGTGTTGCCCACCGGTTCCACCGATCCTCCCGAGCCGTAGGAGTTGCCTTCGAGCAGGTAGAGGTAACCGCCGTAGGAAGCGAAGCCTTGGAACGTGCCGACCGTCGGCTGCGGCACGTCGGCGATCGGCGTGTAATTGCGCTGCTTGACATCCTCCAGGTTGTATACGCCGAAACGGAACGCGCCGTTCTTACGGTAACGCATCGTCAGCAGGTCGTTCGCCGGATCGATGTTTACAGTCGTGCGGTCCGCGCCTTCGATGAGCCGATGTTTTTCCAGCTCTGGGGAATCCTTGGTTAAAATTTTGCCGTTCTCGAACGCGAATCTGGCGATTTGCGTGCCCCATCCGCTGCTGCCTTCAGTGACGGCGTCGGTCTCCGTCCACAGATAGGATGTGCCGCCGATCGCTTCCACTCCGATCTGCACCCCATGGCCGAACCCTTTGAGGAACATGTAGCCGGTCTCGTTTCCTTGCATATCAAGCTCGGTCAACGCCAAGTCGCCGTTTTTATCGCGGTTGGCTCCGCTGACCGCGCCGCTCTCCCCGGGAAGCTTCTGGCCTCCGGCCATCAGCTGCACCACATAAATGCGCTGATTGACATTGTCGAAAGCAAAGGACTGCAGCACCGTTCCATTGTGGAGCGCTTTATCGCGAATCAATTCCGCGGCCGGCGCGGATAACACGAACATTTTCGAATGCAGAGCGGACGGCTCTGCACCGGCGGCCGGAACGGAAAACGGGAGCAAGCTCAGAATGGCAATGCTTGCTATATGTTTAACAAAACGACGCATACTCAACCAACCTCCCACATCGATTAACTTCGGGTGATTTGCCCGCGAATTTTCATGGCCGGAAACGGGTTGTTGCAGGTCATCAAAGTTGCGCCGCAGCCTATCGAATAATAAACCTGCTGATCGACGTCCGGACAGTAACACCAGGTCAAGAGGCCCATGTCCTGAAACTCCTTCACCCGCGCCGGGGTGAGCAGCTTCATGCTCATCGCTACCGCCCACATTTTGGAATAAGTGCCGTTTTCGCCGGTATCAAAATTGTACATCGCTTCCCCCGGGAACCCTTGCGTCTTCAAGCCGTACGTATCGTGCATGTAGGCGATAATCTCCGCATCGAAGCAGGTGAACACGCAGCGCGGCAAGTACCCGTATTCCTTCAGCATCGACACCGCTTTATCGACCGCTTCCTGGGCATCCGGGCTTGGCTTGACCTCCACATTCAGCAGCACCTCGGGATAGGCCCGCAGCAGGTCGCAAAGCTCCTCGAACGTCGGAATTTTCAGTCCTTCAAACGGTTTGCCGAACCAGCCGCCCGCATCCAGCTGCTTCAGCTCGGAAACGGTGAGGTCGCCCACCTTGCCGCTGCCGTTGGTCGTCCGGTCCACCGTCTCATCGTGGATCACCACGACGACTCCGTCCTTGGAGAGGCGAAGGTCGAACTCCAGCATATCGGCGCCGGCTTCAAGCGCCTCGTGGAAAGCAAGCAGCGTATTTTCGGGATAATCGCATTTGAGCCCCCTGTGGGCGGCTACCACGAGAGTGGGATCGGTTTTCAGACGTTCGATCATGGAGTAACCTTCCTTTCGTTACATTACTGCTTCAAAATCCGCTCGGTTTCTTTCTTGAACGTATCCAGCGTGGACGCGATGTCTTTGTTGTCGTACATGATCGCCTGGATCGCCTTGAGGAACTCCTGGTTCACCTGCGTCCAGTTGACGTGTTTATTCGTGTCCACCGCATACTGAAGCTGATCATACGCAACTTTGCGCGCCGGCTGCTTCGCCCACAGATCTTTCATCTGCTGGGACTCGACCATTTTTTTCGTGAACGGAAGATATCCGGAATCGAGCACAAACTGCAGAGCACCCTTGGAGTCGGTCATAGCCCAGTTCAAAAACTCCCAAGCCGCCTGTTTGTTTTTGGAGCCTGCCATCATCGCCACGTTGGCTCCGCCGGTCGGGTTCGCATAAACCTGGTCCATCGGCATAAACGCCGTAACGTATTCGAACTTGGCGTTATCGCTCAAACTGCCGATAACTCCCGTCGACTGGAACATCATGCCGATCTTGCCGCTCGTGAACATCGTGTTGACGATATTGCCGGAGTCCTGCGCCGGCGGGTAGTACAAGGCACCGGTGCTTTGCATATCCTTCAAAAATTGGAATACTTTCACGCCTTCCCCGCCTGCGAATCCGATCGATTTGCCGGCATCGTCGAAAAACTTGCCCTTCGCTTCGGTGATCATTGCGATCGGATACCAGGTATCGTACGGCATGCTGAGGCCGTAGCGCTTATATTCGTTGCCTTCCTTGACGACCAGTGCATTGGCGACCTTTTTCAGATCGTCCCACGTCTTCGGAACAGCAAGGCCTTTCTCGTCGAGCATTGTCTTGTTGATATGCAAAATCGGGGTGGACCGGTTGAACGGCAGCGAGACGAGCTTTTTATTGAAGGTCGAATGCCCCATGAGACCCGGAGTAAAGTCACTTTCGCTCAGGCCGGACTTTTTCATATACGGGTTCAGGTCTTCCAAAACGTCGGAATCGGCGAACATTTGCACATAAGCGCGCTCCAGCATCGCGACATCCGGCTCGCTTTTGGCGGCGACCGCCTGCTGAAGCTTGGTCACCATCTCATCGTAGGAGCCTTGGAACGTGCCGACGACCTCCACCTTGCTTTGCGATTCGTTGAAACGCTTGATCATCGCATCGATATATTCGCCGTTTTTCCCTCCCAGCGAGTGCCAGAATTGGACGGTGACCTTGCCCCCCGAGCCGGACCCGGACGATGCCGCAGGTGCGGGGGTCTGGGCGGAAGAAGCTCCGGTACCGCCTCCGGATTGCTCCTGACCGCCACCGCAGCCCGCAAGCACGCCGGACAACATCGCTGTAGCCATTAATACGGTCGAAAATTTTTTCATTACGTGTGACCTCCATTTTATGATATGAATTATTTAATACCCGAATAAACAAACGCGCGAACGATTTGCTTGGAAGCAAACACATACACGATCAGAATCGGCACGACCAGAACGACGTTGCCTGCCATAATGACATGCCAGTTCGAAATGCCCTCGGTTTCCCGTAACATCGCAATTCCCATCGTCAGCGGACGAACCCCGGCGGAATCCGTCATCACCAGCGGCCAGAAGTAATCGTTCCAGTGGCTGACGAAGCTGAACAGCGCGATGGTGGCGAGCGCCGGCATCGACATCGGGATCATGATTTTGCGGATAATTTTGAACTCGCCGGCATTATCCAATCGGGCCGATTCGATGATTTCCTGCGGAATCTGCATAAAATACTGGCGCAGCAGGAAAATCCCGAAAGCGTTGGACATGAAAGGGATGATCTGCGGCAGCAGCGTTTTGATAAGCCCCCAGTCGGCAAGCATCAGATACACCGGGATGAAGGTGACCTGGCCGGGAATCATAAACGCCAGCAGTACCATCGAAAACAATATTTCTTTGCCGAAAAACCGGTATTTCGCAAACGAATAGGCGGCCGGAATCATCACGATCATCTGCAGAACGATGATTGAAAACGTGATGATGACGGAATTTTTCGCATAGGTCAAAAAAGGCCCCGCATTCATCGCGGTTACAAAGTTCATCCATTGCGGCGATGCCGGAATCCAGGTCGGAGGAAACCGAAGCGTCTCCTGCAGCGTTTGCAAAGAGGTGGAAATCATCCATAAAAACGGGAAAACGAACACCAGTAAAACGATCGCCTTCAGAAGAAACTCCAGCGTGCGCCTCACTTGCTTCATTTCAAATGTCACAGAGTTTTCTTCCCCCCTTGTCGTGGTCGATTGGGCTTATTGATAGTGCACCTTTTTGGACAACAATCGGAAGTAGATGAAGGTCAGAAGCGCAATGATGGCCATCAGGACTACCCCGGTTGCGGAAGCATAACCGATGCTGTTCGTTCTGAATTCGTAGATGTAATAAACGAGTGTCGTTGTGGCGCCGTTCGGGCCGCCGCCGGTCATGATTTTCACGGTATCGAACACCTTGAAGGAGCCGATCGTCATAATGATCAGGATGAAAAAGAGCTGAGGCGAAATAAGCGGCAGCGTAATCTTGAAAAACATCTTGGACTTGCTGGCGTTATCCAGCGCCGCCGCCTCGTAGATGCTCGGCGGTATGCTTTGCAGCGCCGCCACGATAATGAGCGTATAGTAGCCGATATTGTGCCACACCGACACGATAATGATGGAGATCATCGCCGTCTTCGAGCTTTGCAGCCACTGTGATGTCGGCAGACCGACCGATTTCAGCAAAAAGTTGAGGATGCCGTGACTCGGCTCCATCAGCCACATCCATACGAGTGCGATAGAGACGATGGAGATGATGTGCGGAGTGAAGATGCCCGCCTGCACGACTGCGTTAAATCTGCCTTTTTTGTTCAACCACACCGCGATGAGCAGAGAGATGGCCATGGTCAGTACGACGACCCCTACCGTGTAAACGACTGTATTTGCCAGCGTGCGGTAAAAATCTTCGCGTGTAAAAATTTGCGTGAAATTGTCCAGCCCGATAAATTTGCTCTTGTCCTTGTTGAGCAGGTTGTATTTGTAGAAGCTTAATTTAATTAAATAAAGCACCGGGTACATGACAAACAGGACAATTCCTGTCATAGCGGGCAAAACCATCACGTACGGACGAATCCGTTCCCATATAAGTTTTTTATCCATGGCTCATCCCTCTGAGCGCCCGCAAATATTCGCCGTAACGTGCATCGCCGCTGTC
The DNA here is from genome assembly GCF_023276405.1 of Paenibacillus hamazuiensis. Taxonomy (NCBI): domain Bacteria; kingdom Bacillati; phylum Bacillota; class Bacilli; order Caryophanales; family Paenibacillaceae; genus Paenibacillus; species Paenibacillus hamazuiensis. Next base: position 6,300,119 of record NZ_JALRMO010000001.1, read on the forward strand.
GACGCGTTTCTCATCCGGTCCGAAGAAGTAGATCTTGTCCGCGTCGACGCCGACGTACACGATCTGGTCCACGGAAAATAAATCCTCGGTGCACTTGATCATAAACGAATGCCCGCCCGTGCGAACCTGGTAAATCGTTTCCGATCCGAGCATTTCCCGCGTGACGATCTCCCCGCGCACGGTATAGAACTTATCTCCGGGCTCTGTGGATAACACGGCGCTCTCCGGGCGAAAACCGAACTTCACTCCGCCTTCTCCAAGCTCCGCCACATTCATCGGCGGCACCCCGATAAACTGGGCGGCGAACAGATTGCTCGGGCTGCGGTAAATCGTCTCCGGCGGCGCCTCCTGCTGAATTTGCCCGCGGTTCATCAGCACGATCGTATCGGCCATGGACATCGCCTCCACCTGGTCGTGAGTTACGTATACGAACGTCGTACCGAGCTTCTTGTGCATTTCGATCAGCTCGATGCGCATCTGAACCCGCAGCTTGGCATCGAGGTTGGAAAGCGGCTCATCCATCAGAAACACCGAAGGTTTCTTCACCATGGCGCGGGCCAAGGCGACGCGCTGCCGCTGTCCGCCGGACAACGTCGACGGCTTGCGGTCCAGGTAATCGCGCAGTCCGACGGTTTCGCTGATGCTTTCGACGAGACGGGTTCTTTCCTCTTGGGGAACTTTATTGTTTTTCAGGCCGAATTCAATATTTTCCCTGACCGACATCGTCGGATAGATCGCATAGTTTTGAAATACCATCGCCACTCCCCTTTGTCCGGGGGCGATGCGCGTAACGTCTTTGCCGCCGATAAGAACCGATCCCGAGGTTTGCTGGTCAAGCCCGGCGATCATGCGCAGGAGGGTCGTTTTCCCGCAGCCGGAAGGGCCTACCAGTACGGTGAATTTGCCGTCCTCGATCTTGAGGTCCAAATCTTTGATGATGACGTTGCCGCCAAACGACTGCGTCACTTTTACGAACTCAATTGACGCCAAGAGCAGTCCTCCTTCTGCAATTTCCAAGTTTTCACATTGGAAAACTTTGAATTTTACTTTGTCCAGAATAGCTTGGCATTGTTTTCCGAATGTTACCCGAATGTGAAGATTAGGTAAAGATCAATGTATGCGCTTCCATTTCATCTGCGATGCCCATCGCCCTCCATTAACAACAGCCGGGTTTTATGATACAATCCTAAGTATCGACTTCCACTGTGTCACCAGTGAAAGTCGAGGATTGTTTTTTTCCAGTCCCGGTGAGCCATGGCAGATTCCAAAGCGCCAGCAAGGTCGTCTGCCGTGCTCACCACCGTATATTTTTCCGGAATGAGTTTTCTGAGCGTGTTCTGACATTCCGGTTGTTCCATCACCTTCAGCACATCCTCGAAGTCTCGAATCGAGCTGCGGCTGCTGCCGTGGATCGTAATCCCTTTCTCCAGCACGTCCCGCGTATTGATCGGCACATGCTCCTCGCTGACGCCCATCGCCACGAGATGACCTCCGGGCCTCAAGATATCGATCCCCTGATTAATTGCACTTTCGCTGAACCTTCCGCCCGTGCACTCCATCACAACGTCGACTTTCCAGCCGGCCTTGAAATCGTAGCTCTGCACCATTTCCGTCTCGGCAAAATCGAATTGATCCAGCTTCTCCCGAATGGCACCGAACACAATGAGCCGGTCCTTGCCGACGCCAAACGCATGGTGCAGCATCGCTGCGGTCAAATAGCCGACCGGCCCGTCGCCGAATACCGCGGCGCTGCCTTTATCCAGCAGATGGCTGATTCCTCTCGCCGCCCGGTACGATACGCTGCACAGTTCCGCGAGCACGGCAATCTCATCAGGGATTGATGAAGGAACCGGAATCGCGCAAGCTTCGGGAATGACAAGCCTGCTTTGGGCGATCCCGTCGAAGCCGCTGCCCATAAATTGCGAGCGGTAGCAGTAGTTGTCTTCAATTTCGTTTCGGCATGCCGGGCAGCATTCTTCGGGAGGGATATCTTGGAGCAGGTATCCGGGCAAATTCGGAACGACGACAACTCTCTCTCCTTTGGGGAGCTTGGATGAGGCGCTTTCCGCGATCGTCCCAATTCCTTCATGCAGCAGCGCCATCGGCAGTTTTTTCGCAAGCACTTCCGGCTTGCGCATGCCTCCGAAGTAGCGAAGGTCGGCGTGGCAGATGCTGGCGATAGTAGGCTCCACCGCGACATAACCGCTGCGCAGCTCCCTTTCTACAATCACCTCTTGAACCTCGCGCGGTTGGGTCAACCGCCATGTTCGCGATTTCACGGTGCCGGTTGTTGAGCTTGCCACTAACAGAAACACCTCCGTATGTTATTCGTAAAAGTATATGAATTTCCGGCCGCCGAAGCGGTCGCGAAAGCTTCACCGAAGGGTCAGGCAAGAAGCACGTTGATGCCGGCGTCGCGAAACGGCTTGGCCTCGTATTCCGGCAGCTCCTTGTTCGTAATTAACGTATGAATGGCCGAATTCGGCGCGACCGTGTGCAGCGACAGCTTGCCGATCTTCGTTTCGTCGGCCACGACGATCACTTCCTGCGCGGCGCCGATCATTCCCTGTTTGGCCGTCACAAGCTGGGCTTCGGGATGCATGAGGCCATGCTTCGGATGAATGGCCGGCGTGCCGATGAACGCTTTGGACACGTGCAGCGACCGCAGCACCTGATCGGTAAACATTCCGTTCAGCATGTAGCTGGAAGGATACAGCTCCCCTCCGGTTACCGTCACTTTCACTCCCGGCGCATCGCGCAGCTCGGCCGCCACGTTGATGTCGTTGGTCACTACCGTCAGATTCGAGCGATGGACCAGGTTTTTGGCGATGTGCAGCGTCGTTGTGCCGGAGTCGATGATGATATGCTCGCCGTCCTCGACCAGATTGGCCGCCAGCTTGCCGATGCGCATTTTCTGCTCGAGCTGCGCATGCGAACGCTCGTTAAACGGCGGCTCGTTATGCGTCAGCTGCTCCACAATGACTCCGCCGTGCGTTCGTTTGAGCAGTCCTTCCTGCTCAAGCTCCGCCAAATCCCGGCGAATGGTCGCTTCATGCACGTCGAATTCGACGGCCAAAGCCACCACGGAAGCGACACGGTGCTGCCTGACATGCTCCACGATTCTCAGCTTTCTTTCTGCCGCCAACACTTGCGTCACCCCTCACCCGCAGAAACAAACATCAAAATCGCTTCTTTTTGTTTATTTTATGTTCATTTATGCTCGTATTACATCTTTAGAGTAACGCCATACTGTCAATCTTGTCAATATGCTTTTATTTAAAAGGGGCACGTACTGCGTATTTTCAAATTCATTTGCGCAAAAATAAACATTTCATGGCGCGATGCCGCGCGTCTTGGTATGAAAACTGGCGAAAAAAACGCCGCCAGGTCCTTTATTAGTGCTATTTGTCCGTTTGTTGGGAGTAGCGGGGGAGGTTCTGCCCGCTGCTTGCGGTTGAAAATAGAAACGCCGGGCCTTATGGGTTATACTGGAAATCGGCAATAATGAATTGCGTAATTCAAGGAGGCTTCTGCAGAGCCTCCTTGAAAAACAAAATGGATGGGGGAAGTTATGAAAAATGAAGTAAGTTGGAGATGATCAATGAAATTATGATGCCGCGGCCGCTCCCCGTTATGTCACAGCACGATTTTCATCACATTCCACAGGGCATCGCATAATTCTTCCTCCCTTTCCTCCATCGCGGACATTCGTACGACCCATTCCTCCGAATCCCGCTGCATGCAAAAACCAGCTTCATGCTCAGTCAGGTATGCTATCATTTGTCCGACGGTTAATAGCGGGAGCGATTTATGCTTCTCCACCCCGTTTAAGTAATAAATCATTTCTTCATGATCGCCAATCGCAATATACTCCCCTTCTTCGGGAGCCCATTGCGTTCGCAGCTTTTCCTTTTGCTGATCGGTGAGCTCGTGCAGATGAGATGCGGATATTCGCTGGACCATACGCCACCTCCGGATGAAAGAATCGATGAAACTGCAAAAAGACCCAAATCCAGCCAGGACACGCGCGAAAAAATCACGCTAACCACCCTGAAGCCGCCATGGGTCCAAAAGAGACAAAAAAAGACCCGTATTCGGGTCTGGTCTTTTATGCAAAAAAATATGCACATTGTAAAAAGGCGACCCATCCACTGCTGACGAGGTTAGCTGCCGGGCTCGGGCAAAGATGGTCCCCTACATGCCAGAATGCATGATTCGCCCCAAAAACGTTGGTTCCCCCGCTTTCCGGATCATCCGGAAATTAAGCGTAACTTAATCATATAAATCAACCACGATCAAGTCAATATGTTAAATATTTACTGGGTTAATCACTTTCTAGCACGAATGCCGCCGCTTACCCCGCTCCGCCCTTTCTGGTCAGCCGGAAAATATACTCCTTCCCGGACTCTTCGGACACTGCCCTTTTCCGGGGCGGCTTCGGTTTCCCTCCGTACTGTTTCGGTTTAATCGCGAACATGGCGAGCAATGCGGCCAATACACCAACCCCGGCCATCGTAAAAAAGAGCATCCTGTGCGTTTGCTCCATCAGCAAAGAGGCGACCGGCGGATCGGCGGCCACCCCGATAAACCTCATGCTGCTGTAAATGGAGGATACCGTCCCCCTCTGCTCCTTTACGATCCCTTCCGTGATCATCGCATCGAGGCAGGGCAAAGCCATTCCGATACCGATGCCGCCCAAGGTCATGAAAATAAACAGCATATAGATCGAGTCGCTGCGAAACCATCCGCATACAAGCATCGCCGCCGTTGCCAGAGACGCGCCGAAAAAGTTGACCCATTTCATCCGCCGCTTGTTTTCCCCGATCCACTTTCCTGCCGTAAATGAGGACAAACAAAGCGCCGCCGTCGGGATCGCAAGCAGGGCCCCCTTGAAAACACCGTCGATGTTATATAGATCTTCGAGTATTTGGGACAAATAAAATAACGCTGCAAAGAGGACAAACATGAAGATGCCGCCGATCGCAAAAATCGCATAAAGCCAGCGGCCTTTTTCCCCAAATACCTGTTTGATCGATTTGAGAAACCGCCCGAGGCTTGGCGGCTCTTGCTCCCGCTTTTTCGGCACCTTGACCAAAAAACCGACCATGACAAGCGAGACCAGGCAAAATACCGGTATCGCAAAAAATGGAACATACCACACGACTGCAGCCAAAAGCGAACCGAGAATCGGACTGAGCACTTTGCCGAACGTATTGGCCGTTTCGATCGCCCCGAGTCCCTCGCTTACGTCCGATTCTTTTTTGAACATGTCGCCGACGAGAGGCATGACGATCGGAGCCGCTCCCGCCGCACCTACTCCCTGCAGCAGCCGCCCCAGTAAAATCCATACGTAAGCATGCTCCAGCCATAGGGCGGCAATGCCGGACAAGAGCCCTCCCGCTCCCGCTACAGCCAGGCTTGGGATGATCACTTTTTTCCTTCCGTATCGGTCGGAAAGAAACCCTGCAATGGGGATCAGAAAAATCGCCACAATCGAGTAAACGGTAATAATCATGCTTACTTGAAAGGAGCTGATCCCCAGTTCTTTGCGAATGGCGGGAAGAATCGGAATGAGCATGGAATTGCCCAATGTCATGTTGAGCGGAATAGAAGCGAGCGAGACCAGGTCCCATTTTTTCGTTGCTTCCACTGCTACGCAGCCACCTTTCGATCGCATTATTTCCGGTGTTATGGTTAGCGAGTTTCCGGTGGTCCGGTAAACGTAATGGATGGATAACCATTTTCATTATTTGCTTGAACGATTGTTGTCATTCACGCTTCGGGAATGAATGAGCCGTCCGAAAGGCATCCTACGAACAAGGAGGCGAATATAACATGGATAAAAAGACGCAGGAAGGCATGAAAAATCTCGACGTCACCGCCGACGCCGGCGATTGGATCGAGGCCGCTTCAGCTAACCGCACAGACGCCGAATTCGCCGAGAGCGATGAAAAAGTGAAAAATTCGGCAAAGCAAGCGGCGAAGCCGGCTTCTCCCCGATGAAAAGCGCAGTAATCCCCGCGCTGTTGTTGTCCTGTCTCCTCTGGTGTTCCGAAGTGCAGGCGGAAGCGGGGGCACCCGCGGTACCCGGCACGTACGCCGGAGCCAATTTGCCTTGGTCGACGGCCAGCCCTCCTCAAATCATTTACGGCCCTGGTATTTATACGACCCCTGACGGGAAGCAAGTGGATCTGTATGGCTATTCGGGAGGCCGCTGGGGCGCAACCGGCGACGAGACGAGGGCCCTTGCGATACCGGCAAACGGCCAAACCCGCGGGTATTCCCCCGGCTGGCTGGGGCTTCTCGGGATCGCCGGATTAGCGGGTCTTCTGGGCAAGGTTAACCAAAGACAAACGAACCCCTGAAACCGGCGTGCTTTTATACAGGTTTAGAACGGAGCGATGGCGGGTTTTCCGCGGCCGCTCCGTTTTGATTTTTCACTGCCCGCCGGATGTTCGGCGCGTCCATGCCCAAAAAAGCAGCGCAACTACGCTTATTAAGGCCCCGAGTATACATACCCCGTGCCATCCCGCCCATGAATAAACGGACGTAGAAGCCGCCGCTCCCGATGCACTTCCGAAGGAATAAAAGATCATATATCCCCCGGTCATGCGGCTCCTCGCTTCCGGACGAACGCTTAAAATCATACTTTGATTCGTAACATGCACCGCCTGCACCGCAAAGTCCAACATGACGACCCCTGCGGCAAAAAACCACAGCGAGCTGTTCAATAACCCGATCGGCAGCCAGGAAACCGATAACAGCAGCAATGCCGCACCGGTCGTTCGTTCACCCAACCCGCGGTCGGCCAGCTTCCCCGCCCTGCCGGCTGCTAAAGCGCCCGCTGCGCCCGCAAGACCAAACAGCCCGATAGCGGTATGGCTTAACGAAAAGGGCGAAGAGCTAAGCGGCAGCACCATGGACGACCATAAAATGCTGAAGTCTGCAAAAATGAAAAACGCAAGTGCGGCACGAACCCGCATAAGAGGAACTTGCATGAATAAATCTTTAACTGATCGCAGCAGATCAGGATAAGAGATTTTTCGGAACGGCCGCCGCACCGCGGGTGTAACGATCAGGAAAGCGCAGGCCATGCAAACGGTGATTGCGGCGGAGGTTATGTAGACGGACCTCCAGCCCATCCAATCGGCCATTGTTCCGGAGAACGTTCGGGCCAGCAGAATGCCGATGACGATACCGGACGTAACGAGTCCGATGACCTGTCCCCGGCGATCCGGGGACGACCGGTCGGCCGCAAGCGCCACAAGGACTTGGGCAACGACGGCCAAAAACCCGACCAGTCCCATTCCGGCAAACAGTACCAAGCTGTTCGAAGCAAACGCCACAATGCTTAAAGCGACAGCCGAGAGCGCCAACATCCCGGTTACGAGCCTGCGCGGATCAAGCAAATCACCAAGCGGAACCAGGAAGAACAAACCCAGCGCATAACACAATTGTGTGGCGGTAACCACGGTGCCGATCACTGCATTGTTGATACCAAATTCAGCGGCAATTTCATCAAGCAATGGTTGGGAAAAATAAACGGTAGCTACCGCAGAACCGCAAACGAATGCATACAGCAAAGCCGCCGACCGCGAAAGGCCGGAGGATATCTCCGGGCATTGCGTACCAAGTCTTTGAAGGGAGCCGGACATCGAAACACCTCATTTTATACCGATTGGTATTTTATATACGGTTCATTCTACCTCCGATCAATCGGATTTGTCAACTTAATTCTGATAAAAATCAACTAAACTTAGATCATTTTATATACCATACGGTACATTTAAATGCGGCAACTGCTAATGTCGAAAATGTAAATCAAACGAAAAAAAACGCCGCTTAAGACAGCGGCGAATTCAAATAGGTTATTGCGCTATTGTTTTAGCGCCGAAATCACATCATCTGTTGTTCGGATTTTGCCCATTTTAGGGAACATGTTTTTCACTACATAATCGTGTTCCTCTTTCGTCGAAGCCGTCATCGCTTCTTCCACGAATATTTGATTGTATCCATGCTGAAAAGCTTCTCTGGCCGTCGTATCCACACCGATCGAAGTGGAAATCCCGCACAGCGCGATGGTGTCGATACCGCGGCGGAGCAGCTGAAGATCCAGATCCGTGCCGTAGAAAGCACCCCACTGCCGTTTGGTTACCACGTGGGCTTTTTCGAAACCTGCCAGCTCGGGTATCAATTCGTCCCAGCCTTCCGGCCGCTGCATGGCAATCGGGGCGGCATCCGTTTCGGGTTTTAACATATCTTTGCCGTCTACAGACGAGACTCTCACGAGCACGACGAAAGCTCCTTTTTCCGTGAAAGCTTGCACCAGCTTGCTGGCCTGCCCCACCACCTGCTCCACCGAATTGGGGGCTAGCCGGCGTTCCGGGTTGGCAATCCCTTTTTGCAGGTCTATAACGACAAGCGCTGTTTTCTTCGCATCCAAAACTTCGGTTTCGTTTGTCATATCATTCTCTCCTCGACTGATTCATTTTTTGTATAAGGTGAGCTTATTTATGTTAAGTCTCTTATACACCTTAAAATAAACCCATAATGCACTCAGGAATAACAGCGCGCTCATGACGAAAAATACGTACGGAATCCCGAACCACGCAGCGATTTGCCCGCCAAACACCGCGCCCCCGAAAGCGCCTAAATAAGCTGCGGACATGTTAAACCCGAACACCCGCCCGGTAAGGGAATCCGGGGTGATTTTTTTCATCAGGGTGTTGACGGACGGACTAAGCCCGGCCGCCGCAAGTCCAAACAGGAAACGCAGTCCGGTCAACTGCCAAGGATCGCTCACAAAAGCTTGGGGTATAAACAAGATGCCCGCCGCGATGAGTGCGCCCAGTATGACCTTGTGGGCCCCAACTCGGTCTGACAGTCTCCCCAGTCTGGGAGCGGCAATAATATTGGCCAGCCCCGAAGCGGAGAAGGCGATTCCGGCGATTAAAGCCACATGGTCGGTATTCCGGGACAGCTGGGCCACATAGACGGTAATAATCGGTTCCACGGAATACATGGCCACCGTCAGGACAAAAAAAGTGATGAAAAGCGTAATGGTCAAGCTTTTTTCGGGTATGCTGTTCCAAACTTCTTTCATATTCAGCACTTTATTATCATGTCTAACAAACGATTCTTTAACGAATAGAGCCGTTGTCATAAAGGCAACCAGCATCAACCCGCCTGTTACAAAAAACGAATGCTGCAAGCCAAAATGTTCGGCAATAAAACCGCCGATCGTCGGCCCGATTAACGAACCTGAAGTGTTGGCTGTCGAAAGGGTTCCTAACGCCCAGCCCGAATGCTCCTTATCCGTCTGGGTGGCAATCAGGGTCGTGCAAGCCGTGCTGTAGCCTGTGATGACCCCCTGCAGCAGCCGGAGCCCGATCAAAATAAATACATTGTGAGCAAAACCCATACAGCCTACAATGATAGCCATTCCCAGGCTTGCCCGGAGCAGCATCGGTTTACGTCCGTATTTGTCCGCAGCTATCCCCCATATAGGCGAGAAGATTGCCGATACGATAAAGGTAATCCCGAAAGCAAGTCCGGATAATTGGGAGATCGATCCCGAATCGTGCACGCCAAGCTGCTTGATGTATAACGGCAGGATCGGGGCGATCTGGCTCATGCCGATACCTGTGACAAACATCCCGAACCAGCAAACAAACAGATTTCTTTTCCATATGGGCATCACAAAAAGCCTTCCTTCTGCGAGAGCTGGCATTCATCGTGATTGTATAACAGCACTTCACAATAACACCCTCATCTTAGCAGCCGGAAAGCTTATGTGCCATGCAGGATATTAAACTCCATGGACATTTTTGCTGTAAAATTCGGAAGGACTGAGACCCTCCGTTTTCTTGAATATGCGGCTAAAATAAAATTCATCCGTAAACCCGAGAGCCCGGGAAACCTCTTTGATTTTCCTGTTGCCCTCCAAAATCATTTCTTTTGCTTTGTCCATCTTTATTTTGTTAAAGAACTCTATAATGGAATACCCTGTAATTTCTTTAAACGTTCTGGACAAATAAGTTGGTGACAACTGCACCAGATCTGACAATTGCGACAAGGTGATTTTATCCTGTATATGTTCATGCATATACCGGATGATTTTTTCCACTTTCAAGGAAGAGGAGTAGTTAGGGTTTTCTTTTTTGATGTTTTGGAAGATGACAATCACTAACTGCTGAAGCAAGGTTTTGGATATAAACTCATAACCCGGCAGCTTGGCATCCCAAGTCTTCACCAGCTTTTTAAACACGTCCTCAATTTGATAATAATCCTTTAATTCTTGCTCAAAGGGTAGAGGTAGATCTCGCGGTCCTTTTTGCAGGTTCCACCCACCTTCGCTTAAATTCACACTCGCATAACTGAAATGGACGGAAAAACAGCTCAGAGGAGCTTCAGGATCCGTCTCGATTGCATGCGGCATACCCGGGCTAATATAGAGCAGCGTCCCGTCCTTCAGTTCGTATGCCTTTTTATCGATTTTAAACGTCCCCTTCGCCTTTGCGAAAAAAACGAGTTCATGATGCTGAAGGGTTCTACTGGTTTTAATAGGGCGCGCACCTGATCTGCCCGATTGCTTGGAGTTGCAGTAGTGTACGTGAAAAAAGAGATTTTTCAATATCATGAGAGCCTCCGGGGGTATACTAGCTCTTAGCAACTGGTATGCACTTAAATCGTATATTTTGAACCTGTAGGCGAGCTTTAATATCATCGTTATTTTTTGAGCAATCTTATTAACGACATTAAAAGAAAAACAAGGCTAATAATACTACTAAAAATAAGCAGACTTATGAAAATCGGCCACTCCAAATTGTATATAGATAAAACAATCAAGAGAACACCTGAAGACAATAGCATAGTTACATTTTCTTTATGCCGTTTGGTGAACTTATGTTTGATCATTCTGTATACTAACACTAAATTCATAAATGCAAATAGAGTTAAGGTGATATAAGTAAGTATCATTTTTCTCTTCCGCTCCAAACCATGGGCGTGAGCCAATTCACTTCTTCACATGCTTTGAAGTAGTCGTCTAATGAGTCGAGAAAGCATATGCTGCCCGAAGGATTGTTGGCGGACATATATTCGTAGACCATAATGGGGCCGCTCTCCAGTTTCCAGGCCGTATGAATGCGTGTTACTTTTTGTCCGTCCATCATGAATTCTTCGGCAATGTGCCTGATTGCCCGCTTGTTGTGCAGTTCATCGTCCTCGCTAATGAGGATCGGAAACTTCGCCATGGCTCCTCATCTCCTTTCAGAGCGGAAGCGTTTCAGAGCATTCTACAACTAATCCTGCTGATTCCTCAGCCCTTTTTCCGCTTCAACTACGCCCTGTTCATACCTTGCAATTTTGTCATCGAGACGTTCCAATACTTTCTTCATATCTTCCATTCGGGTTACGAGTTTTTTACGTTCCTCGACCAGAAGTTCTTTCCTCGCTTGAGCGCTGCTGTCACCTTGTTGAAATAACCCCACATACTCAATCAACACTTCAATGGAAAGACCTGCGCCGCGCATGCATTTGACGAATTCGACCCATCTGCAGTCTTCTTCCGTATAGTCCCGGATTCCGTTTTTATTGCGATTGACACGAGGAATCAGTCCGATTCGTTCATAATAACGCAGCGTATCTTGAGAAACATCAAACCTTTCACTGACTTCGGCTATCAACATGCAGCCCCACCTCCCTAATATCCGATATTATCGCATCTGGAGTTAACTCCAAGTCAATATCCAACAGCCGTTCGATTAAGGTTATCAACTGCTTGCACTCGTGTAATTCGCAAGAGCAAACCTCCAGAACCGGCGAGCGAGCCAGAAGAAAACGACAGCTGCGATCACTGCCGCAAAGGTTGCCCGAACATTCCATTGGCCAATTAACGAACTCGCCGGAGTAAACGTAATTAACGCCGCGGGCACAACATAAGTGAGGGCTATGCGCAACCAACCTTTGTACATGGTGACGGGAAATCGCGCGGTTTCAAAAAAGGAGTTGAACAGGAAAGACAAATCATCCATCCGAATCACCCAAAAGGCGGTGGTCATCAGCAGCATCCATAAAGAATAAATGATCAATAAAGCAGCCATGATGCTGATGAAAAAGAACCCTACATCAAGCATGGAAGGCATGAAATGCTTTTGCAACAGGCCGTAGATCACCAGCCCCATCCCTAACAGGACATCAATCAAACGCCAGAAAACAAGATGCCGCAAACTTACGAAAAACATACTATCCACCGGTTTGGTCAGCACATAATCCAAAGTCCCCATCCGAATGTGTAAAAGAAGCCTTGGCATATTGGGGCGAAGCGCGAAATCGACGAGCCCTTGCAGCGTATTGTAAATCCCAAGAAGAATCAGAACGTCGGCATATGCCCAGCCGCCCAACTCATCCGTTTGGTAAAAGAAAATTTGCACCATTAAAATCGAGACCAAAATGCCGAATAAACTCGAAAAAAGATTCCCCACAAACTCGCTGCGGTATTCGAGCTCCTCGACCAGACAAGTCCGGAAAAACTCTTTAAATATACGTGCGTATCGCCTCATGTTATCCTCCCACCGCTTGATTTTTCTTGAGTCCGGCTTTCCATAACCAAACGATCGCCCCAATGAGAAGAACCGCCCAAATAAAGGAACCTGCAAATCCGGTCAGAAGCGTTCGAGTGTCCGCCGCACCCGTTAAAATTTCCAGAGGGAAGCCGATCATATAACGATAAGGCAAGAAGGTGCTGATTTGTTTGACGACAGGCGGCAGCAAAGAAAACGGGGCGATCCGCCCGGAAATAAATAACGAAACGGTTTCGAACATAGCGTAGACTGCAGTCACTTTCGTCATCCAAAACCCTAAAATGCCGAACATATAACTAAAAGCAAATCGGATTATCGCTCCTAGCAGCAATGCGGCTAAAAACAATCCCCACCCGCTTGCGGGCAGGTGCAGCTGAAGAGAAGGAATAAAGAAAGACAGAACGATCCAGCAAGGCAAAAGAACAACCAGAAACAAGCCTTTATATACGATATTTTCGGCGATCGCCCAATGAACCGGATGGAAAGGCCGGACAATTTGGTAAGAGAATGTCCCTTCCCGTATTTGACGGTCCATTTCCCATACGTCCCAGGCGCTCGTCAGACGTTCAACCACAATCAGAGCAATAAAATACAAAACAAATGTATCCCCCTGATCCGGATAAATATTCATCCACACCATCATGGTGATCAAAGGCTGGACCATCGTGCCGAACATCCAAACCATCGTAGAGAGCTGATAAGAAAACATCTCCACAAACTTCATGCGCAAGATCGCCCGGTATTTAATTAGCATGAGACTCCTCCCGGAAGGCTAACGTAATCACTTCTTCCATCGGCGGATCTTGAATATTCAGATCGCTGATTTCAAATCGGGCCAGCAATTCGGATGAGACGACCGGCACGCGGTCCCTCGGAACCCGCAGCGTCAATTTCCCGTCTTCAAAAGAAACCACTTCCCCGTAGCTTTCCCACGAACCGTGGGCGCCTGAAGGAAGACGAACCTCGAGCAGCTTATACGGCGTTAATCTTTCCGTCAAACTCTGCAGTTCCCCGTCGTAAAGAAGTTTTCCGTGATTAATGATCAATACCCGGTCGCAAAGTGCGGTGACATCACCCATATAATGAGAGGTCAGGAGTATCGTCGTTTTATGTTCGCGATTGTATTTGGCAATGAACTGGCGCACCTTTTCCTGCGTATTTACATCCAAACCGATCGTCGGTTCATCTAAAAATAAGACGGATGGACGATGCAGCAAAGAGGCGGCTAATTCACATTTCATCCTCTGCCCGAGACTCAGGTTTCGAACCGGTCTTCCCAGCAAAGGAGCCAATTCCAGCAACTCCACCAGTTCATCGAGCGTTTGACGAAACGTGATTTCGTCGATTTCATAAACGCTTTTATTCACGAGAAAAGTCTCCATCGGCGGAATGTCCCATATCAATTGACTTTTCTGTCCCATCACCAAACTCATGATTTTTTTGAACTCGTTTTTTTGCTGCTGCGGTTTAAAATCATTCACACGAATATGTCCGGACGTAGGATGCAGCAAACCGGCCAGCATCTTAATCGTGGTTGTTTTACCGGCTCCGTTCGGTCCGAGAAACCCCACAATTTCACCGGTATTAATTGTGAACGATACATCCTTCACCGCATGAACGGTTTGATATTCCCGTTTAAACAGGCTGCGCAGCGCTTCCGTCCAGCCTTCCTGCCTGACATGGACACGAAATGACTTGTTTAAATCCCGAACTTGAATAGACATGTTTCCTCCGCTGAGAAAAGAGTTAGCTTACTTTTAAAAGTGTAGTTAAACATGGTCAAAAGTACAATGCTCTTAACAAAAGTGAAAAACACCCTGATCTCCCGCTTAATATAAGGAGATGAGGGTGTATTTATCAGAGATTATAGAAGCGGCGCGGTCCGTTGTATCCGTTAATTGTGATTCACATGCTGCAGCATTTGTACAAATATTTGTTCGATATGCTCATCGTCCAGCGAATAAAAAACGGTCTTTCCCTCTTTTCTTCGCTTGACGATACGCAAATTGCGCAAATATCGAAGTTGATGGGAAATCGCCGACTGTCCCATATTCAGCACGACGGTAAGATCGTGAACGCATAATTCCTTTTTTAATAAGGTATATATAATTTTAACGCGCGTTGGATCGCCGAGCGCCTTAAATACATCGGCAAGGCCAACCGCTATATGTTCTTGAATCAGATTTTGTTTTAGCTCCAAAACATTTACCGTTCCTTGGCACGTATCTTCACACTGCTCTTGAGCGACTTTTTCCATAGACCCACCACCCTGTATATCTCAATCGTTTTTATAATTATAACAAAAAAACAACAATTGAAACACTTTATTGTAATTCCTACGAAAAAAGAAGGACGAACCGCCAACGCTGCTGCCGTTGTACGTTCGTCCTCATTTTCGCAAAACCGCTTGCTGCCATTATTCAATTGAAGCCACCGTTTGCACGAATCGTCTGTCCGGTTATCCAGCGGGCTTTGTCGCTGACGAGCAGCTCGATCGCATTGGCGATGTCCTCGGGTTCGCCAATCCGACCAAACGCGTTCATTCGGCGGTACGATTCGATCGACTCCTCCGATTTGCCGTTCAGAAACAGCTCGGTCGAAACTTGTCCGGGCGCTATGCAATTGATGACAATGTCCTTGGGACCGAATTCCTTGGCCAATTGGCGGGTCAACTGCTCGACCGCACCTTTCGTTGCGGCGTAGACGCTGTAGGTCGGGAGCATCGCGCCGGCCACGGAGGTCGAGAAGTTGATGATCGTCCCGCCTTTGGCCATATGCTTCATCGCTTGCTGGCAAGCGAAATATGTCCCTTTCACGTTGATCGAGAAATGCCGATCAAACATCTCCTCCGTCACGTCCGTGATAGCCGTATATTCCAGGATGCCGGCATTATTGATCAGAATATCCAGGCGTCCAAATCGCTCGAGCGTCTCCGAGAACAAAGCTTCCACTTCGCTCACCTTGCTCACATCGGCACGGATTGCCGCCGCTTCGCCGCCGGATTGTTCGATCGTCCTTACAACCTCCTCCGCTTTCTCGCGATTCGAGGAATAATTGACGACCACCTTCGCTCCGGATTGAGCCAACTGGATGGCTATTTGCCGTCCGATGCCCCGCGATGCCCCGGTGACGATTGCTACTTTTCCATTTAAACTCATTTCCGTTCTCTCCTTTATTTTTGATTTCGGCCGATCGGTGTTCCGCTGTATTCGACCTTGTAAATTCATTATAAAAAAGGATGGCTCCAACCCGTTAGAACATACCTATTCAATCCTTGCCTAATTCTCTTCAAAGTCGGTATGATAAAACTAACCAAATCTCTCCGGAAAGGACCTCTCTAACATGGACGAATCTCTACGCATGGAGCAGGCGTTGCAGCAATTGGCGCTCTTGATACGCCGCCATGCTCCTTCGAACGGCATACATCGGACGGCCGTGCCTTCCTTGACGTTGATGCATGCCGCACGGTTGTCGGAACCGCTGGAATCCGTATATAAGCCATCCATTTGCGTCGTGGCGCAAGGGGCGAAAATAGCCACATTGGGCGACGAAACGTACCGATACGATCCTTCGACGTACCTGGCCGTTTCCGTTGAATTGCCGATCATCGGAAGAATCATCGAGGCTTCGCCCGAGATTCCCTATTTAAGCTTAAAGCTGAGCTTTGACACCGACGTCATTCTCGACATCGTGAAAGAGACGAAGCGCCCCGACTTCGTTCCTGCGGAGGTTTCGCGCGGCATCACCGTGAATCGAACGTCCCCGGCCTTACTCGAAGCCATCGTACGGCTCATGCAGCTGCTCAACGAGCCTGAGGACGTTTCGGTTCTGGCACCGCTCGTCATCCGCGAAATTTTGTATCGAGTGCTTCAAGGCAAACAAAGCGCGCTCATCCATCAATTCGCGATCATCGGCAGCCATGCGCACAGCATCGCTCAGACGATCCAGTTGATCAACCGGCAATACGATCGTCCGCTCGCGATCGAACAGCTTGCCAAGACGATAAACATGAGCACGTCCGCGTTTCATAAACATTTCAAACGCGTCACGACAATGAGCCCGCTGCAATACCAAAAAACGGTGCGTTTGCAAGAAGCCCGGCGCCTGATGTTGACGGAATCCGTGCAAGCCTCCGATGCGGCCTTCCGCGTAGGCTACGAAAGTCCGTCCCAGTTCAGCCGAGAATATGCCCGAATGTACGGGCGGCCTCCGATGCTTGATGTTCAGGAGCTTCGCGGTTCGGTTAAAGGTTCCAATATGATTGGCTGAAGAGGCTCCATAAGGGTCCATAAGGGACCTCTTTTTTTGAATTGCTGGGCCGATAAGCAGCCAAAATAAAGTCCGCCGCGAATCCGCGGCGGACAGGAGCAGCTAATTAATAAAATGCATGTATTGCAGCATTCTCTTCAACAGTGATGCGCTTTGTGCGCGTGTAGCATTCTCTTTGGCGGCAAACGTCGTATTGGTCATGCCTTGCACAATGTTGGCTGCGAGCATTTGAGCCGCTGCGTCTTTGGCCCAATCTGCAATTCCAGACTTGTCAGCGAACCGATCCAGCGCTTTCGCGTCCGTTTTTACCTCTATCCCTCCAACTTTGAGCGCCCGCGCGATCATCGCAACCATTTCCTCGCGAGTTATGCTCGCATTGGGTTTGAAGTCTCCTTCTTCATAGCCGCTGATCAATCCTGCCTTCTGCGCTGCACCTACAGCTCCGGCGTACCAATCGCCTTCGTTCACGTCCGTTAACGGATGCACGGGGTTTTCTTCAAGAAGTCCGAGCGAACGTACGAGAAGTGCCGCAAATTCGGCGCGTGTAATGTTGTTGTCAGGCGCAAATGTGTTATCCGCTGCCCCTTCTACAACCAGCTTGTTCGCCAGCATTTCCACATCCGCTTTGGCCCAATGCCCTTCCAGGTCGGCGAAGGCTTTATCCGATTGAATCACGGTATAAATACTATTATGCGAAGAATGAATGGTAACTGTGTTGTCGGAAAAAGAGGACGGAATAAAATGCAGCTTGTTGCTCGCATCGATCCACACTGCCGTTGCCTTTTGAAAATCCGCCGCAGATTTCAGGATCAAGGTGCGGTCCACGTATTTTCCGTTAAAATCGGTTACATCTTTGCCGGAAAAACTTACCTTGAAATCAACCGGGTTGCCCAGTAACGGCTTCACCCCAAGCTTCGCAGCGGCTGCATTCACATCGTCATTTGTTTTGCCCGATACTTTCGAAATGATGACGGTGACTACCGTATCTTTCGGTACGTTCTTTAACGCACTGACAGGAAGACTATAACTCGCGCCATCCACCTTGATTTGAACGATGACGCCCGGCTTTTTGCTTGCCGCATCCAATAGAGCCGATGCGGGAAGCTCCACCTTGACCACCGGATCGGTATTGTTGACTTCAATGGCAATCACCGAATTTTGCCCGGAAACCAGGATTTTGGCCAATTTGTCTGCATCTATCGTTACTTTCGTAACGGCCTGACCGTCATCGGTCATTTCTTTTGTTACCGGCGCATCCGTAAGCACACCATCAATCGATACGGCATTCGTATTGATGGGGGTCGATTGATTTGACGACGGCGATGATGGACTGCGTGACGAACTTGCTCTAGTCACGTTTATCGTATAGGTTTTTCCAGCACCGTTCTGCGCCGTCACTGCAATCGTGATCGCATTGTTTCCTGCATTCAGGTAGATCGCACCGCTCGGCTCGCCGCTTGCAACGGTATTTCCATTTACCGTTATCGTCGCACCGCTATCTTGCGCACTTGCCGTTACGGTAAGGCTGGATACGGAATTCGGCACCATGGCCGTGTAAACGATTGTCCCCGGTACAAACGCCGGACTCAGTTCGCCACTCGACATCGTTAAGCCGCTCAAGTCTGCGTTGCTGCTCAATTCAGGGCCAGTGTTGCCTCCCTCTTCCGCTGCACGGGTCACTGTAACCTTGTACGTCTTCGTTGTACCGTTTTGTGCCGTCACTACGATAACGATTGGGTTACTCCCGACCTGCAGATGGACGGCATCACTCGGCACACCGCTTGCCACAGCATTCCCATTAACGGTCATCGTCGATTTACTATCGTACACGCTTGCCGTTACGGTAAGGCTGGATACGGAATTCGGCACCATGGCCGTGTAAACGATTGTCCCCGGTACAAACGCCGGACTCAGTTCGCCACTCGACATCGTTAAGCCGCTCAAGTCTGCGTTGCTGCTCAATTCAGGGCCAGTGTTGCCTCCCTCTTCCGCTGCACGGGTCACTGTAACCTTGTACGTCTTCGTTGTGCCGTTCTGCGCCGTCACTACGATAACGATTGGGTTACTCCCGACCTGCAGATGGACGGCACCACTCGGCTCACCGCTTGCCACAGCATTCCCATTAACGGTCATCGTCGCTTTGCTATCGTACACGCTTGCCGTTACGGTAAAGCTTGTTACGGAATTTGGCACCGCAGCCGTGTAGGCGGTTGTCCCCGGTACAAACGCCGGACTCAGTTCGCCGCTCGACAGCGCTAAGCCGCTTAAATCCGCGTTGCTGCTCAATTCAGGGCCAGTGTTGCCTCCCTCTTCCGCTGCACGGGTCACTGTAACCTTGTACGTCTTCGTTGTGCCGTTCTGCGCCGTCACTACAATCGTAATCGTATTGTTTCCTACATTAAGGTGGATCGCACCACTCGGCTCACCGCTTGCCACAGCATTCCCATTAACGGTCATCGTCGATTTACTATCGTACACAATTGCCGTTACGGTGAGACTTAATATGGAGTTTGGCACCGCAGCCGTGTAGGCGGTTGTCCCCGGTACAAACGCCGGACTCAGTTCACCACTCGACAGCGTTACGCCGTTCAAATCCGCGTTGCTGCTCAATTCAGGGCCAGTGTTGCCTCCCTCTTCCGCTGCACGGGTCACTGTAACCTTGTACGTCTTCGTTGTGCTGTTCTGCGCCGTCACTACAATCGTAATCGCATTGTTTCCTACATTAAGGTGGATCGCACCACTCGGCACACCGCTTGCCACAGCATTCCCATTAACGGTCATCGTCGCTTTGCTATCGTACACGCTTGCCGTTACGGTAAAGCTTGTTACGGAATTTGGCACCGTGGCCGTGTAGGCGGTTGTCCCCGGTACAAACGCCGGACTCAGTTCGCCGCTCGACAGCGTTAAGCCGTTCAAATCCGCGTTGCTGCTCAATTCAGGGCCAGTGTTGCCTCCCTCTTCCGCTGCACGGGTCACTGTAACCTTGTACGTCTTCGTTGTGCTGTTCTGCGCCGTCACTACAATCGTAATCGCATTGTTTCCTACATTAAGGTGGATCGCACCACTCGGCTCACCGCTTGCCACAGCATTCCCATTAACGGTCATCGTCGCTTTGCTATCGTACACGCTTGCCGTTACGGTAAAGCTTGTTACGGAATTTGGCACCGCAGCCGTGTAGGCGGTTGTCCCCGGTACAAACGCCGGACTCAGTTCGCCGCTCGACAGCGTTAAGCCGTTCAAATCCGCGTTGCTGCTCAATTCAGGGCCAGTGTTGCCTCCCTCTTCCGCTGCACGGGTCACTGTAACCTTGTACGTCTTCGTTGTGCTGTTCTGCGCCGTCACTACAATCGTAATCGTATTGTTTCCTACATTAAGGTGGATCGCACCACTCGGCTCACCGCTTGCCACAGCATTCCCATTAACGGTCATCGTCGCTTTGTTATCGTACACGCTTGCCGTTACGGTAATGCTTGTTACGGAGTTTGGCACCGCAGCCGTGTACGCGGTTGTCCCCGGTACAAACGCCGGACTCAGTTCACCGCTCGACAGCGTTAAGCTACTCAAATCCGCGTTGCTGCTCAATTCAGGGCCAGTGTTGCCTCCCTCTTCCGCTGCACGGGTCACTGTAACCGTGTACGTCTTCGTTGTGCCGTTCTGCGCCGTCACTACAATCGTAATCGTATTGTTTCCTACATTAAGGTGGATCGCGCCACTCGGCTCACCGCTTGCCACAACATTCCCATTAACGGTCATCGTCGATTTGCTATCGTACACGCTTGCCGTTACGGTAAAGCTTGTTACGGAATTTGGCACCGTGGCCGTGTAGGCGGTTGTCCCTGACGCATAACTCGGACTCAGTTCGCCGCTCGACAGCGTTAAGCCGTTCAAATCCGCGTTGCTGCTCAATTCAGGGCCAGTGTTGCCTCCCTCTTCCGCTGCACGGGTGACTGTAACCTTGTACGTCTTCGTTGTGCCGTTCTGCGCCGTCACTACAATCGTAATAGTATTGTTTCCTACATTAAGGTGGATCGCACCACTCGGCTCGCCGCTTGCCACAACATTCCCATTAACGGTCATCGTCGATTTGCTATCGTACACGCTTGCCGTTACGGTAATGCTTGTTACGGAGTTTGGCACCGCAGCCGTGTACGCGGTTGTCCCCGGTCCAAATGCCGGACTCAGTTCACCGCTCGACAGCGTTAAGCCGCTCAAATCCGCGTTGCCGCTCGCTTCTTCCCGGTTAACTATGATGGTGTAAACCTTCTTCGTCCCATCCTCTGCAGTCACTGTCACCGTAACGGTGTTCTCTCCAACGGACAAATACGCATCACCCTGTATCGCGACACTCGCATAGTTGTCCGATTTCGTATAGGTTATGTCGACCCAACTTAATTGGTTAGGGATGCTCACGTGATAAGGACCGATATTGTCATAAACGAATCCTGTGACGGTTATCCCGTTTACCTTAAGATCCGTCAAATCGGCACTCTTGATCGGCGGGTCGTTAACGGACGCGATGTTCAGCTTCACCGGTTTCTGAACCGTCACATAATAAGTATTCCAATAAAGGACGCAATTGCCCCACCTGTCGTACGAACAATAGCTTTCCGTTCTTTGCTCTAAGAATGACAAATCAAGCGTTATCGTGCCGTTAGCATTTGGATCGAAATAGCTGTAAGCGTTCTGTCCGCATTCCCTGTCCAACGACTGAAACGACCATTTGGGAGACCCGGCAACGTTGAAGGTGCTTAAGTTGCTTCCCATTACAGAATACGGGATGCAAAACTTTTGGCCTTCCTCCATTTGTTGATCGGACATCGTTTTAGAGGAATCATAGTATGCAAGACCGGAAGGAGACACCCGATTCGCATAGATCGTATACGTTTTGACATCGCCTCTGCCTGAGTTCACTTGCAGCCCAATGGTATTTCTCCCATTCGCAAGAGCTATCGTAGTACCAGTCGCAGGGGTACCATTGACCGTCATCGTGATTTGTGAAGCCGAATCCAAAGCTGTAGCGGTGATATCCAGTTGGGCGAACTGGCTGGACAAATCGAACGAATAGACCGGTACATCCGGATTAAAAGCGTGATCGAGAGGGACGGTCCGGTCATCTGCGGGATTAAGGGTCGGACTATTAATGACGATCCGCAATTCCTTCAGCACATTGATGTCTGTCCCGATAGTGTACACCGCGGCCCCGGAATATTCTTTTCCGTCAGATCCTCTCCAGGAAAAAGAATCAATACCGTTCCAGCCTACGGCCGGTTTATATGCAAGGTGAGAAAGTTCCGCCCTTGCGATTTCCTGCTGCAAGGTCACTGACGCGCCTTTAAGCAGCAGCTCTCCGTGCTCCGGCAGTCTCGTGATCCGAACTTGTTGAAGCGGATCGCCGTCCTCATCCGAATACAAGCTGACGAAATCGTCTTCCTGGAAATGCAACGTTTTTTCCTTAGAGATCCATTGGTCAGTGTCGTTTACAACCGGCGGAATATTGAGTGCATCATCGACCGTTACCGTAAACGAAGAGGAAGCTGACGATTCCCCATCGAAAGCCGTTACGGTAATAACCGAGCTGCCCTTTTGCCCCGGCGTCGGCTGGATGCGCAGATTCCATGCTTGCCCCAAGTCGCTGACGATGAGCCAATCTTTTGGGACTAGTGCGGTATTGCTGGAATCGACTGTGATTTGTATGTTTTCCCTGGCGGTGTCAATGTCCGTCACGGCAATGGGGAGATCCAGCGACGGTTCGTTCCCTTTCATTTTAACATCCTGCAATGTCCTGACGATTGGCGGGTCGTTAATGGGGGCGATTCCCAGCTTCATGGTTTTCTGAACCGTCACGTAATAAGTATTCCAATAACGGGTGCAATTGCCCCACCTGTCGTACGAACAATAGCTTTCCGTTCTTTGTTCCAGGAAAAACAAATCAAGCGTTATCATGCCGGTAGCATTTGGATCGAAGTAGCTGTAAGCATCCTGTCCGCATTCCCTGTCCAACCACTGAAACGACCATTTGGGAGACCCGGCAACGTTGAAGTTGGTTAAGTTGCTTCCGATCACCGAATACGGAATGCAAAACTTTTGACCCTCCTCCATTTGTTGATCGGACATGTCTTTGGAGGAATCGTAGTATGCAAGGCCGGAAGGTGACACCCGATTCACGTAGATCGTATACGTCCGGATCGCGCCTCTGCCTGAATTCACCTGAAATTGAAAGGTGTTTCTTCCGCCCTCAAGAGCTGCCGTAGTCCCGGTCATAGCGGAACCATTAGCCAGTATCATGATCTGCGATACCGGGTTCATGGCTGTGGCCTTAATATTCAGCCGGTCGAGACGGCTGGGCAGATCAAGCGTATATGATAAAACATCCGGGTCAAAAGCGGGATTGAGATTGCCGACCTGGTAATCCGCGGGATTCATGCTCTGGTTATAGGCGGTAAACTGCAATTCTTTCAATTTATCGCTATCATTCCCCGTAGTGTTACCCGTGGCCCCTTTCGCCTCATGAACAAACCCGAAAAAGGCGCACGCGAAAAGGAGCAGCATCGAGACGATGGCTCCTATATGTAACCTTGGCCTTCCTATCATTTTCATATCCAACTCCTTTTTGTGCAAAAATGGCAGCAGCGTGGTCATCTTGTAAAATCAGTCTACCGTAACGCTCTCACAAATTTCTCACAAGAAGTTGGCGATTCTTCATTTTTGTCAAAAATCACATCGACATTATCCGTGCAGCAAGCTCTCGAATTTCGTTCGAAGGCATCAGGCCAAGCTCCGTTTCCAGCTGTTTTACATAACTCTCGTAATGCACACGAAACAAATTCGTTTCCCCGTCCTCGGCATACAGGCGTAAAAGCCGCTCCGTCATTTCCTCGTCCAGATGGGCCACCGACAAGTAGGTGCGCATCGTTTCCTTCAACGCTGTCCGATCGCCGGCTGCGGCATAAAACTTCGCGATCATCCGGCAAAGCGACGCCATCTGATCGGATACTACGGACGCAAGCCCCAAACTCCATACGTAATCTTTGCCCCCGAACAAGTTGCCTGTGCAGGAACGAAGCAGTTTAACTCCCGCGGCTGCGTTTTGTTCATCGACCTCCGCTTTTTGGTCCATGAATCCCCGAAGCTGCTCCAAATCCGAAAAACCCGGTCCCGCTTGTAAAAGATAACCTTCATTGGAATGAATTAATTCCAAGTCCATCCTCGCATCCTTTAACGTCTTTTTGAGTCTGTACACCGTGTTATGCAAGTTGTGCAGCGCCCGGTCCTCTTCGAGGTCCGGCCAAAGGAGCTCAGTCAACCGCCATTTGCCGGCATGCCGGTTCGGGTAAGCCACCAGATACGCAAACAGTTCTTCCGTCTTCCGAGTCGGCCAATTCAGCAAGGCTCCGTCCTTCCCCCTCGTTTCGAATGTGCCGAGACATTGAACGAACGGCACCTCATCGGCTTGTGCCAGCGGTCGCCTTGCGGTATGCAGAGCCCTGTATTTCAATAGCTTGGCAACGACCCGCTTCAACGTATCCGGCGTTACCGGCTTCAACAAATAATCAAGCGCGTTGACGCGGAACGCTTCGACCGCATACCCCGGATAGGCCGTAGTAAATACGACCTGCACATCTTCGTTCAGCTCTTTTAGCTTTTCCGCCAGCTCGATCCCCCCCATGCGCGGCATCTCGACATCGAGAAAAACCGCGTCAGGCAGCAGGAACGGATACTGGCTCAAGGCGTCCATCGGGCTTGTGAACGCGCCGACGACTTCCAGCCCGGCATGCTGAGAAACAAGCCTCTTCATAAGTTCCAATATCGGCTTCTCGTCCTCCACGATCATGACACGTATCAACGCTTTTCCCCCTTGTCTCCGAATGCTTCGCTTGCCGCTTTAGAGCCGGCGGCCGCTGCCTCAACCTCCCGCTTCGGCAAATAAACCGTCACGCGGGTTCCTTTTTCCAAAGCGGAATCGATGGTCACGCTCGCTCCGGGCAAGGCAGCCAGCCGTTTACGGACGTTGGTCAGTCCGATTCCGGAGCCGGTCGGGCGTTCGCCGGCTCTGAGCAGATAAAGCAAATCATCCGCCATCCCTACACCGTCATCCGCTATATCGAATCGAAAATAGCCGTCACCCTCCGTGATCGATAAGCTCACGGTCCCGATTCCTTCTTTTTCAAATAATCCGTGCCGGATTGCATTTTCAACGAGCGGTTGAATCGTTAGGGAAGGAACGGTGACCGATTCGAGACCTGCATCCTGAAACAATTGAAAATTCAAGCGGTCTCCAAACCGCGCTTTCTCGATTTCCACATAAGCTTGAATAAGCTCAAGCTCGGCGCTTAGAGGCACATACAGCGACAGTAAATCCCGCTGGAACACCGTGCGCAAATAGCGGCTCAGCATGGACAGCAAATAGGCGGCTTTCTCACCGTCCGTGTAACAGAAGGAAATGATGCTGCTGATCGCGTTGTACAAAAAGTGAGGCTTGATCTGCGCTTGCAGAAATGCCAGTTCGCTGCGAATCGCCTGGTCCATCGATGTTTTCATCGATATGAGCGTCCTTACCCTCGCCGACAGCGTTTTCGGATCAAACGGCTTGGCTATAAAGTCGTTCCCGCCCGCCCGGAAACAAAGCTCAATATCGTACAAAGCATTTTTCACGGTGGAAAACAAAATGGGAAGATCGATGACGGAGCGCGTTTCCCTTATGGTCCGGCACAGATCTATGCCCGATATTTCCGGCATCATCACGTCTAGGATGACCAAATCGACGGAAGGATGGGCATTCAGCTTGAGAAGCGCTTCTTTGGCGGAAAAAGCCGTCAGCACGTTGTACTCGTCGCCCAGCAGCTTCAGCAATATCCGTATATTGGACGCCTCGTCATCGACAAGCAGAACGGTATTCGTACGTGACGGATCCACAATATCGAATTGCGTAAGTCCTGCCGGCAAAGCGGATCTGCGTATTTCAAGGGACCGAAAAAGGTGTAACGATTCGTCCGAGGGACTTTCCGCGAGCGGAAGGGTAAATGCCATCCTTGTGCCGTGCCCCGGCTCGGACCGTTCCACGCGAATCGTGCCGTTCATTTTTTCCATGAGCTGTCGGCTAATGTAAAGACCCAGTCCCATCCCTGTATAACCGTCGTTCGCTGCGACCCCATCCGACCGCTCGAAGTAACCGAAAATCGATTCGTGGCTTTCCTGCGGAATCCCGATGCCGGTATCCTCGACCCAAACGGTAACCCGGTCGTCCGCCGCCGCGGCGCTTATTTCGATCCGCCCGATTTTCGTATGTTTAATCGCATTATGAATCAAGTTGTACAATACTTGACGAACCCGATTCTCATCGGCCCATGCATACATTCCCGGCGCGATCCGGTTTTCCCAGCGCACATCCTTCCCGGCCAGCTCGAATTCGAGCACTTGAAACGTCGTCTCGGCGGCCACACGAAGATCTACAACCGACCGTTCCAGCTGCAAATCCCCATGTTTCAATCGGACGACATCCAGAAGATCGTTGACAAGAGCGGTAAGCTTGATCGATGTATCCTGAATAAGCGTAAGCTCGGAACGTTGGCTTCCGGTCAGCTCCCCCGCCTTTCCGTCCAGCAAATAAGAAGCCATATTTTGAATGCCATGCAGCGGCGTTTTCAATTCATGCGACGTATTTGCCAAAAATTCGTCCTTTAACTTGTCCCGAACGATCAGTTCCTCCGTCAACTGTTCCGTTCTTCTCGTGGCGTGTGCCAGACGTACAGCAATCAGCAGGTTCATGAACACGATGATACAGATGAACGCAACGCGGCGGCCCATATCCGAATCGACCCAGCTGATCCTGTAAAACCAACTGATAAACCGAATCGACACCATGGCGAGAATAACCCCGATCAGCAAAGCCGTCTCTTTGCGGTCGATTTGCCCGTCCTGTTTAAGGTACAGCCGGATTGCCCGGTAAAGGTAAAAAACGACAAGAAACGTCAGGTAATACCATGGGATATTTCCCAGCTTCGAGTAAACATCAAAGGGAAAGACCAGCACCGCCGCCAAATATACTCCGATCGGAAATACAAGCAGAAGCAGGCGGCTGCGCGTCAGCAGCTTGACATCCAGATAGTGCAGGAAACAACCGAGCACCGCAATGTTGGAAAATCCGCCGAAATAGGCAAGCTTCAGAACCCATTCGTTGGAAATGCCCGGAAGGAGCTGGAGGATAAGCTTGTTCCCGTCTCCCATGATCAGCATCAGTAAAGTCAGGAAATACAGCGAACTGAAGAGATAGGCCTTATCCTTCGGCCGCAGCGTGAAAATGCTGATATGGTAAGCTCCGAACAGCAATAGAATGAACAGGCCGGTAACCTCCACGGCAAACCAAATATGATCCGCCCGAAGGATGTCCGTCTGCAGCCCGAATTGAAGGTCCCTGAATCCCCCGGTATTCGGCGAATATAAATTGGCCACTTGCAGGATGACTTCCATTTCGCCGCTTTCCATACGGGTATAAGTGGAATACGGCGTGCTCCCGGATTTATAGCTTTGTACGTCCGGTGCCGGGTTCCCTGCATGCCCGAGCAAAATCCCGTTCACGAACAGACGGTGGGCCATTTGTACATCCGACACCCGGAAGCCGTAGTTCTCTTTGCTATTGCTTATCTTGACCACCAGCCGATAGGTCCCCAGCTTCGCTTGGCTGGCGCGATCCGTAACATCCCCTCCGAACCAGAAATTTGGAATATTGGCATAGGAGGCCGATAACCGGGCTGCTTTTCCGCTTTGAAAATCATCCGAAGTAAGAAGCTCGTCCGGATAGAACATCCATTCCCCGTCAAGATTGACGAAGCCGTCTTTCTCAAAATCCCACCGGCTCAAGTCAAGTACACCTTCCCGCGCATGCGGAGCGGCCTTGTTCGGTATCGTATATCCATAGATGGATATTAAAAGCAGACATGTTAATAACGGGATTAAAGCCAGTCCCATAGCTTGGTAAGCGAATTTCGCTTTGTTTTGCAAGATTAGGCTTCGCAACTCAATTTCCCCCGGCTTCTTCTCTTCGATGAAACGGCAACGGTTATTGCTTATATGAGGATTTTATCACAGCCGTCTCCCAAATATCTCACAAACCTATGTTTCTACCACTCTCGCTCTACAGCCTTTAGCTGTATTGCCAAAATCACTTTTCCCAACTACTCTGTTGATACTGTCACATTTTAGTACGGATGGATCGTAGTACAGGGTGAAAGGGGGAAGCGAGGTGGATGATTCCGAACTGCGTCAGATGATCGCTGACGTCTTGAAGGGGGATACCGAAAAATTCGAGTTTATCGTGGAGCACTTCCAAAAACCGATTTTTCGCTACTGCTATCACATGCTGGGCAGCGATGCCGAAGCCAAAGATAGCGGACAAGAAGTATTTTTGAAGGCATCTCGCCATCTGCACAAGTACAGTCGCGATCTGCCGGAAACAGGCGGAGGAATCAAACAAGGATTACGCGATGATGCCGGTGGAGCTTTCTGACGATTTATATCATATGAGAACCGTCTATAAACAAGGGGACAAGGAAGTGGCGGTTACGGTTCTCCAAACCAATGGACATACGTCCTATATGGATGAAAACATCGGCTTCGAACAGCAAAAGATGACGGTCAAAGGAACCGAAATCCTCTACACGGAATATGAAGGCGGAAGAAAAACTATCACATGGATCAAAAGCGCTTCAGACACCGAATATATGTATCAAATCGACGCTCCCGGTGAACTGAGCAAAGAGGATTTGGTGAAAATAGCCGAAGCTTACTTGAAGTAATTTAAATATGTCTTATAGTCCTCTCCTTTCTCCAGGCGGGGACTTGCCTTAAGTTAATTATCAAAACTACTACAGGAACCATAACAATGAAAAGTCCTGCCCTTAATAATCCGGGCACCTCTTCTTCCATCAGCAATTCCCCCACCTCCTACCCCCAATTTTTGTAAACCTTATGAATAATGACGTTAAATACTGCAACATGTTACTTCCTATTTTCATTATCCTGCCGGTTACTTCAGGACCAGGGCAGGTCGTCGCGGTGCCTGCTCCAATAACGAACGGCAGCCGTGATCGCCTGCCGTTTCTGCGCATTATTTTCATTTATTAGAGTTTATTATATTCATCATCGGTTACGGGTTCTAACCAGTCTGTTTGCCCCGGTGTAAGTGCTAAATGTACAAACCAGCTATCCTTCGTAGCCCCGTGCCAATGTTTTACGTTCGGTGGAATATTCACCACATCGCCTGTTTGGAGCAATTGAGCCGGCTTTCCTTCTTCTTGATACCACCCCTCGCCGCCAGTGACTAACAACACTTGCCCGGCGTGATGAGAGTGCCAATTATTGCGGGCACCAGGAGCAAACGTTACATTTCCGATAGCTGTATTGAGTGGTGTCGGATCGGTGAACACCATTTGTAAGTAAGCGTCACCTTTAAAGTATTGTTTTACTTTTTGCCCCAACGGAAAAATTACGCTATTGCTTAAGTGTTCGTTCTTCATTTTTAATCCCTGCTTTCTTTTTTTATTCATTCATCACCCTGTCTTATTTTTCAGGAATGATTTCATTAATACAGCTCAAAGCGTTTAATGTTCTCGGAAAACCCACATAGGGAAGGCACTGAGTGATGGCGGTGATCATGGTTTCCTTGTCATTGCCCACATTCAGGCTGCCCCGCACATGCGCCTTGACTTGATTTTCACAACCGCCCAGGCAACTTACGATGCAGAGGGTAAGCAGCTCCCGCGTTTTCAAATCAAGACCTCCACGGGTGTAGAAGTCGCCAAAACAAAAGGCGGAAAGATAGTCCTGTATATGCTTTTGGTCTACCGGGGCACTTTCGCGCATTTTCGCAATGATATCCCCGAAAATCTCCACCTGTACTGCAAGCCCCTTGTCAAGCCGATTATCTTCTTCCACCTGCTTTTGGCTTTCGAGCGGCAATGCAATATTTCTCGCTTTGAACACCTCGTTTATCTCTCCGATGGCATTGAGGGTTTTCGGGAATCCAAGATACGGGGCACACTGGTAAATGGCTTCTTTGATTTCCACCGGTGTGAGTCCAACGTTTAGCGCGGCGTGAGTATGTGCCTTGAGCTGGGGCAACGTTTGGTTCGTTGCAAGCACCACCAGAGTGATAAGCTCACGCTGCTTATTATCCAGTTTACCTTGAGAAAAAACTTCGCCAAAAATGAAGCGGCTCAAGATGTCCTGAAAATCGGGATCGGTAGCATATGCTGCCGGCACTCCATTACCAAATAGCTGTTTATACGTTTCTTGGCTCTTTTCAATTCGATTCATAACTTAACCTCCTGCTTGTTTTGCGGCTGAATGAGACCACCGCAAGAATGACGGCAATTGCGACTGCTATAGCAGCAATCCAACCGACCGCTCCTATCGATAAGCTTCCTGCTGCAATACCTCCAATTCCGCCGGCTGCAGCGATGCTAAGCTGTAGGATGGAGCCGTACAGGCTCAGCATAATTCCGGAGGCTTCCGGAGCTAACGCCACCAGGTTAAACTGCAAACCCGGACCGGACGACCATGCAGAGAAAGCCCACAGCATAAGGAGCGGAATGGTGATGAACGTTGATTTGGCGATAGTGGACAGCAAGACAAGAGCTATGACATGAACAACCATGCCGGTCATTAGTGACTTGGGAATACCGATACGGTCCGTTATGAATCCGCCGAACTTAGAACCGATTAAGGTAGCAATACCGAATGCAAAAAGAGCAAAGCTCACTTCCCGTTCGCCCATGGATGTAACTTTTAGCAGGAAAGGGGCAATATATGCATAGAGCATGGCATATCCCAACTGCCAGAAAAACGTGACACCGAACCCATTTAAGATTTCCGGATTCCTCAAAAGGGCCAGCTGCTTACCGAGAGGAATAGGCGCATCGCCTTCTGTGCGCGGAATCGTTCGAGCCACAGCGAAGATCGCAAGCAAACTGAGAATACCGATACCCACGAAGATGGCCTTCCAGCCGTATGTGGCAGCCACGACGCGGCCAATGGGAACTCCGGCAATGAGGGACGCACTGAACCCAAGTATCACGGTGCCAATCGCCCCGGCTTGCTTGCCCGGCGCCGCCAGTTTCGCCGCAACGGTCTTCGCGCCGATAACAAAGACGCCGCCCCCTATGGCAAGTACAATACGGGATACGATGAGAAATCCGAAGCCCGGTAAGGTAACCGTCAAAATGCTGCCGAACACCACTATGGCGAGAGAAAGCATTAACAAGTGACATCGATCCATCTTCGTAGTCGCCATCACGAAAATCGGCGAACCGATCGCGTTAGCGATTGCGAATACGGTGATCAGTTGTCCTGCCGCCGACACCGAAATATGTGCCCAGGCGGCGATTTGGTCCAGAATACCGGCAATGACATACTCCGATGTACTCACAAAGAAACTAATAAACGCCAGCATGTAGATTTTCCAAGTATTATTCATTTTAATCCCCCTTATAAGCAAGGTAACCATACGAATTTGTTCAAGTGAAGAGGCACACCTGTGTAGGCGTGCCCCTTCATACTTGCCAGATTTAAAATTTATTCATTCTCCATCGTGCTGATGTCGATCACAAATCGATATCGGACATCCGAAGCTAACACGCGTTCCCAAGCTTCATCAATTTGCTTGGCGGAAATCACCTCAATCTCAGGTGCAATGTGGTGTTCAGCGCAAAAATCAAGCATTTCCTGCGTTTCGCGAATTCCACCGATCATCGACCCGGCAAATGACCGACGATGGCCGATTAGGGAGAATACGTTAACAGACAACGGTTCCGCCGGCGCGCCGACGTTGACCAATGTGCCTTCCAGCGCCAAGAGCGAAAGGTAGGCGTTAATATCGATCTGCGCGCTTACGGTATTCACGATGAGGTCGAAGGAACCGGCCAACTTCTTAAACGTCTCCGGATCGCTCGTGGCATAATAATGGTCCGCGCCAAGCCGCAAACCGTCTTCTTTTTTCTTCAGCGACTGCGATAAAACCGTAACCTCCGCCCCCATGGCATGAGCGAGCTTCACAGCCATGTGTCCAAGCCCGCCAAGTCCGACAACCGCTACCTTCTTGCCGGGAGCGGCTCCCCAATGGCGCAGCGGCGAATACGTTGTGATGCCGGCACACAAGAGTGGTGCAGCAGCGTCAAGCTCGATACCATCAGGAATTCGAACCACGAAATCTTCGGTTACCACGATGTGGGTGGAATAGCCACCCTGCGTATATTGTCCGTACCGATCAATAGCACCATAGGTGCCCGTCATTCCACCCAGGCAATACTGCTCCTCTCCCTTATGGCAGTTAACGCACTCTCCGCAGGAGTCAACCATACAGCCTACTCCCACTCGATCGCCAACGGCATACTTGGTGACTTCCGGACCAACCTGAGCGACAATTCCAGCGATCTCGTGACCTGGAACGAGAGGATATTTAACCGGCCCCCATTCGCCGCGAGCCGTGTGAATGTCGGAGTGGCAAATGCCGGCATAATTTATCTCAATGAGGACATCATGCGGCTGAAGATTCCTACGCTCGATCGTGGTAAGTTTAAACGGACCTTCCGGACTGAATGTAGCGCGAGCGTGAGCAGTAATCATATATAACCCTCCTGTAATCTTTGATTAAATAAAAACCCCAGAATTAATCAACATCTGTTCATTATTATAAATTAAATCAAAATACTATCAATGGTTAAAAGAGCGTAATTCGTTGATTATTAAACAAATTAATATATATTGTTTATTAACTTTCGGAAGACCAACACATAATCTCACCAGCATGAAAAAATCCTCCTTGCGGACACTTGATTCAATCCGAAAGCGGCACAGTCCAATCTGCTTCCTTGATCCATGTCCGGTTGCTGAATTCGCGGCCACGCAGCACAACCTTGTTGCTATAAACCTCAATGAACAGGCCTTGCGCAGCATCCTTCCTTACATTCTCGTATTTGGTATTCATCACGAGACCGATCGACGAGTTTTTAAACCAGTGGAACGTTTCTTGGATATAATGCTCCGTGCTCACGGTAAAATCCTGGTGGGTATGCCCGGAAAAAACGAATACGTTTCGGTACGGTGTTAAAATCTCCCTGAACTGCTTGGCTTTAATCAGCATATGATTGCCTCCGTCCTGGCCTACCGGGGGCAACTCTTGGTGAATCATGACAAATACCGGCTTGCCGTCTTTGTTTTCGGCCATCTTGCTCCGAAACCAGTTCATTTGCTCCTCCGAGTACCATGCGCCTTCGCCCACTTCCGGTTTTTCCTGAACATACGCTTCCTGCGACAGGAGAATAAAATGGAACCCGTTCAGCCGAACGTCATGGTAAGGTTTCTCGAGATTGAACATGGAGGTGAACGCCTGCCGAGCCATCGCATCGGTCTTGCCGTTCGGAAACGTATCCTGGCTCCACGTGCCATTCTTTCCTATCCAAACGTTATAATAGTCGTGGTTCCCCATATTGGCATATACCGGCGGAAGCTCGTATTGGGACATGATATTTTTGAATTCCCTGTAATCAGCCGGTGTCCCTGAATCGGTAACATCTCCGGTAATCATGATTGCTTGTGCTTTGTCTCCGAACGTCTTTATATCATCAAGCGCTTTTCGCAAGTGGTTCGATTGGACGGAGATCCCCGAATTTATATGGAGGTCGCTAATAATGAAAAAGGAAATCAGCGGGCCAGCGTCTTCCGCCCGTTGATTCGCTTCTGCCACACCGACTTGTGGCGTTGCCGTCGCAGGCTCCGTTATGTTTTCGTGGCCCGTAGTCTCTCGAAATCGGCGGAACATAAAAAGTGCAGATATGGTTAAAATACATGCCCAACCGGCTGCGATCCACCATTTGATAAAGTTTCGTCGTGTCATTGTACAATAATGTCCTCTTCAAAAATGTAGAAACGGCAATCAGCAGTTCTTTTCCGTGCAGTTTATTCCTTTCGCTTCCATAAGCCCATCCAGTCAGAATGGGAATTGCAAAACGTTGCGATCATGCTGCTCCAATAACCTCTGTTCGGCGAGGACATCGCTCTTCTCATCGGGGTAAGCCTCATAGACACGGTGTAGGGTAAGAGTCCGCCGATGTTAAAAATGCCCAACGACTCGGTGCGGTACATACGGTTCCTCCAAGAACGCAATTTCTTCAGGTGTAAGTTTTATGGAAAGAGCAGCATCCGCATCCTCGAGGTGGGAAATTTTCGTAGCGCCGACGATGGGGGCGGTTACCGGTTCTTTGTGCAGAAGCCACGCAAGCGCGATGTGAACGCGGCGAACGCCATGTTGATCCGCAAGATTCGCAACCCGATCGATCACCAATTGATCCAAGTCTGCTGCGGCATCATATTTTTGTTTGGCAATTTGATCGGTTTCGGCACGATGTGTGGATGCCTCCCGCGCCAATTTTCCTCCTGCGAGCGGGCTATAAGGAATGACCCCGATTTTTTCTTCCTTGCAAAGCGGCAGCATCTCCCGCTCCTCTTCGCGGTAAATCAGGTTTAAATGATTCTGCATAGATACGAATCGTGTCCATCCATTTTTCTCAGCTGCATGCAATGCCTTTTGGAACTGCCATGCCCACATGGCAGAAGCGCCGATGTATCGTGCCTTACCAGCCTTGACTACATCGTGAAGCGCCTCCATCGTCTCTTCGATAGGCGTATCATAATCCCAACGGTGAATTTGATACAAATCGACGTAGTCGGTTTTCAATCTCTTAAGGCTCTTATCGATTTCGCTCATGATCGCTTTGCGGGAAAGGCCGGCGCCGTTGGGTCCTTGATGCATTCGTCCGTGAACTTTAGTTGCAATGACGACTTCGTCCCGGTTGGCGTAATCTTTGAGTACATTTCCGACAATTTCCTCGCTTGTTCCCCCAGCATAGACATTTGCCGTATCAAAAAAATTAATTCCAAGCTCCAGGGCTTTTTTAATGATCGGACGAGCGCGGTCCTCATCAAGCACCCATCGATGGTGCCCTTTCTCTGCGTCGCCGAAGCCCATACAACCAAGACAAATCCGAGATACATCCAAGCCGGTATTCCCAAGTTTCGTATAGTCCATTTCATTCTTCCTCCCTTATTTGTTTAAATAGAGATCAAAATGGGCGACTTTTATTGTTGGTACATCAGGCATTGGTTCCACGCGGCACAACCTTGACTGTCGCAGAACGGGCTCGCGTGCTGATCATCGAGTTTAGATAAGGGCTGCCCTTGTATTTTGCTCGGTACGCATTGTCAATGAGGTCGTCCATCTTCCCATCGACAGGTTCAAAAGTGACTTCCTTCGTCATTCCGGCGACAGTGATTCGCCCCGCCTTCTGCCGTACCGCTGCTTGGTACCAACGGGAGTTCTGCCCGTAGTAGGCGCGTACATAGAGTGAGTCGCCAACCACAACGGACCAAATCCAAGTCGGGGTGCCGTAGGTTACTCCGTCTTCACGGAATGGCGAGATGTGCAGGTCATCAGCTCCAGCAATCTTGTGCAGTTCTTCTTTCGGCCATGTGTCCATGAGTTGCATCCTCCTTAAAATTTGATGATATAAAGCCGCCAATACTCTTTTTATATGTGTGTATCAAGCTGGGGCATAATATTTCCAGCAACGTCAATAGAAATGAACATTGATTGTTTAATCGACTCACGTTTATAATTTTAAACAGAATCAAAATGCTTGCAATAATCAATTCCTCGCGATGTGTGGATTACTCAACAAATCATCCATATTTGCTGATTATCTGAGAAAGGTGATTGATTCAATGCCAAAAGTAGACAGACGTGTACTTAAATCTCAAGAAGCGATAAAGAAAGCGATTCTTGAACTAATGACCGAAAAAAACTTCGATGATATTACAATCCGGGATATTTCCGACCGGGCAAATGTTAATCGGGGTACAATTTATCTCCATTACATGGATAAATTTGACTTGCTTGATAAGATTATCGAAGAACACATAAGCAACCTCCGGGAGCTTTGCCACTCTGCAGCCGAAATGACTTTCAAAGAAGGAAATTATGTTTGGTTCGAATACTTTGCGGACAACCATTTGTTCTTTTCAACGATGCTGAACACGAAAAGCGCAGCTTATTTTCGCAGCCGATTCCTTGAGTTGGTCGTCCAAGAGTACAAGGTTGAAGTGGATGTAACCGAAGGAAAAAACCAGGGACTGAACGAAGAGGTTATCCTTCAGTTTTTTGGGGCGGCGGTCGTGGGGGCAGTGGAATGGTGGTTTAAGAATGGTATGCCTGTACCGCCTCGTGTCATCGCAGAACAAACTGGGATATTGTTGGATAGGAATTTTTAAAGAGGCATACCGGTGATGGCATGCCTCTAATATTTTTCGGGATAATCGCTATTCATTCTCCATCGTGCTGATGTCGATCACAAATCGATATCGGACATCCGAAGCTAACACGCGTTCCCACGCTTCATCAATTTGCTTGGCGGAAATCACCTCAATCTCAGGTGCAATGTGGTGTTCAGCGCAAAAATCAAGCATTTCCTGCGTTTCGCGAATTCCACCGATCATCGACCCGGCGAACGACCGACGATGGCCGATTAGGGAGAATACGTTAACAGACAACGGTTCCGCCGGCGCGCCGACGTTGACCAATGTGCCTTCCAGCGCCAAGAGCGAAAGGTAGGCATTAATATCGATCTGCGCGCTTACGGTATTCACGATGAGGTCGAAAGAACCGGCCAACTTCTTAAACGTCTCCGGATCGCTCGTGGCATAATAATGGTCCGCGCCAAGCCGCAAACCGTCTTCTTTTTTCTTCAAGGACTGCGATAAAACCGTAACCTCCGCCCCCATGGCATGAGCGAGCTTCACAGCCATGTGTCCAAGCCCGCCAAGTCCAACAACCGCTACCTTCTTGCCTGGAGCGGCTCCCCAATGGCGCAGCGGCGAGTACGTTGTGATGCCGGCACATAGCAAAGGAGCCGCGACGTCAAGCTCCATACCGTCAGGAATTCTAACCACGAAGTCTTCGGTGACGACGATATGGGTGGAATAACCCCCCTGCGTATATTGTCCGTACCGGTCGATGGCTGCATAGGTGCCCGTATTGCCGCTAAGACAATACTGCTCCTCTCCCTTATGGCAGTTAACGCACTCTCCGCAGGAGTCAACCATGCAGCCTACCCCTACTCGGTCGCCGACGGCATACTTGGTGACTTCCGAACCAACCTGGGTGACGATCCCGGCAATCTCGTGCCCCGGAACGAGAGGATAATTCACCGGCCCCCATTCGCCGCGAGCGGTATGAATGTCGGAGTGGCAAATACCGGCGTACTTAATCTCAATGAGGACATCATGCGGCTGGAGATCCCTGCGTTCTATCGTAGTCAGTTTGAATGGACCTTCCGGACTGAATGTTGCGCGTGCATTAACAGTAATCATAGTTTTTTAACCTCCTGCAATCTATGTAATCGTCATGAAGACAACACCATTGATTTCTATCAGCCTTGTATTCAAATCCGACAAGACCCGCAAGTGAAGAACTGCAAATCATGTGACCGGAACAGCCTACATATTGCAGGAAACACAATACGGGCGACGTTTATCGGATCTTGGAGAGGGTCGTGATTCGGCGTTCGATTTGCTCTCGGGTCAGCTGCGATTAGTCTTGCTCGGCATGTGCTTGAATAAGCAGCTGTTGTTGCCGTTCATTGTTTGGTGCACCTGCTGCCGGCATAACGCCCGATTGCTGCTGCGCGTATTGGATCAGCTCGTTGCATTCTTGGATCACCTGACTCCAGTTGCTATTGGAGCATGCATTTTCGATCTCCTGGCACTGCTGCTGCCAGCTTTGTCCTGCTGTCCCCATGCGGGTCCCCTCCTTTTCTTACGTCTGGCTGTTTCAACCAAAAATAGGATAGACCATGCCGACATCATTTATGCGCATCATGTTGTTGTTTCCGAAGCCCGGCTTTATCCGGAGAGTTGTCGCGTTGGAGAAAACATGTAGTTTCTAAGTACGATCGCGGCAAAGCTAAACAATAATGAAAGTATTCCCACCATTACGACGTATTGTATGCCCATTCCTGATATAAATAACCCGCCTACCGCCGCACCCAATGTTGTTCCTACATTACAGGACGATATAAATAATCCATTTGCGAAATCAGGCGCTTCGGGAGCTGCAGACGCAATCAAATATTGATTAATATTTGCCATTATTCCTCCAGCTAATATGCCCCAAACGAATGTTATAATCGCCACAGGTACGGCAAACTGCCCTGCAAAGAAGAAAATGATGTAAACAACGCCCAATAATAAAGGAAAATATACTACAGACTTAACGGCATTATGAGTTAGCAGCTTTCCTGCGACAATGTTTCCGATAATATTGGCTCCACCGAAGATAAATATCGTTAAACTTATGGTATTCGGAGACATATTCGTTACTGTTTTCAAATATTCGGCAAAATAACTATAAACCCCAAATACAGCTGAGTTTAATAAAATGACAGTCACGATGGAAAGCCAAATAATAGGTTTTTTTAATACGGAAAGTTGTGTACCATAAGAAAGTCTTTCTTCAACAGGCATGGACGGTACAAAAATCAATGTAACAATGAGTACAATGGAATTAACCATAGCAAAAAACGCCATCGCCATTTCATACGAAACGGTACTATCAATAAAACTTGCGATCGGTACGCCGGCTACCATCCCGGCAGATATTCCTATAAATACTTTAGCAACGGCTTTTGGAGCTTCTTCTTGACTTACTGAGGAAGCGGCAACTGTAAATGCCAAAGAACAATAGATCGGATGAAACAAGGCCGGAATTATACGAGTAATTAATAAAATGGTAAAGTTGGATGTACATACGGATACGATGTTTCCCAAAACAAAAACACCTAATACAAGTAACATAACCTTCTTGCGATTGATCCCGGAAAACAACAACGGCAGCGTTGGTCCGGACACAGCAATAGTAAGAGCAAAAAGACTCACAAGCCATCCTGCTTTTGATATGCTGACATTAAAGTGATCGGCAATGGAAGGCAGTAACCCGATAACCCCCATTTCGGTATTCAAGATACCGAAAACACCGATGGTTAATATAAATATCAGTAATTTTTTTCGGTTCTCCATAATCCCCACCTTCATGAAAGGTTACCAATCGATTCGTTTTCCATCTCTGAAGAACCCGCCGTTAGGTCCTTCCGGTCCGATCTCCGTTAACCACAGGATCGACTCGGCGGCTTGCTTGGGAGTTCGTGGGGCCGTTGGTCCCCCCATATCCGAGCTCAACCACCCGGGATCGACCGCATTTATTTTAATATCACCCTTGATTTCTGCAGCGACCAATCGTGTCAATCCATTTAGGGCAAGCTTAGACAACTTGTAGGCGCCTGCTCCTGAATAAGACATTTCACTTAACGCCCATATTCTATACCCGCTTCATCAATCCGGTTGGCGGATTTTGAAGCTATGGTTACTTCAAGTTCTCAGTAAAAAATGATTCCAACTTGTCGAATGGAATCACATCCGTCTTATCGTACAAATCAACGTGTCCCGCATTGGGAACGATGTACAGTTCTTTTGGATCTGCCGCCAATTCGTAAGCATCTTCACTAAAGTATCGTGAGTGAGCATGCTCGCCGATGATGAACAAAATCGGTCGGGGCGAAACCGATTTAATGTAAGTAAGCAAAGGGAAGTTCATCCATGACATGCTGCTTGTCACGGTAAATTGCGTAATTGAGTTTGGGTGGTACCCGCGAGGCGTAGAATAGAACTCGCCGAACTCGCGACTGATAGGGTCTGTATTTTCGTCAAATCCGATAGGAGCTCCTCGCTGTGTCAGCACCGGTTGGTTACTCTCAAATTCTGCGTAGCGCTGCTCGGCAACTGCATCGAGTATTCTATTGCGGTCGTCTTCGGTGAATGAATCCTTAAATCCGCTGCGTGCCGCACGGGATATATCGTACATGCTGACCGTGGCGACCGCCTTGATGCGCCTGTCAACCTGCGCTGCACTGATCGCAAAACCACCGCTACCGCACATACCGATTACACCAATTTGATTCCTGTCTACAAACGGTCGCGTACCTGCATAATCAACGGCTGCGCTAAAATCCTCTACGAATAGATCAGGTGAAGAAAGGTGCCGCGGCTCTCCGCCGCTGTATCCGTTGTACGATGGGTCAAATGCAAGAGCCACAAAACCACGCTCCGCCATGTTTTGAGCATATATACCGGAACCCTGCTCTTTAACGCCACCATAAGGTGCACCTATAATAACGGCTGCGTGTTTCTTTGACCCATCGAAGTCTTTTGGCAAGTAGAGATCCGCCGCAATTTTAATTCCAAACCTGTTTTTGTATGAAACTGATTTTCTTGTTACCTTATCGCTCAACTCAAAAATATAGTTATCTGTCTTGGACATTTGTTTTATCCCTCACTTTTCCCAGATTTTATTTACCCAGTTTCTTGTGTATAATACACATGAGTGTATTACGAAACATATATGTATTATCCTAATTCAAAGTTCGGTTTTCAATAACCAATTTGCTTGAATTCGTGGATTAGTTCACATACCAACGAAAAATGTATATTTCATTTATAGAAAGCGGTGATTTCCAAATGGCCAAAGTGGATCGACGAATAATCAAAACGCAAGAAGCGATAAAAAAAGCGGTTATTGAGTTGATGTCTGAAAAAAATTTCGACGAGATTACGATACAAGACATCTCCGATAAAGCGGATATTAGCCGAAAAACCGTCTACCTTCATTACACGGATAAATTCGACCTGTTGGATAAGCTCATGGAAGAATATATAGACAGGCTCCGCAAAATCAGCGAAACAGCGTGTGAAATGGAGTGGGTACCGGCAACTCAGGTCTGCTTTGAATATTTGGAAAGTAACTACTTATTTTTTTCGACGATGTTAGCCAATAAAGGCGCCCCGTATTTTCGCACTCGATTCCTTGAGTATCAAATCGAAGCATTCAAAAATGAACTTCGGAAAACAAACGAAAGTAATAACACGGTCAGTGAAGAGATCATGGTTCATTTTGTCGCATCGGCTTACGTCGGAGTAGTGGAATGGTGGTTAACGAATGGAATGCCTTATCCACCTCGTGTCATGGCTGAACAAGTGGGGACGTTATTTGAGGAGATTTATAATTAAATCGATTGATTATTAAATATTGAATCTCATGGCAATGAAACAAGGAGCAGCACTATTTACATAAGCTGCTCCTTGTCCCACTCCACAACCGATCGTGGAAGTTATATCCTCGGGCTCCCCTTTTTGGTGACGGGTCAGATCCTAGGAGTCAGTCCGACGGATTCCGTCGGACTGACTCCTAGGAAGAAATATTCCTGGAAATGATCCATTTCACCTCTTCTCTTAACACTGCTGATGTAACAGTGGTCGGTTACGACGAACAGGGGCAGGAGCAAGCTAGGACATTGCTGGGACAACGGGTCGCCCACTCTATCGCAGTGTCAAGTTCCGGTACATCGATTCGCTAAAACTCTTATAGGGATGATCCAATGTGATACCTCCTCATAATGGCTGATTTTATACGAATGATTCTGACACGATGTAGCATCATCGCAATGTAAGTTAATATTATATCCAGAATTTGCTTACAAGTAGGGAATGTTTTCGTTAAAATGTTTATGCCTATTCTATGGTAATTTGCCCATTAACGTAGAAAAGGCCGCTCGATCACGCGGCGGCCGTTTATTGGAACTATCGTATCCGTTAGTTCAATATCTTTATGATTGGGCAAATGCCGTTTCCGTGAAATGGATATTACATACATTGATACGGATACTTCACCATCCATCATAGAGGAGGGTATAAGGAAATATGGCAATATGCCCAAAATTTTGCATTCCTTCAACAAACATAACGCTTCGACAACGACTTAGACAACTTATTGGAAAATCATTTGGTGAATTTGGTTTGGGCATTGAACTCAATAACAGTGGAAAATTTATCCGAGGGACAATTCTAAGCGTTGGTACGGTATTCTTAATATTCAAGCGAACCAACAATAAGCGTTTAAGAATCAGAATATCCAATATAACTGATATTGATTTAGGGGAAGTTGGAGCGCCTGTTAAAATTGCAAATAGGTTAGCAATAGTGCGTGAGAAATCCACAAGAACTCAGCCTATTAGAATCATAGGAACAATATTTGTTAAAGTAGGTAAAGATTTTGTTGAATTTATAAGCTTTAATCCATCTGAAGGTAGTACAATATTTCAAAGAGAAATCCTCCCTTGCAGTAGAATTAGAAGCATTGAATGCATACTTCAAAAATGCACTACAAGCAGTAGCACCGCTATCAAGCGTAAATGAAACAACAAGCGTAAGCATTAAAAAGAAAGTCCTTTCTTTGGACTTTCTTTTTAATTTTTCATTTAACTGCCAGATAGCTTAATGGACCGCTCGAAATAAACCGCGGCGGCCCCATGTTGCGTTTCTGTACGATCGTTTTCCGTTAGAACAATAGTCTGGCTTTTTATATTTGATACTGTAGTTGCTGATTTTACTTGGTTTTGAAGGCGAGTAAACGCCTGCTTTTGAAAAATAAGTTTTAGACTGGACCCATGACTACGATGCGTTGAAGGATGAAATTAGAAAATATAGTTTTAGACTGTTCGAGCACGTCGCCGGAACCGGCGCGCCGATCACAAGAACCCGGAACTTGGAGCTGCAATTGTTTAAGCAGGGCCGCCGTCGCCGGCTACCAGTATACAACTTTATTATCTCAGTCTAGGTTTTACAATATCTCCTCGAGCTCATATATCATGCAGTGCACGCCTGGACTCAGCCTTTCAAGGTTTCCAGCATCTTCGCCAGTTGCTCTTTCTTCCGGTGACCGAAATGCATTATTGATTTCTTCCATACTGTCCCAATCCAGTTCGGCCACTAGATAGTATGGGTCGCCTCCTCGAATTGGTACTGTGTTATGACTTAAGGAATAATGGCGGAGACCCGGAAGTTTTTTTGCCAAGGGAATGTGTACCTCGCGGTAGTGGTTCTCAAATGCCTCGATATCATTTGGCTCGGTGTATAGTACTAAGAATCGGACCAATAAAACCCCTCCTAAATTCTCAATATTTACATTTTTGAACTCAACTTCGATTAGCTTGTCGATAAAAAAGGGTCGTTCCTACGACACGATGATCGCATTGGGGAAGCTAATCGAGTTGATCAATGAGATTGCCACCAAAGCAGGAAAGAAGATTAATGCAGCGATTCAGCGTCAACTCCAAAGTGGATTTCAGGTCTGCCCACTAACTTCAAAAGATACCGCGTTATAAAACAGGTCTCCTACGAGTAAGAGGTTTTAAACTCAATCCGTCGGACAGACTCCTAAGACAGCAAAGAGGCAGACGTTCGCGTCTCCCTCTTTACTGTCCTGCGGATTTGGCGCCGTTCCGGTCAACGGGAGGCGCTCATGGCTTCCAATTCCTCTTTGCTCGGGCCATAGACGCCTGGCACAACCAAGTCCGCTTGGCGCATCAGCACCGTCAACTGACCACGGTGATGTGCCTGGTGGCGGACAAATGCGGTAATGGTCTCGAATACGGACCAGTCGAACATGCCAAACATAAAGCGCTGTTCCTTCAGCGTAGCGTCCGTCCACTGGGCCTGAACGGCCGCGATTGGTAAGTGTGAATCACTCGGGACAGTTTTTAGCACGCACAATCAACGTGAGGTCAATCCGTTCCATACCAAGTGCCAGACCGACTGGAACGAGTGTTCATAGTCAACGTGGGTATTGACATTTATCTAAAAATAAAGTATCTTAAAATTAAGATAAATAAGAAAGCAACGATGAAACGAAAGGAGGAGTAACATGACAAAAGCCAAGGATGATTCATTGGATCTTTTTATCGCCTTATCTAGGGCGAGCCAATGGGTCAACGCGCATGCAGACCGGGACATTCGGCAGCGCGGGTTGAACCGGACCGAATTCGGAGTTCTGGAGCTGCTCTACCATAAAGGGGCACAGCCTATTCAACAAATTGGCGGAAAAGTGCTTATGAGCAGCGGCAACATCACGTATGTCGTCGATAAGCTGGAACAGAAGCAGCTGGTTCACCGGAAAGCATCGACCGAGGACCGACGCCTCATTTATGCCGAGATAACCGATAAAGGCAAACAGTTTATTGAAGAAGTGTTTCCCAGCCATGCGGAAGTCATCGAGAAGGCCGTGAACGGGTTAACGCCCGAAGAGAAGAAGGTTGCAAGTCAGCTGCTGAAAAAACTGGGTAAATACGCACAACAGAGTTTTAAGTAGCTGTATCGTCGTGATGCGAATAGCTGCTTGACTCTTTTCCAGCTCATATATCTTAATTTTGAGAATCTCGAATATTAGATATTCTGTAATGCATTTTGAATCATACTTAAACAAAAAAAAGGAGTTGGCCAAAATGGTAAAACCAACAGCGGGAATTCATCATATTACAGCTTTCGTGAGGAATGCGCAGGAAACGGTCGATTTTTATACGGGTGTGCTTGGCCTCAGGCTGGTCAAGAAAACGATTAACTTTGACGCGCCGGAAGTGTACCATCTGTATTTCGGTAATGAGCTGGGAAGCCCGGGTACGATCATTACCTTTTTCCCGTGGGAGGGTTCGCGGAAAGGCCGCATCGGCGGCGGTCAGGTCGGCGT
This sequence comes from Paenibacillus hamazuiensis, assembly GCF_023276405.1. NCBI lineage: Bacteria > Bacillati > Bacillota > Bacilli > Caryophanales > Paenibacillaceae > Paenibacillus > Paenibacillus hamazuiensis. The sequence continues at coordinate 6,344,645 of NZ_JALRMO010000001.1, forward strand.
AACCACGTATGCGGTTCCCGCAGGCGCACTCGAATTTTGGAAAGAGCGGCTCACGCGGTTTAACGTCCCGTTTAACCAAATGGAGAGATTTTCCGAGACGTATATTCAATTCGAGGACAAAGACGGGCTGCAGCTTGAGATTGTGGAGCGCGAGGGTGGACCTCAAAGCCGGTGGACGTTCGGAAACATTCCGGCGGATAAGGCGATCAGAGGTTTCGGAGGCGCCGTTCTCTACAGCGTTGCCCCTGACAAAACCGACAAGCTGCTTGTGGAGGTGATGGGGCTTCAGAAAGTGGGGCAAGAGGGAGGTTATACCCGTTACAAAGCGGCAGGGAACCTGGGAAATGTGATCGATCTCAATGCAACCCCGATGGAGTTCGGCGCAGGCGGAGCCGGTACGGTTCACCATATTGCTTGGCGGGCACAGGATGACGAGGAGCATGCATTGTGGAGAAGCCATATCGCGCAAAGCGGATACCATCCGACACCGATTGTCGATCGCCAATATTTCCATGCGTTATATTTCCGGGAAGCGGGCGGCATCTTGTTCGAGATTGCCACAGATCCGCCAGGGTTTGCGCGAGACGAGGAGCCGGAGAAACTCGGGGAGAAGCTGATGCTGCCGGAATGGTTTGAAGCGAATCGTCCTGAAATCGAAGCGAATTTACCCCCAATTCATGTGAGAGTATTGGAGGAGGAAAAATGATGAAGCATATTTTTCAACAAGGAACGGACCTTAGCGCACCGGTGCTCGTATTATTCCATGGCACGGGCGGCACGGAGCGTGATCTGCTGCCGCTCGCCCGCCTCCTTTCACCGGCTTCGTCCGTGCTCAGCGTAAGAGGTAACGTGCTGGAGAACGGCATGCCGCGGTTTTTTCGCCGATTGGCCGAAGGGGTGTTTGACGAGGAGGATCTCCTCTTTCGCACGCAGGAATTGAACGATTTCCTGGATACCGCTGCGGAGGAATATGCGTTTGATCGCCGCAATCTTGTGGCCGTCGGCTATTCCAACGGCGCCAATATCGCGGGAAGCCTCTTGTTTCATTTCCCGGGTGCTCTGAAAGGAGCGATCCTGCATCATCCGATGGTGCCGCGGCGCGGCGTGAAGCTGCCGGATCTGGTAGATCTGCCTTGCTTCATCGGCGCGGGGAAGAACGATCCGATCTGCTCCCCCGAAGAGACGGAGGAGCTGAAGATGCTGTTGTCCCGGGCCGGTGCGGACGTAACGGTTCATTGGGAAAACTTCGGCCATCAGCTGAGTTCATCGGAAGTGCAAGCGGCTGCAGCGTGGTATCAGCGGCATTTTGGATGAGGAGCGGTTATAGCCTTAAGGAGCGAGAGGAGAATGAATGTGATATCCGTTGATCCTGCAAGCCTAAGCGAGCGAGAAAATTACAAGCTGTTGACGGGAAGTATTATTCCGAGACCGGTTGCATTCGTAACGACCCTTTCGAAAGAGGGAGTTTTAAACGCGGCACCGTTCAGTTATTTTAATATCGTGGCTGCCAATCCTCCTATGGTTTCCGTATCGGTGCAGAGGAAACAAGGAGCGCTGAAGGATACGTCGAGAAATGCGATAGAGACGGGGGAGTTCGTCGTCCACATCTCGGACGAATCGTATATCCGCGAGATTAACTTGACCGCCGCCAGCTTGCCGCCGGTTGAGAGCGAAGCAGCTGCAGCCGGACTCACACCGGTTGCAAGCGAAAAGATTAGTGTACCCGGCGTAGCGGAAGCCAAAATCCGGATGGAGTGCGTCCTTGAACATGCTTTACCGCTCGGCGGAACGGAGGACCATCCCGCCGCCGATTTGTTAATAGGGAAGGTCGTCTGCTTCCATATGGACGAAAGAGTGTATCGGGACGGGTATATTGACGCTCATGCGCTCCGGCCGGTCAGCCGGCTTGGCGGCAGCTCCTATTCCAAGCTTGGAGAAATGTTTTCGATAGATCGGCCGGAATAATAACCCCTTGTGTGGAAATTACTGTGATTCGTATGTACTATTCCAGCGGCGGAGCGGGACACATGAAAAAAAAGACTGGAGATCCGTCAGCGGTGAGCTGAGGGATTTCCAGTCCTTGGTGAGATTCAAGGCAAGATTTATTGGTCGAAGACAAAGTTTGAAGCGGGAAAACAGGGTTTATTTTGTCTATACTGTTCGTTGACATTAGAGTTGGTAACCAATAAACCTCAGTTTTTCTGCCGCGGCAACTAACATTAGAGAGTTATTGCTTTCTCATATCCTCGACCAGTAAACTCATATACATGAATTTGGCACTTTGCAGTAAGGAAATGCCCAATGAAGTAAGCAATACTTGCAGGGGAATTAATGAATAGTTGAATAACAGTAATTCCGCTTCCTCGCTATAGTTCATGGCTAATGTCTGCTTCATAGAAATGTAGTCAATACTGCTCAGTAAGACGATTAGTAAGGGCGGGATGACTCATGTGGACTTCAATGAGCAGCAATGACAATATGATTTCGGATATGCGAACGACATAGATGGCACAAAAAGTAACGTAGCAATAAAAGCCAAAATATTTACAATCGCAAAGAAATACATAGCCATTTGAATCGAAGTGGCATTCACGATAAAAGTAGCGAGGGGTACGCCAAGCACCATACCAGCAGAGTTGCCTAGGTATACTGGATGCAAAAAAGCATAATTTTTTTGCGATTCATACCAGAGAACAGCAATGGCAAAATAGGACCGGATATCGCAACAGCCAGAGCAAAGAGGCTTACCAACGATCCAGCTTGGGTTGTTGTTACGTGAAAGTGATCGGCAATGACGGGCAACAACCCAACAATACCGAGTTCCGTATTTAAAATGCCGAAAGCTCCTAGAGTTAATATAAATATCAATAAATTATTTCGTTGTTCCATTATTCTGGTTTGTTGACTCCCAAACTGTGGCGAATTTCCATTCCCGGTGTAACAGCTAATTTAACAACCAAGTCTGCAACACTTTTGCGGGATACATCATGTCCCTTAAATGGTTCGCCTTTTTGAGTTGTCTCATAATCAATTTCATCTCTATTTGTAAACCAGCCTGGTCTCAAAATCGTATAATCGAGGTCCGAAGCTTCAATGATAGCAGCCGACTTTCGATATGGATTCAAAATGCTTCCATGTTTTTCTCCGGGAACTTCATCGTAAATCCCCATTGAGCTAATCCAAATGAGACGATTAACGCCAGTCGCATCCATTGCAGCCACAACGGTTTTAGCCATTTGTTCAAGATTTCCAACCAGATTGGCGTATACAACATCCTGACCATTCATGGCTTTTTTTAGCTTTTCAATATCCTGAACATCGCCTTCGATTACCTTTACACGATTAGATTCCATGTTCCTTACTCTGCCTGAATTTCGCAAATAAAGCGTTAACTGAGCATCGGTTTCCTTTAGGAATAGGTCTGTAGCAATACGAGCGATTCCGCCGCTTGCTCCAAGGATTAAAACGTTTATCATATTCAAAATTCCCCTTTATTTTTACTTTGTCGATAACCGGTCATGTGAACAAGGATATAGCTATTATCCAAAATGCTCTCTAATGCCTCGGTATCTTTATTAACCATCGCATCGTCTATCCACTGATAAATGGCTAATATTTTTTGTTCATCTTCGTTCATGCTTTTCTAAGAAGCCTCCTTCAATGGGGCGATTATGCTACAGGGGTCCATTCTTCCAAAAAATTGCCCCAAGATGATTATCAAATTGGGGCGGCAGCATTAAATATCAAGTTTACGCGTAGCCATCCATTTCACGATTTCAGGATCGTTATGGGAAAAGAACAGGCTTTTACCCGTATCTAACGCAGCTATTTTTTTCATATCCTCATGGCTTAATTCAAAGTCAAAGATGTTGAAGTTTTCAATGATTCTTTCCTTTCTTACCGACTTTGGAATCACAACTACGCCTCGTTGGGTCAACCAACGTAAAACCACTTGGGCAACGGATTTTTGATGCTTTTCAGCTATAGATACTAAAACTTCGTTATGAAAGAGGTCATTTCTTCCTTCAGCAAAAGGTGCCCAAGACTCGATTTGAACATTGTGCTCTTTCATCAGTTTTGCACTTTCGATTTGTTGGTTGAAAGGGTGCGTTTCAACCTGATTTACGGCAGGGATAACTTCATTGCGAAGAGTTAAATCAAGCAGACGGTCATCTCTAAAGTTACTCACGCCAATTGCCTTGACTTTTCCTTCGCGGTACAATTCCTGCATAGCCCGCCAAGAACCAAAAACATCACCAAACGGTTGATGAATGAGGTACAAATCCAAATAATCCAATTGCAATTTGTGAAGTGATTTTTCGAATGCTTTCTTTGTGTTCTCATAACCCGTATCCTGAACCCAAAGTTTTGTCGTAATAAATAATTCCTCTCTGGGCACACCGCTACGTTTGATGGCTCTGCCGACCGCTTCTTCGTTCATATAAGAGGCAGCTGTATCGATTAGACGATAGCCTGTCATAATCGCATCATAAACAGCTTGTTCACATTCATTCGCATCTGGGATCTGGTATACGCCAAAGCCGATTATCGGCATTTCAACACCATTGTTCAAAATCACTTTATCCATTTCATATCCTCCTGTTACATTCTTTATTCACAATCAACATCGTGCGAAGGAAAGACAATGGCTGCCATTGTGCGCGGCAGCCATTTTGAAGATCAGTTTGCACCCACCACTGGATGAGGTACATACGGTTCTTCTACATACGCAATTTCTTCGGGTGTTAACTTCACCGCGAGCGCGCCGACCGCATCTTCAAGGTGTGACAACTTTGTTGCCCCAACGATTGGTGCTGTTACCGGTTGTTTTTGCAACAACCAAGCGAGTGCGATTTGTGAACGGAGAACTCCGTGCTTGTTTGCAAGTTCCGCCGCGCGATCTATAATCAATTGATCTGCATTTGCCATCGCATCGTATTTTCTTTTTTGCACTTGATCGGTTTCGGAACGATGTGTGGTTTCCCCACGATCACGCGTCAACCTTCCTGATGCAAGCGGGCTATATGGAGTAACACCGATTTTTTCTTCCCTACAAAGAGGCAGCATCTCGCGTTCCTCTTCACGATATATGAGGTTTAAATGGTTCTGCATGGATACAAACCGTGTCCATCCATTTTTCTCCGCGACATGAAGTGCCTTTAGGAACTGCCAAGCATACATCGCTGAAGCACCAATGTATCTTGCTTTACCAGCCTTCACGACATCATGCATGGCTTCCATGGTCTCTTCGATAGGTGTCGCGTAGTCCCAACGATGGATTAAATACAAATCGACGTAGTCGGTTCCGAGTCTCTTGAGGCTTTTATCAATTTCGCTCATGATTGCCTTCCGGGATAGCCCTGCTCCGTTTGGACCTTGATGCATACGCCCCCAAACTTTCGTGGCAAGGACAATTTCATCCCGATTTGCATACTCCTTTAACGCCCGCCCAACAATTTCCTCGCTTGTTCCATCTGAGTATATATTTGCTGTGTCAAAAAAATTAATGCCTAGTTCAAGTGCCCTTTTAATAATCGGGCGGCTCTGTTCTTCGTTGATAACCCATGGGTGTGTCCAGCGATCTGCTACACCGAAGCCCATACAACCAAGGCAAATTCGAGATACATCTAAACCCGTGTTTCCAAGTTTGTTATACTCCATAATCATTCCACTCCTTTGTTTGATGAAACAGCAGTTCGAGTTTTCTTTCATTATTCTTCCGGTTTCAGTGGTCCGTAAAAATATGAAGCCGTGGCTCCACCATCAATTAGGAAATCAGATCCGGTGATGAAAGTTCCCTGTGGCATCATCAGCAGCTCAGCTACATTTGCAACCTCATCAGCTGTTCCAGGACGACCGGCAGGGCATTTTGCAAACATATTCTTGTAGAACTCTCCTCTTGGACCATTGAACTCATCTATTGCTAGTGGCGTTACAATAATCCCTGGAGAAATGGAATTGATACGAGCGCCTCTCTCTCCCCAACGTATAGATTCAAACATAACGCGTTTCACATTGCAGCGTTTCGCCATTTGATAAGCGTGCAACGTATCCTTGATATTTTCTGGACGAAGGACTTCCAAACTAAGGAGTTCTTCAGTTGGTGTTGTTGCCAGCTGTTTATCAATCTCAATTCCCAATTGAGGCATTCTGTGTCCAGATTGACTGGAAATTGTCACACCAACGCCTCCAGGAGCAATTACCTTACCTACTTCCTCCAGCAATACTGCGGTTCCGTACAAATCGACCTTCAGGATCATCTCAATAGGTGCTTGACTAGGGGACACGCCTGCTGCATTGATAAGAGCAGTGATTTCACCATACTTTTGACCTTCTGCAATCAAATTTATAATAGATTCTCTAGATGAAATATCCGTTTCCACAGGCTCTACATCAAATCCGGCTTCTTTCATAATTTTTGTATTAGCCTTAGTGTTATCTGGGTTCTTATCACCAACAATAATTTTCTTACCGAAACCAATCCTTCTAGCTATCGCCATACCAATCTGTCCAGCACCGGTCCAAAGTATAACTTCTTTCATTGCGTAACCTCCCCACCAAATTCTAGATTTCAAAAAATGAAACGGTAGTGCAGAAACATTCATTCTTTCGTGGAATTATCACGGCACTTAAGTTTCGTACGAATGTTCATCTCGTTAATCGCAACCTCACCTTTCCAGGGTTACAGCGTAGCCATATCGATGAGAAACCGATACCGTACGTCACTGTTCAAGACCCGTTCGTATGCTTCATCGACTTGGTCGGCACTTATGACTTCGATCTTAGGAGCGATTCCATTCTCTGCCGAGAAGTCAAGCATCTCTTGTGTTTCTATGATCCCCCCAACGTTGGATGCCGTAATGATCCGACGCCCAGCAAATAAGGAAAAGACATTATATTGCTCCGGCTTGTTCGGCAGACCGAGATGAACGAGCGCCCCGTCCACTTTAAGAATGGAGAGCAAGGCATCTACATTGACATTCGCAGATACGGTGTTTAGAATCAGATCGAATTGGCCAGCCAGCTCCGTGAATGTTGCGGGATCCGTGGTCACATAATATTGTCGTGCGCCGAAACCAAATGCTTCGTCTTTTTTGTTCTGACTATGGCTCAGTACAGTAACTTCCGCCCCCATCTTGTGGGCAAACTGAACAGCCAAATGGCCTAGGCCTCCCATTCCCAAAACAGCAACCTTCTTACCTGACCCGACGTTCCAATGTTTCAGTGGGGAGTATGTGGTAATTCCTGCGCATAACAGCGGGCTGGCCACGTCCAACTCCAAGCCGTCTGGAATACGGACCACAAACGTGTCCTTGACAACGATTTTCTGACTATATCCACCGTACGTTAACTCCCCGTCGTATCCAATGGAATTAAAGACAACGACACCACCTTTTTGGTAAAATTGCTCCTCACCTCTACGACAGAATACACATTCTCCGCAGGAGTCCATAAAACAGCCGACGCCGAAGCGATCACCTACAGCGAAATTTGTCACCTCACCACCTACAGCGGCAACTATCCCTGCAATCTCATGACCGGGTACCATCGGAAAAACTCCGCGGCCAAAATCATTATGAGCATTATGAATATCCGAATGGCAGATGCCGCAATATTTAATATCGATCAAGACATCGTCTGTACGTATTCTCTCTTCGTTCGATGGTAGTTCGTTCAAATTGTGCTTTTTCACTTGGTACAATTAACGCACGAACAGCTATGTTTTGATGATGGTTACACATTGAAACAACAACCCTTTCCTATGAGGTTTAGAATTACTCATTAATTGTTTTACAATTCGCTCCGAGGATCAGAAACCTTGTTCGCTATCCTCGCTCCTTTAACGAAGTTTAGTGTATCTTCTGGAGTTAACTCCAAGTCAAGTACTTAAAAAATAAATCTTGATTCATTAATGTACTCGTGTCTATAATTATAATCAATTACAATGAACCAGCAATGGTTAGATCCCTTCAGTTTGTTAAGTAATGAACAATGTAAGCTAAATTGTCTAACTTGTTCTCAAAATCGAGGTGACCCTGATGGCTAAAGTTGATCGAAGAATAAAGAAAACCCACGATGCCTTAAAAAATGCTGTTTTGGAACTTATGGCTGAAAAGAGCTTTGACGACATTACGATTCAAGACCTTTCTGACCGTGCTAACGTCAGTCGGGGAACGATTTATCTACACTATATGGATAAGTATGACTTGCTAGATAAGCTTATTGAATCGCATATAAACGAACTCGGGGATCGATGCAAGGCAGCAGCCGATTTGGATTTCGCAGACGGATCACTCATCTGGACAGAATATTTCGAAGAAAACTACCCCTTCTTCTCGATGATGTTGGCAAGTAAAGGAGCTCCTTTCTTTCGCAACCGGTTCCTCGATTTTCTGATTGAGGAATTCAAAGATGAAGTAGATGTCACAAAGGGAAAAAATAAGGGATTAAACGAGGAAATGCTTATCCGGTTTGTGGCTTCTGCTTATGTAGGGGTTGTGGAATGGTGGTTTATGAATGAAAGACCGATCTCGCATCAAGCTTTAGCGGAACAATTGGGCGCGTTGTTGGAGAGGAACTGTGGCTGATCACAATATAATGGTCACATCAAATTTGGAAGGGCGTTATGATAAGATCGTAAAATAAAAGGTTCCGTTCATTTAGACGGAACCTTTTATGTAAACACTAATTTCTCTTGTGCAACGTTTTCTCTTTCAACACAATCGTCTGTTCATATCGAACAATTTTATCATTAAGTCGTACTAACATGCTCGTCATTTCCTCAAGTTTGGCCGCAAGCCGATCTTGTTGCTCGATCAGCAGTTCCTTACGGGTGACGAGCGTGTCGTCCCCCTGTTGAAAAAGAGCCACATACTCGATCAATGCTTCGACAGTAAGCCCTGCGCTCTGTCTCATGCATTTGATAAAATCAACCCACTTTATATCTTCCTCCGAATATTCCCGATTGCCGCTCCTATTTCGGGTAACGGGAGGAATTAATCCGATGCGCTCATAATAACGAAGTGTATCTTGGGAAAGCCCAAATTTCTCGCTCACTTCTGCGATCGTCATCGCCATGCCGTCTATCACCTTCTTTTCCATGTCGATACAGTTTTCCCGGTCATGAACGTGGTTTCACGGCTCCGACGACGGGGTGTGGCACATACGGTTCCTCAAGCGATGTGATTTCTTCCGGAGTCAACTTGACTGATAGTCGCTTCTTCGAGCTGGACAAACCCGTTACGCCGATGATAGGTGATGTTACGGTCTCCTTTTGCAACATCCAGGCTAGCGCGATTTGAACGCGGGGGACGCCATGCTGCGCCGCGATGGCCGCAACCCGCTCCGCGATTGGGCCAACGCTTAGCTTCACTTCCCACTGTTCGACGAGAGCGCAAGCACACTTTTGCTGTATTTGTCGTTCCATCCGAATTAATCCCTAACATACGCTCAGAAATAAAAGAAACAGACAGGAAGTCTCCATGTCTGTTGTCAATTACATATCATTTATATCCGCTTCCTACATGATACCTCAATTACCCTTTCTTCAATATGTTCTTGATTACTTCCTCGGTTACCTCTAAAGTTGTCGCAGTCCCACCAAGATCTCGAGTGTTGACGCCAGAAACTAATGTATCCTCGATAGCCCCCAATACCAAACTTCCGATCTCATCATATCCAAGAAAATCAAGCATTTCTTTTGCAGTCCAAATCTGGCCCATTGGATTCGCGATTCCCTGACCAGCTATATCCGGAGCAGACCCATGAACTGGCTCAAACATGGAAGGATACTTCCTTTCCACATTCAAGTTAGCCGACGGCGCAATTCCAATACTCCCCATAATGGCTCCGCCCAAATCCGTAAGAATATCCCCGAATAGATTGGAGGCCACTATTACGTCAAATTGATGAGGTTTCATGACAAAGAAGGCGCAAAGCGCATCGATGTGAACACTATTTTGTTGAATGTCTTCGTAAGCAGCCCCAACCTTTTGAAACGTCTTATCCCAAAACGGCATACTGTATACAATGCCATTGGACTTCGTCGCCGATGTGACCGCTTTCCTCCTCATCTTTGCCAATTCAAAAGCAAAGTTCATCGCTTTAACCGTTTGCTTCTTAGTGAACACTGCGTTTTGAATGGCAATTTCATCATCGTCGGAGTGCATCAATCCACCGATTTGTGAATACTCGCCTTCCGAGTTTTCCCGAACGACTACAAAATCGAATGGAATCGGATCTTTCAGTGGAGATGTCAGCCCCCTTAGAAGCTTAGCAGGCCGAACATTGATCGATTGCTCGCATTCTCTTCGGATTTTCACCAAGAGCTCCCACAAGGAGATATGATCCGGTACGAGTTGTGGCATGCCGACGGCACCTAAAAATATTTGATCGAACTGCTTCAAGGTATTGATACCGTCTACGGGCATCATGCGCCCATGCTCCAAGTAATATTCACAGCTCCAAGGAAACGAAGTAAAGTTCCACTTGATACCGCCATGAATTTGCGCCGCGGTCTCCAATACTTGAATAGCGGCGGGAACTACCTCTTTACCGATACCATCTCCAGGAATAACTGCAATATCAAACTGATTCACAACCTTATCCTCCAGGAAAATTAAATTTGAATTGAAACGAATTTTGTTTCAAGGAAGTCATTAATACTGCCGGGACCTCCCTCTCTTCCCATGCCGCTTTCTTTCCATCCGCCGAACGGTCCTTGCACTGTAGTAGGAACCGCATCGTTACAACCGATAATGCCATACTCCAATGCTTCATAGACACGAATTGTTCTTGCCATATCTCTTGTATAGAAATACGCGGCCAAACCATAAGGCGTATTATTGGCTTTAGCAATCACTTCTTCTTCGGTATGGAACACATGAACCGGTGCTACAGGGCCGAATGTCTCATCGTTCATGATAACCATATTTTCATCTACATTGGACAAAATGGTTGGCTCGTAAAAATAACCTTCACTGCCCTCCATACGCTTGCCGCCTGTAATAATTGAGGCTCCTTTGGATACGGCATCGCTCACATGATACTCAACCTTATCCAACGCTCTACGATCAATAACAGGGCCAATCGTCGTCTCCGCTTGAAATCCATCCCCAAGACGAAGACGTCCAACCGCTTCTTTAAACTTATTCAAGAAGTTTTCGGCGACCGAAGCGTGAACGTAGATACGATTGGCGCAAATACAAGTTTGTCCTGCATTTCTAAATTTGCTATTCAGAGCCCCTATTACAGCCATATCAAGATCTGCATCATCAAAAATGATAAATGGTGCATGGCCCCCAAGCTCCATCGACATTTTCTTCACCTGGCCTGCCGCTGCACTCAACAGCTTTTTACCCACGGCCGTGGAGCCCGTAAATGTAATTTTCTTTATCTCTGGACTGCTCAACAGTTCGTTTCCGATACCTTCCGGATTGCCTGTCACCAAGTTAACAACTCCTTTTGGCAGGCCGGCCTGCTCGGCAATCTCTACCCACTTGACCGCTGCCCCCGGAGTCTGCAAAGCAGGTTTTAATACGACTGTGCAACCGCTAACCAGAGCAGGACCCAATTTACGCGCAGCCATGGACAGAGGAAAATTCCACGGAGTGATGGCGGCAACCGATCCAACTGGCTGTCGCACGGTAAGAAGTCTCTTATTCGCTACGGGCGCTGGAATCACATGGCCGTAATTTCGAACCCCTTCTTCAGCATTCCACCTGAGATAGTCCATAGATATGAGGACCTCAGATCGGGCTTCGCTTAGAGGCTTCCCCATCTCGAGTGTGATGATCTCTGCTAACTCTTCCTTTCTTTCCCCCATGATGTCCGCAATCCGATGAATATACGCCGCTCTCTCCTTTGCCGGCAAACGGGACCAATCTTTGAAAGCTCGGTCGGCGGCTAGAACTGCCAAGCGGGCATCTTCACCATCGCCATATGGCGCTTCTCCCACTTTCGCCGCAGTAGCAGGATTAATGACATCGTAGCTTTGCGAAGAGCGTGCTTGTACCCATTCCCCATCAATATACATGGACCATCGATTCATGATCATTTCACCTTTCATTCATTATATTTTGGTTACTTCACTGCCCCGAGAGTCAGACCTCTGACGATTCTTTGTTGAGCAAGGAAGCCAAGCACCAAGATAGGAAGAATCGCTAATAAAGAGATACCGGAAACTTTGGCCCAGAATAGTCCTTCCGAGGTCATAAACGAAGATAAGTAAACGGACAGCGTTTTTGAATTCGGCCCGGAAAGAATGGTCGCAAAGAAATATTCATTATAATTGAAAATAACAGCCAAAATTGTCGAGGTGGCGATACCAGGAGTTGAGATTGGTAGAATTACTCTTAAGAAAATCCCCCAGTAGGAAGCCCCGTCTATGGAAGCTGCCTCGATTATGGCCGGCGGAATGTCTAAAAAAAATGAACGCATGACGAGCACGATTAACGGCATGCTGACAGCCGAGTAAATGATTCCTAACCCAAAATTGGTACCAAGCAAACCTGTATCTTTCAGCATGATATATATGGGAACGGCGATACCCACAGCCGGCATAAATTTCGTAGATAAGATCCAACCGAAAAGTTTACTGGACTTGTTGTACCATTCACATTCTGCTAGATAAAAGGCCAAAGGGAGGGCCAGTATATTAACGAATATTACCGAAAAGACGGATACTGCGAGCGAGTTATACAAATATAAAAAGTAACTGCCATTTCCAAAAGCACCTATAACTTGATCAAGTACCGGTGTAAAGACAAATGCTGGTGGAAATTGATAAGCTACGTTTTCCGTTTTAAACGCATTGAGGATGATCCATAAAATCGGAAAAAATATGAGCCCAGCTACAACATAAGTTAGAAGAGTAACCAATGACTCCGTTAGTTTCTTCATGCGGTTCCCTTCCTTCCCTGAAACATCCGAATTAAGATGGATCCAAAAAACATGGTGATAAAGGAGGCAACAACGCCACTCGCGCTTGCAGATCCTAAATTGTACCCGTGAAATGCTTCTTCAAATACAAAGTAAGACAGATTGGTCGTCACTTTCCCGGGTCCACCGGCTGTGATTAAAGCAATTTCACCGAACAGAGGAATAATCATAATGGAGCCCAAGAGCACGCAAATAAATACATACTGTTGAAGAAAGGGGAGCACTATGTGGAAGAAGGTCGTTACCCTGCCTGCACCATCCATCCGCGATGCTTCCATAACCTCTTCTGGGATCGATTCAAGCGCTGCATGCAGGATCAGCATCATGAATGGCGTCCATGACCATACGGCAACCGTAACTACTGTTGCTACCGGATGATTACCAATTATATCGGGTGGTGTCATGCCCAGAAGCTTGAACAATGCTGCAATAAAACCATACGACGGATCCATCATCATGTTTTTCCACACCAATGCTGTTACCGTAGTCATCACCAAAAAGGGGGCAAACAGAAGATTTCTTACGATCGTTTTTCCGACAAATTGACGATGGAGCATTGTTGCAAGCAGCAATCCGATCACGAGCGACACACTTAAAATGATGACTGATAATTTCAAAGTCGTCCAAACGGCTTGATAAAAAAGGACATCCGTAAACAAGTGTGCATAATTACTCAATCCGACGAATTGTTTGCCCAATTGCGGGTAAAGCAGATTCCAGTCCAACGTACTAAAATAAAGGGTAATGACAAACGGGACCTGTGTGATTACTGCCAGAAAGGCAATGCTGATAAAGACAACGTACTTTGGGGTTACAAATCGTCGATCTCTTTTTTTCTTCATCGATTTTTCGGTTGCCATGGTTTCTTCTATCGCCATCTCCATATGGAAGGTTTAACCTCCGTCCCATGATTTAAATTTATGGGAACCGCTGAAAAAACCATGCAGCGGTTCCTTTAGCATGCAAGTTTTTTTACTTCTTGATGTACCCGGCTTTTTTCATAATCTCAGTTGTTTTCTCCTGCGACTTCTGAAGCGCTTCGTCAACCGACAGTGCCCCTGTTACGACCGCTGCGAAGTTTTGTCCGAATTCGGACGCGAATGCAGCATATTCAGGAAGATGAATTTGTGCAAGCCCTGTATATGGCACCTGATCTTTAGCTGGTTTGTTGATATCCGCGGAATCAATCAACTCTTTCGTGATTTTCGACCATGGAGCAGCCTTCAGGTAGTCCTGATTTTCGTAAGTGGAATAACGGGTCCCTGACGGTGCCAGTGCCCAACCTTTCTTATTAGCAACAAGCTTGATATAGTCTTTGCTTGTAGCCCAAGTGATGAATTCGAACGCTTCTTTCTTATGTGTAGACGAGCTTAAGATGCCCAATCCCCAAGTGTAGAGCCAGTGGCTGCCGTTAGGGGTAACTTCGACCGGTGCTTTCGCATAACCGATTTTCCCTACTACTTTGGATGTGTTCGGGTCATTCAACATGCCGGCAGCAACTGTCGCATGGTACCACATTGCCGCTTTACCTTGGGATATTAATCCTAACCCTTCATTAAATCCTACGTTGGTTGCTCCAGGTTCCCCCGCTTCCTTCAGTAGGTTCACATAGAAGGACACTGCTTTTTTGAATTCCGGAGAATTGATTTGTGGATTCCAGTCCATATCGAACCACTTCGCACCAAACGTGTTTATCACTGTGAGCAGTGGTGCCAATTGACCATATTGAGGAGTACCGTTCAAAGCGATGCCATACATGCCGTTAGCCGGGTCGTTTAGCTGCTTCGCAAGCTTGTAAATGTCGTCCCAAGTCGGTTGTTCCGGCATAGTCAAGCCCTTCTGCTCGAACAAGTCTTTACGGTAAAAAATCATATTGCTTTCACCATAGAACGGAAGCGCATACATCTTGTCTTTAAGTGAAAGCGCTCCGTTAATCGGCTTGATAATATCATTTACATCATAGCTTTTTTGAATATCAGCATTGGCTTCAAACAAAGGGTTTAGCGGCTCTAACCAGTCGTTTTTGGCCCACGTAGATACCTCGTACGGCCCAATCGTTGCGATATCATATTCGCCCGATTTGGTTGAAACGTTCAACGTTACCTTTTTCCTCAAATCGTCGTCTGGCATTGCCGTGAAATTCACTTTAATGCCAGGATGCGTGGACTCAAATTCACCTTTGAGCTCCTCCATTACCTTCATATCCGGATTGTTGACGGTTGCAATGTTGATGGTGACAGTCTTCGCTGGAGTACTTGATGACGATTGATTTCCTGATTCGGACGCTTGCGGCTTGCTTTCGCAAGCCGTGACGCTTGTTGCGGTTACTACAGACAGAATAGCTAGAGTCACTTTTTTCATAAATAGACCTTCCCCCTCTATATTAAGTATTTTGGAACACCGCTTGTTGACCAGTAGTATTGAAATCGTTCAGCTTTGTAATAATCGTCTCTTTTGCCTTTTCCTTACCACGGCTGGCAACATTCAGATAATCAATAGTCGCACTTTGGGACAAATCGACGATGCCTTCCATATAAGCTCTTGCGAATTCAGTGAAAATATTAATTTTAGCTATCCCGTTGTCAATGACTCTCCGGATTTCCTCTACCGGTGTTTCCGACCCACCGTGCAATACTAATGGAACGTTCACACGACTGTTAATTTCACGTAGGATCTGCATATCAAATGTCGGAGCTTGACCTTGGTAATGCCCATGTGTGTTACCAATAGAAATCGCGAGATAGTCCACACCGGTTTGTTCTACGAAATACACAGCTTCGTTAACGGAGGTCGCTTCATTATGATCTCCTGTTTTACTGCTGCCAACGTGGCCTAGTTCGGCTTCTACTGAGACATGTACCGCGTGTGCTACCTTAACAATGTCTCGAGAGATAGCGATATTTTCTTCCAATGGCAAGAGAGAGCCATCAAACATGACCGATGTAAATCCATACCGCAAAGCTTCAATAACTCTCTCCCAAGTCCTTCCGTGGTCCAAATGGAGCACGACCGGCACGCTTGCTCTTTGAGCTCTTTGCTTGACAGCAAATACCAAACTTTCAACATCCAGCACTGGGAAGTGTCTGTCAACGATCCCCACAATAACCGGAGCGTGCAAAGAACTCGCCGTTTCAATAACGGCTTCTACCATCTCCAAATTTAAAACGTTAAACTGCGGTACTGCATACTTTCTACGTTTGGCATCTTGCAATAACTCGGCTCCTGCAACTAAAGGCATTTTCGAACCCCTCCTAGACTTATTCAAAACGAAATCACATCGAAACACATACTCATCATAAATTAGTTTCGTTAATTTGTCTATACGAAAGTATTTCGAAACCTTATTTTTTATTTTCGTAACTTTTGTGTTGAATTTTGTTTTCGATGTATATAAAATGAATATCAAACGCCATCCACCTCCCTCGATAACCGATTAATTTATATTTCGAAACGAAAGGAGATTGCTTTTGAAAAAAAGATGGAGGGAAATATTACAGCTGTTCGAGGAACAAAATAACTTAACTGTCGGCGAGATCAGCGCTCGAATCGGATTGTCAGAAGTGATGGTGAGGAAGTATTTAACCGAATTGGATAGTGAAGGACTCCTTCATAGGAAACACGGCAGTGCAAGCTCTTTACATGATCAAAGTGTCCCTTCATTTGAGGCGAGGGAATGGATTCAAATGGATGAGAAACATTGTATAGCCAAAGAAGTTTCCTACCTGATTCATGACGGGGATTCCGTTATTATGGATGCCGGTACGACTACACTGGCAGTCGCCAAATTTATTAAACATAAAAAAATATCAATCGTAACGAATTCGTTGCCTATCGGCATGGAATTAGCGGACTTACCTGGAACCGTATCTCTGACAGGTGGTGATTTAATCAGTGGAAGCATGGCCTTATATGGGCCGGATACGACCAATTTCCTGAATCAAATTCGTGTCAATAAAGTCATCTTAGGAACGAGCGGCTTTCGAAATGATTTCGGTTTCACGACATCATCTTCCATAGAAGCCGCTGTTAAACAAAAGATGATAGAATGTGCTAAAGAGGTCATTGTCGCTCTGGATCATACTAAATTTACTCGAATGAATCTCGCTAACATTGCACCTTTTTCCGTCATTCAAACCGTAGTTACATCAGAGCTGGCACCAATTGACGCAGTAAAAATTTTAAAGGCCCAAGGCATACAAGTCATTATCGCAAAATTGAGTCAGTCAGAATCCCCATATTCCAATATAAAAACGTATAAAGGAGCCATCGTATGAGCTATTTAGCTGCAGAATATCAAGGGAAACAAGACCTAGCGATTGTTGAGAGAAAGTTCAAAGAAATCAAAGGATCGGACGTATTGATCCGAATTGAATCCGCTACCATTTGCGGTACGGACGTTCACATTTTGGCTGGGGAGCATTTTGCTAAAGCTCCGGTTGTAATCGGACATGAATTCGCAGGCTACGTAGAAGCGATCGGTCAAGACGTTTCTACCATTCAAGTTGGAGACCTCGTAACCGTAGAACCTCATATTTTCTGCGGAAACTGTAAGTTTTGTCGCATTGGCAAAGAACATTTGTGTTTAAACAAATTAGCCTTTGGGGTTCATCTTGACGGTGGATTTGCACAATATTGCGTCGTCCCGGAACGGACTGTTTATAAGGTACCGCAAGGAATGAGTGCTGATGTGGCAGCGTTAACCGAAAACGTAGGATGCTGTTTGCACGGTGTTGACCGGCTTGATGTTAAACAGGGGGATCACGCCATTATCCTTGGCGGGGGCTTTGTCGGAATCGTACTGGCCGAGCTTATTCGCCTCCGCGGCGCAAGCAAAGTCATTGTTTCCGAGCCTAATCAAATCAGACGCGATATGCTATTGAGAAGAGGGTTTATTACCATTGATCCGCTAAATGAAAACTTGGTAGAAAAGGTAAGCTCCATTACCAACGGTCTCGGTGCTGATATTATTGTGGAGGCAGCTGGAAGACCAGATACAGCCAAGCAATGCGTGGACTTAGTCGGTCGCGGAGGCACAATTATGTTTTTCGGCGTTGTTCCTCCATCCCATAGTATCGAAATTTCACCGAACGATATTTTCAAACGAGAACTCACAATTCTAGGCTCTGCTATTAACCCTTATAGCCACCATCGTTCCTTGGAGATTATGGATTCCCTCCACCTCGATGAACTCGTGACGCATAAGTTCCCGCTAAGCAGGATTGACGAGGCGTTCGAAGCAGCCAGAAAAGGTGTAGGAATCAAAGTTGCCATCCACCCTAACAGCACCGGAGGTACTAGCGAGTGAAGGCTCCAATAGCGTTTGTCGGTACGGCGACATGGGACCAAATAGCCCTCGTTGATCGATTGCCGCAAAGTGACCAGCGTATTAAAGCGCGCGATCTCCTCAGCTGCGGTGGGGGTCCCGCTGCAAATGCTGCAGTATCGGCACAGGTTCTCGGAGCACCGTGCCTTCTGATTTCCTGTGTTGGAGATGATACAACTGGTAAGAATATCGTGGATGACCTCCGACGTTACTCAATCGGTACACAAGGCATTCAAATTATACATGGAGGCCGCTCTTCAAACAGTCTCATTCAAGTGGAGAGCACCGGATTGCGTACTATCACATACTTTGGCGGAGTACTTGCCAAGTATGACCTTCAAGCTTTTCCGGAACAACTGATTGAACAGTGTGCTCTCGTGCACGCAGACGGCAACCATCCCGCTCTTACATTAAAAACATTTCAATTAGCTAGACAATATGGGAAGTTGACCTCTCTGGACGGTGGGAATATTCCCGAGGATGTTTTGAACACCATGCTGGAATTTGTCGATGTTTTCATTACCGATGTTAAATCACTGCCGGAAGCTTTGCGCGATATGTCATTGGACGAAGCCTGCAAAGAACTGAGCAAGGCGGGTCCTCGTTGCGTAGCAATTACAAACGGCAAGCATGGTTGCACGATGTGGACCGAGGAAGGCATTCATACCGAACCCGGCATTGCGGTCCAAGTGATCGATACGACTGGTGCCGGCGACGACTTTCACGGTGCGTTCGCCTTCGGTTTATGGAAAGGCTTATCTTATGACGCTTGCCTCAAACTCTCCAACATTTTTGCCGCGATAAGTTGCGAAGGCTTGGGTGGCCGGGGTAAGCTGCTCTCCTTTGATGAATTAGAACAAAAATATCTCAAATGATGATGGAGGGTGCAATGGAGCACATTATCAATAATGTATATAATCAATTGGCAAAGCTGAGAGTAGTGGATCTGTCGGTTACCCTCGAGCCCGGTATTCCACGTTTTCCTACTCATCCACATTTGGTGATCGATCAAACCGTTACCCATAAACATGACGGTTATTATTGTCAATCTATTAGCATGGCGGAGCATACGGGCACGCATGTCGACTCCCCTGCACATATTCATCCTTCAAAAATGGACGTCACTATTGAGACGTTCCCGGTGGATTATTTGATTCGTCCTGCTGTTCGCTACGACCTCAGTCAATTCGACCCGCAGCCCGGAGAACTCTTGACACCCGAACATTTATTAAAGCTTGAAGAACAGATGGGCGACGGCGTGAAAGAAGGAGAAATCGCGTTGCTCCATTACGGTTGGATGAAATATTGGGATACTGGAGTAAACTGGAAGTGGTATGCCTCCAACGCGCCGGGGCTAGCAATGGAGGCAGCCAAGCTATTTCAAGAGCGCGGCATCCGTGCCATCGGTAGTGATACGATCGCATGCGATCAAGCAATGATCGAAGGAGTCGCCAAAAAATCGTACGGGCATGACGAGTTCTGGTTGCCTAATAACATCTTGATCATGGAAAGCTTCGCCAATCTCGATCAACTATCGAATCGCAGCCTGTTCGTAGCCTCCCCGCTGAAAATAAGAAACGGCTCCGGATCCCCAATTCGAGCCTGGGCATATTGTTCTTAATATGAATTGTTAGCAAATAAGGATCTTGTCTTCCGGTATTCATGGAATTCAAGATCCTTTCGTTTTTACTTTCGATCATTTATAATATTGGCATATTATGTTTCGTTCGTAAATTCGAATGATGAGGTGATCGGATGAAGGAAAGATGGACTAAAATCGTTTCTCTTGTAAATGGTTCCAAGGAGTTGTCGGTGATTGAATTAAGCAATTCATGCGGGGTTTCGGAAGTCACCATTCGAAAAGATCTTATCGAGTTGGAAAAACAGGGTTTGCTCATCAGAACTCATGGTGGTGCCGTTGCTCTAACCGAACGAAACGTTCCCTCCTACTTCGCACGAAGTCAATTTGAGACTCCGGAGAAACAAGCGATAGCAAAAGCTGCTGCGGAGTTAATCGAAGAGGGTGATTCGGTCATCATCGATGCCGGGACAACACCGCTCGCAGTTGCTAGTTACTTAAAAGATAAGAAAATTTCCGTTGTAACTAACTCTTTGACTGTCGGCATGGAACTATCCGATTCCGCTGGAACTATATCCTTGACTTCCGGCGAAATTATTAATGGCCGGTTGTCCCTTGCAGGGCCGGATGCCGAGAAATATATAGAATCCTTACGAGTAAATAAAGCCATTATAGGTGCTAGTGGTTTTCGAGCCGATTATGGTTTCACCACCTCCTCCACCATTGAAGCGGCAATTAAACAGAAGATGGTGAAAGCCGCGAATCAAGTCATTATTGTTGTTGACCATACGAAATTCGATAAGGTCAAACTTGCTAACTTTATTGCTTTTACAAACATTTACATGGTCGTTACTTCAACAAAAGCTCCCAAAGAAGCATTGCAAGCATTAACTGATAATGGCGTAAAAGTCAAACTAGCTGACGTAACTTCATAATGACTTTGTTTACCTGAATTCCTGTGGTGTCATGCCGAAATACTTCTTAAATACTTTAATAAAATAATTGGGATTCTGATAGCCTAATTGTAAAGCAATTTCATAATTTTTAAGCCTACTGTTTTTTAACAAATAGCATGCCTTTTCCATTTTCAATTTAAAAATATAATCACTTAAATTTTCCCCCGTCTCCGATTTGAACAATTTGGAAATGTTAACCGGGTGCATATGGGTATATTCGGCGATCGCCTGTAGAGACACATCACTCGTAAGGTTATTTTGTACGAACTCTTTAATTTGACCAACTTCATATTGGCGAGTCGATACCGTCTCTTGCGTCATGTAATTGCGAATTTGTTCCAATGCTTGAAACGCCCAATTCTGTAAGGATGCAACAGAGCGACAAGGAACTAATCCCACAACATCATATAGGTCCGTACTAACAATTTCTTTTAGTTCCTTGCCATTTTTATGCGCGATATAGCTTAATGTCGAATATATACTGAAGAAAACTTCGATTAAGAATTCTTTTGATTCCCCCCACTTTTGTTTGAGTTCATCAAAGATTGATATTAATCTATCCGATGATTCCTTCCAATTAGCAGCCTCCATTAGATGTACAAGTAGAGGCGCTTCATAAAGACTTTGTAAGTATGGAGCACGCTCCACTTCCATAATCCCATTTGCCAAAGTGAAAATTTCCCGTTGATTTCCAACTCTTTTTCGAAATGCAGACAATGCGCTGTGATAAAGCTTTGTTAAGTCCTCAGGAAAGCCACCCCACTCACTAATCAGTATGGACACCTTGCCTTTTAAGTATCTTTTTATATCTAATTGAAGTTGAACCGCTCTTTCTTCAAAATAAGCATTCGCATATTCCGGAAGTTTAGAGTTGTTTTCCTGCTTTAAAGAAACAACATAGACCAGATAATCATGGACATCCTTACAATGCCACAATCTAAAGGTGTCATTGAAAATTTCTTCAGCCATGTTCCCCACAGCATACTCTAGCAGCGAGAGACTATAATAATCTTTTTCCACAAACTCATCTTCCAGCCTTACAATCATAAGCGCGAAAGGTTCGGCATCAGTGAGAGGAATCTGTAACATTGTGAGTTTCTCGAATAAGTGGGCATAAGATAATTTTTTGCCTTGTAATAATTCGTTTAGTAACTCCGCTCTGTGTTTGGGGAGATGTTCTCTCATCGTTTGAAGTGCTTTTTGATAACTTAAATCGTTAGCTTGTTCTTTCAGTAGAACGCCCACGACTTCTTTAACTTTCATATAAATGTGTTCATCACTGATAGGTTTCAATAGATAATCGTACGCATGGTTTGTAATTGCTTTCTTTGCAAACTCAAACTCAGCGTAACCGGAAAGTAATATTACCTTTGTTTTCTTCCATCTATTTTTTATTAATTCCATAAGAGCAAGACCGTCAATACCTGGCATTCGAATATCCGTAATGACAATATCAATTGTGGTCGTTTTTAAGATTTCGAGTGCCTCTTCACCGGAGTAAGCTCTAAACACGCTTTCAATTCCTAATTCGCTCCATTGGATCTTAGTTGCCATACTCTCTACTATATTGATTTCGTCATCTACCAATAGTAGTTGCAACAATTTACATCCCCTCCATACTCACCTATTCGCGATACATTCTTCATTATTTGTTAAGCTCCCAAGTAACGACTACTAAGAGTCCCCCACTATCGGCTTTTTGAAAACGGAGGCCGGACTGCCCCTTGAACTGATAACAAAGCCTTTGATGTATGTTCCAAAGTCCACAGCCCATTTCGTCATCCATAGGTGCGTTCAACTTGGCTTGAAGATCTTGGATTTCGCTTTCAGACATCCCTTCTCCGTTATCTTCAATGAGAATTTGACAAACATCGTCGTTTAATACTCCTCTTATTTCAATAAGTCCGAAATCTTTACTTCTTTCAATTCCATGAATAATTGCATTCTCTACAATTGGTTGTAATAGTAATCTTGGTATACACATATGCAGAATTTCATCCGGGATTTCAATTTCGTAGTGAAACCGATCTATTCTCAAGTGCTGAATCGATAAGTAGTTTCTCAACATCGTTATTTCCTCTTCGACGGTAACCATCGTTGTTTCAACACGCGTCGTATAGCGAAAATAATCCCCTAAATTGAGAGCCATAGCCATGACCGCATCCGTATCGCCCATGTTTGCGACACTTTTGATGTAAAATAAGCAATTATACAAAAAGTGAGGATTAATTTGTGATTGTAACTGTTTGACCGTCGCTTCACGCAGACGAAGCTTTTCTTTGTACACGGTCTCAATCAAATGTTGAATCTCTGCGGCCATATCATTAAAGCTATCAAACAAATAATCGAAGTCGTTATGGTTATGATTTTGAATTCGAACCGACAAGTTGCCATTTCGAATCGATTTAACACCTTTTGCCAGCTTCCGAATTGGAATTTGAACATGTTTATAGAGTAAGAACGTTGCAATTATGCTAAGCACTAAAAGAAGTCCCAATGAAATATAAAACAGGTTCCTGCTTTTCATAATCGGCGTTATCGTTTGTTCCAAAAGCTGATAATCTACCAGATACCATCCTAGGCTGTCCGACTTGTTATAATTGACCACATATTTGTTGTTATTAACGGTCACTATAATACTGTTTTGATCTTGCAGATGAATATCCTTGAGAGCTTGAGAAATCGATTCTATAAGTCCCAGGTTAGGGTTTGAATTGACGATTGGATCGTTAGCCGGCTGAAAAAAGAAAGGATCCCCCTGATCGCCATACTTCAATTGATCTAACATGCGTATGATGTTTTCTTTAGAAAATCTTACTTCCACCATATAGTCCGAAGTTTCCTGATTGCTATAGCTAAATCTCGAAAAATATTCCGGTATCACTTTCCCCGCACGACTATTTTTATAGACCCATTTTTGACTCTCCTGTGTCCGTAAATAACTAAAATCATCTTCTATGATGGAGAAGTCCGATGAAACGATTTCCTTCGTATCCGGAGTAAATAGTACCAACTGACTATCCCAATTACTCGAAACGACTTGCAGATTCAGCTTTTGAACAATGTCTATTTGCGCCTTGAATTTTTCAAACTGCGAGTATCGCCCGCGCTGTTCCATATATGCTTTAATCCCAGGATCCCGGCTTACAATGATGGAGAACTTGGCTAGCTGGTCTACAGATGATTCCAACTGACTCATAAAAAAAGATAACCGGTTTAAACTGGACGCTTGAATCTCCTGCTTTACTACATCGACACTCACTTTGTAGGAATAGCTGTATAGCAAAAGAATAGGAATCAAGAGCAAACAAATGAGCGTTACGATTTTTGCAAAGATGCTTTTATTCAATCTCATGATGGATTTCCCCTCAATCAAGTATCAAGAAGGTAAAAGCAAAAGAAAGCCGTCGAAACAACGACAGCTTCCCCATTTTAGCATTCATTTTTATCCCTTGACAGCCCCAGCCGCCATTCCATTTACAACATACTTTTGCGCTACTAAAGCAATGACCAATACCGGTAACGTGATGATCGTGGCTGCCGCCATCAATCCCCCCCAGTTGACTTCAGCATAAGACAGAAAGTTAAAGACGGCAATCGGCAGCGTTTTTGTTTTCTCTCCAGAAAGAATAATAGAAAACATGAAATTGTTCCACGAAAAGATAATACACATTAAAGATGAAGTAATGATCCCCGGACCGGAGATGGGTATAACTAGCTGCAAGAATACTTTTATTTTACTGCAGCCATCAATAAACCCTGCTTCTTCAATTTCTAGCGGCAAGGATTCAAAGAACGGAATCATGATCCAAATAATGAATGGAAGCCCGACTAGCATATGACTTAAGATTAGAGCTGCATAAGTATCAATCATTTCCAATTTGTTGAATATCACGAACCAAGGAATAAGAAAGGTGATACCTGGTACGATCCTAGCGATTAAGATCGTTAGTCCTATTCCTTGCATCTTATACCTTGCAATGCCGTAAGCCCCCGATACTCCAAGAACTAATGCAAACAGTGTTGACCCTAGAGCAACCACAAAGCTGTTCACAATATATTTCATGAAATCATACTGGGTAAATACTGCCGAATAGTTTTGCAAAGTTGGGGTAAATTTAAAAAATCGGTCAGCTGCTTGTATATCCACTTGGGTCTTGAAGGAAGACAACACCATCCAAATAAACGGAAATGAAAATAGTAACAAGATCAATCCAGTCATTCCCGATAAAAGAAGTTTCGAAGCTACTCCTTTCTTCATGATATACCTCCTAGACGCTTGCGTACGAACATGAACAACAAAGTCAAAGACATTACGATAATAAAGAAGATGACTAGCAATGATGAAGCCGAACCTAGTTTAAAGTATTGAAAGGCCATCACATAGCCATATATGTTCAGAGTTTCAGAAGATGACCCAGGCCCGCCCTGAGTAGTTGAATAGATGATGTCAAACGTTTTTAACACATCGATTAAACGAAGCATGACCGCAACCAGGATCGTAGGCTGTAACATAGGTAGCGTGATATACCAAAGCTTTTGCCACCCAGTAGCTCCATCTACATCGGCTGATTCGTAGGGATCTTTCGGTATTGTGGTCAGCCCTGCCATTGTAATCAAAGTGATCATAGGTGTCCATTCCCAAACGTCAATAATGACAAGAGATGGGATGACCTGCTTTACAGAGCCGAGCCAATCCATTGGACGAATCCCGACTAATTGAACTAGATGATTTAAAACTCCACCTGTAGGCTCATAGATGAGAATCCATACTAGGCCCATAGCAACTGGTGTAGCAACCATCGGCAATAAAAAAACTGTTTTTGCGAAGCTTTTGCCGATAAAGTCCCTATGTAGCAACAAAGCGATTCCCACACCCAATATCATTTGCAGCAAGAGGGCGTATACCATGAATTGGAAAGTGTGCCAAACTGACTTCCAAAAGCGGACATCAACCATGAGTTGATAATAATTCTCCAACCCTACCCACCTTGGAGGAGTGCTAGCCGACATACTCCATTCAAAAAAACTAATTCTAACTGTATAAATGATCGGGAAAACCATCATAAGAAGCACGAACAAAAGAGCCGGTAATGTCATAACCCATTTAAAGTTTTTGTCTAACCATGATGCTGACATGCGCACACCTCTTTCAGATAAAAGAAGGGGCTTAACAGCCCCTTTCGAAACTGTGATTTATTTTGATTTATCCTTGTCAATAATGGCCTGGAAGTCTTTATTAGCCTTGTCTGCCGCTGCTTGTATATCTTCACCCATAATATATTTGATCACAATATCACCAATTGCATCTCTGGCTTCCCCAACACTAACAATTTGAGGGCGGTCGTATCCTACCCCGATATTCTTCGATTCTTTAATCACAGAGACAAGCTCAGGAGGGAAGCTAGATACCGCTTCCGGATTATTCCATACTGAATCTCTTACGCCCGGAACACCCGTTTTTTGCGTTCTTAACGTCATTTCCTTGCTTGTAGCCCATTTGATAAATTCCCAAGCGCCATCTTTATTTGTAGATTTCGGGTTTAGGCTAATTCCCCATGCCGTAATATTATAAGGTTTCGACCCGGCGCTTCCTGCCGGAAATAATGCATATCCCACCTGATCAGCAACCTTTGATTTTTCCTTATCTATAGCGTTTTGGTAAATGGAGCTTGCATCCGTGAAAAATGCAGCTTTCCCTTGTGCAAATAGACCCATAGCTTGAGGCCACGACATATTCATTACACCAGGAGGGCCATAATTTTTTAACCATCCTCCGTAATATTTAAACGCCTTAATTGCCTCTGGGGAATTTACAACGGCTTTGTCGCCTTTCGTAAAATCCCCTCCCTCTGAGAATAAGAAAGAGGAAGCTTGGGCCACTAATAACGCGCGCTGGCCCCTTGCGACAAACCCATACACTCCATTATCTGGGTCATGCAGCTTCTTAATGGCATTTTCCAACTCATCCAAGGTTTTCGGTACGGATAGTCCGGCTTTTGCCAATAAATCTTTGCGGTAATATAACACTTCCTGATCGGAAATGACGGGAATCGCCATGATCTTATTATTTACAATGGTCCCAGCTACAGCGGACTTTGAAAAATCGTTAAAATCATAGGAAGTGTCTTTCTTTACATATTCGTCCAACGGCTCTAGCCAATCGTTCTTTGCGTAGAGTCTCGCCTCCTGTAGCGGACGGATCATGAACACATCTGGAGTAGCCGCTTTTGATGTCAACTGTACCGAGTTTTTTTGAGAAAGCTGATCGTCCGCGAAGCTTTGTATATCTACTTTCATTCCAGTCTTGTTCTCGAATTCCGGCAGGTAGGACTTAATCAACTCCACCCAAGGGTGGTTAGCCATAAATACAGTCAGCTTTTTATTTTGAAACGGTTTGCCTGTTCCTGCTACCTCGTTGCTCTTGCTAGTTCCACTGTTTGAACAAGCGGCCAACATACTTATGCATAGCACTGCACTAGCACTAATTTTTAATGCCTTCCGTGTTTTTTCCATACAATTACTACCCCTCTCCTTTAATGTAGTTTCATTATAAGATCGGGAAATACCAACTTATATAGAAACATCTTAGTCAAAAGGATAAGATCTTAGTTAATTGAAATCAACTATGGCCTCCATAGAAGCATCTTCCAAATCACTGGATTCAAGAAAATCAATTAACGCTTGTGGTACAGACCGATGACCGACTATAGAGTCAAATCCCACTCCAGCCTAAACTTGAACTCTTATTTTCTACTGAAACTCAAACTTATGAACTGACACGAAGACAGGGATTTCTATATGGTCCCGGCCTCAGGCAAAATTATGAATCAGATTCTTATGAGCCTTGGAATAATCGCTGGGTTCACTTCTTCGGGGTTCGTCTTGAGGAACTGCTGAACGGTATAGGAATTGGCTATCCGTGGTTATTTGGTTAGGTCCAATTTATCTCCCATTGAGACTCTACTGGAAACTTTACTGCACTTAGGACGGAATTATCTAGGTTGATGGCAAACATCGTGTTGCTTCAACGTTAAGAGCTTTTGACAACCTTGCAATCGACGGCGACTCAAATCAATGTTCCTGCCAATCAATCAGCCGACAAGAAACGTGCCGCGGCTAACTACGTTCGTTCACATAGCAATGACCGCTCACTCTTGAGCAAGCGGCTGCTATTTCCGGCTACAGTACCATTATTTCAGTCGTAAGTTCAGCCAAACGCTCGGGATCTCTTTTCCCGAATTTTTATTGGAATCGCGGCTGCCGCATCCAAACGCCTGTTGGTTACTACAAATCTATCCGGCAAACAAATCGCAATGGAGGAAAGCTTCCCCAAACCAGCTATTTCAGCGCGTGCTTTCGCCGTCTTAAAGGCATGACTCCCTTACAATTTCGAAACATTCAAATGATCAATTCAGTCTAATATTCTGAAAGGGTAAACTCCAGTTAATTAAATAATAGACTCCCCAGCCGTTTTATCGTCTTGGGCGTCTAACACTTTATTTTTTCAGTCCAGTACTTTACTTTCTTCATTTCCTATTATCAGCCAGCTAAGATCTGATTTAAACACATTATGTATGGATAGTATTGTATCTAAAGATGGATTGTTGTCCGAAGAAAATATAGTTTTGGACTGGATTTGTTGAATCTACGCGGAAGTCTGAATTGCAAAACCGTTAGGCTCCGAAAAATAAGTATTAGACTGACTTCAATATAAAACCAGCCGCAGCCTTGGACCGGAAAAATAAAGTCCTAGACTGCTGCAGGTTTATTGCTATCGTTCTCCGTTTAGTTGAACGACGGATTGTATTGCATGGTAAATTTTCATCTCAAATTTACTTAGTTAGTGTAATCTGATATCCATCTAGGGTTTGCATACTCCGATTATTTGTTCAAGATAACGTTCTTACTCTTTACTTAACTCCTCGAATACCCTTGTAGACAGATTCGCACAGCTCCGTTGTAAACCTGCCTGACATTCCTTCAAGCGCCGTATTGGTGAACGCTACAACACTAAGCTCCTCTCTCGGATCAACAAACCAGGAGTGACCATAGGTGCCGCCCATCCGCCACGTTCCCGGCGATTCCGGTGTATTGGCATCCGCTGGGTTTTTAAGCAGCGTAAAACCAAGCCCAAAGCCTCTCCCCGGCCAATAGGGCATCACAAGGTTACCAATTTGATTGGTTGTCATTTCCGTAACAAGAGCCTCCGGCAGAATCGGATTTCCTCCCTGCCGCAAAGTTTCCAGCAGTTTAAGAAAGTCTCCTGCGCTGCCAATCATGCCGGCTCCCCCGGAAGGATAAGCTGTCTTATCGGTAAACCTGTTGGGTGAAAGGAGGAATCCTGCCGTCCCCTCCACGAAAGGAACGGTATCAAAATCGTGCAAGCGCCGGGGCTCTCCAGCGCTGTCTGCGTAAGCCGTGGTCAATCTGTCCGTGTCCACGGCCTTGAAATCCGTGTCCATCATGGAAAGCGGATGAGTTACAAGCACCCGTACAGCTTCACTAAGCGGCATTCCAGTAACCTTTTCGATGACCGCTCCGAGCACGTCTGTTGCTATGGAATACCTCCACATTTTCCCCGGCTCATATAGAAGCGGGACAGAAGCGAGTCTTTGCAGATTCTCTTCAAGTGTAATTCCCGCCAGATCCATGCCGTCCGATACCCCGGCAAGCTCATAAGTTCCCTTTTCTGCCTGGAAGAAACGGTAGGTTAAGCCGGCGGTATGCGTCATCAGATGGTGAACGGTCATGGAGGCATACTGTCCGTTTGGCAGTTTGGGACGAAAGGCGGGCAACCATTTTTCCACCAGATCGTTTAACTGCAATCTCCCTTGCGAAATTAATACTAAGGCTGCCGTTGACACGACCGGCTTGGTTACCGAAGCATATCTGAACAAAGCATTTTCCTGCATCGGCCGTTTCTGCTCGCGGTCGGCCCAACCAGCAGGCCTGCTGTAAACGAGGTTTCCGCCTAATGCAATTTGGACGACGGTACCCACGATCCTTTTCTCCTCAAGTGTGCGGTCAATTACCTCATTGACGCTTTTATGCACCAATTCCAGATCTATATTTATCATGTTTCTCATCCTCTCCTGCTGTAATTTACTTGATTATTTATAGCAAGTGTGTTTATTATATAAATAATTTCTGCCGCCTTACATAAAACAAACAAGTTAGATAAAGAAATTTTCGATGATTCTAAAGGTATTTAAAATAAATAACTTTTAAATTAAAGGGGGGCGATTTTTCTTGGACGAAATCGATAAAAGCATCCTGCTACATTTGCAGAACCAGGCGAGATTATCAATGACAGATTTAGGAAAGCTGGTGGGACTGTCTCAGCCAGCCGTAACTGAACGTGTGAAACGCATGGAAGAAAAGGGTGTTATCGAGGAATACCGAACCGTCATTTCTTCGCAAAAAGTGGGTAAGCAATGCACAGCCTATATGCTTGTTCGGACCCGGAATTGCTATCCTTTCCTTGATTTTTGTCGTTCATCACCGGAGGTCACGGAATGTTATCGGATAAGCGGAGAGCATAATTATTTATTGAAGGTCCTCACGGAAACAACCCAGGAGCTGGAGGAGTTTGAAAACCGGTGCGATCAATACGGAACCTATACGACTCTGATCGTAATGTCTTCACCGATCGCTTATAAAAATCTCATTGGAGAAACGAATTTGCTCGCATAAGATGTAATTCTATAATCCCAAAAAATGAATCCGCCTTGCAGGAAGCCACTGAAAAAGTTGCGTTTTTCCCGTAACGCATTGATTTTTTAGTTTGATGTTAAAGAATAACAACGAAAAGACCGTTTAAAGCCTTCTCAAGGCTAAAAACGGTCTTTTTGCATCTTTGAAAAACGTTGTCAGGACTTTTTCAGTGGCCTCCCTTGCAGCGGATTCATTTTTTTGCTTATGTTACACATACTCGTGGATTTCTTTAGGAAGGAAAACCATGCTTTTTAGCTAGCCAAGCTGCAAGCAAGGAGGGAAGCAGCAGGATGATTAATGAGCCCGGAAGGAATCCGGCTCCAAGCAGTTCGAGAAGAAACCCGCCGATAATGCCTCCTCCGCCGATTGCCACATTCCACGCGGTGACCAGCATCGATTGGGCTATATCTGCGCTTTTTCCCCCAGCTTGTGCTATTGCTGTTTGCAGTAAAGTGGCTGCCCCGCCAAACGTAAGCCCCCACGCCGTAACACCAAGAATGATGATTGCAGGTTGATCCATTCCGATTCCCAAGGCTGCAGAAGCCAGAGCAAATCCCGTGATGCTGATTAAAACCAGCATTCTTAGAAAACGGTCAATCAGCATGCCTATCACCCAAATGCCGACAACCGAGGTAATTCCAAAAATAAGAAGAACCAAATCCACTCGCTGAGCAAACGCGGTTTCCGCAAGATACGGTGCAATATAGGTGTACAAAATATTATGAGCTAGTACCCATGCCAAAACGACGAACAGAATCGGCCGTACACCGGGAATCAGGAAAACCTTGTGAAAAGGGAGCTGATCACCGGCAGGCTCACCGGCATAATCCGGCACCTTCCAGAGCACCCAGCCAATAAGGGCTGCAGTCAGTAATGATACAACTCCGAAAATGAGACGCCACCCTGTATATGTGCCGAAAAAAGTGCCAAGCGGAACGCCCAGCGCCAATGCTAGCGGGGTGCCAACCATGGCTACTGCCATCGCTCTTCCTTTCAGCGAATCAGGCACCATGCGCCGCGCATAACCGGCCGTCATCCCCCATAGAACACCTGCCGAGACACCTGCGAAGAAACGCGCGACAAGCGTCAGCACATAAACGGAAGATAACGCGGTGATGGTGTTAAATACAAGAAAGCCGATGATGCATAGCAGAAGAAGCGGCCGGCGCCTCCACCCGCGGGTAGCCGTTGTCAAAGGAATGGCGGCAAGAAGAGATCCAACCGCATAAAGAGTGACCAATTGTCCGGCAAGAGCTTCTGTGACCCCAAGATCCTGTGCAATTTGCGGCAGTAATCCAGCAGGCAGGCTTTCCGTAAGAATGCAGATGAATCCCGCCATGGCTAAGGCCAGCAGCCCGACCCACGGTAGACGTTTGGAAGACGACACATTTGTACCGCCTTTTCTTATAAGAGCAGTGTTTGAGTTCACGAAAAAATCTCCTTTATTTATATTTTTGCCGCTTAAAAAAGCTTTCGCTTCCGTATAAGCTTATATAAATAAAACACTTTTTTACATGGATGATTAAAGGAGGATGAAGTGAATTAAGAGGAAAATACTTATATTTTCATAGAAATTCCATGATTTTAAAGGCAAAAAAGGCAGCATCGTCAGATGCCGCCTAATGATAAATCGTAATCGACGAGCTTTTGACGTGCGGTGGAGATCCAGCTGCCGCTGCGGCCGCTCTGGCAATCTGGAAATAATGGAGTCGTGAAGCTGAATGAATGTAAATACGGTAGTTTTTCTTACCCTAAATTAAAAATAGGCGCTACCTTATTGCGCCTAACAGTAGTCATTATTATTTTTCGCGAACCAGCTATCCTGCCCGGTCGTATAGCTTAATGCCGTTCCCAGTCTAATACTATATTTTCTCAGTCTAAAACTTAATTTTCACGGTCTAATACTTTATTTTTCAGTCTATTACTTTATTATCTTATTACAGTATCGCCATTCCAATCCATCCCAACCCACTCAACCCCCTGTTTTGACTAGTTTTCTCACTTTTCCCCTTCAATTCGCCGAGAACTTGAGTAAATTAAAGTCGTATCGGGAAATGAAGGGGAGCGACGGGGATCGGGGTTAGGGGGAGCTTGGGAAATGTAATTTAAAGTCGTATTGAAGGGCAGAAAAAGGACAGGGACAAGATCGGGTAAAAGGGTCAGGAATAGCCTGGGTAAAAGCCTGAGCAAATGCCTGAGTAGACTCACTCCAACGGTTGAGAAGCCCTGAAACGCCGGATAAAAGCCTCTGAGATATGATTCGAGAAAAACACTGCTTTCTCCTTCCTTTCCCCAATCTCCCGCCCCCTGACCAACAAGAAAAGCCGAGCAGATGTCAGGAAATAATCCTGGATCTGCTCGACTCTGAAACGACTTTTAATTGCTCAGTACGAGTTTAATTTGCTGGTGAACGACTTTATTTGCGAACAATACAAAGTTGTAGCCCTAAAAAAAACATTGTCCTCTCATGTCACCTCTCTCCATCCCCTGCAATCCCTTGCCACGCCTGGGTTTATAGGCAATTTGAGGACGAATCGAGAAAAAGCCTGATGTAAAAAAGGTTGTCCAGAAAAGCAGGGGAAAAGAAAGGGGAACTTACAGGGATTAGGATGAAACCCGAGCAAATTTGATGTAAAAAAGGTTGACCGAAAATGTAGAGAAAAGATGTGAGTAAAAAAAGGGATGCTTTCGCTTCCTTCCTTATCTCCAACTGCCGAAAACCACGTCATTCCTGAATTTCTCCAATATTATTATTCGGCGATACCTCTGCCGTTCCCTGCTTGAAATGCAAAAAAGGATCGGGGAGCTACCGGACAATTTCATCCAGCATTCCCCAATCCTTGGACAATCCTTTTTACATCAAGACAATGCTTTTTACATCAGGACAAAGTTTTTTTCATGGTGACAACGAAGAGCAGGGCTTTAAGGCAGAGGGTCTTGGGGTGCCTGACCACATACCTTCTCGATAGTGCTCCAAAAAAAAATCAAAGATTAATTTAGCCTAAAATCTAATGTATAGGCACGAACATGTTTCCCTAAAGCAACGGAAAGTTCTGCCGCTTGTTTATCAAGCTCCTCTTTTACCTATTCAATTCCACATTCCTTCAAAATAATCAAACAAGAACGGGAACAGTAGTTATTTCGATGAGATTTATTGCTTTCAATTTTTCTTTAGTATCTTTCTCTAACGGTGGGCAAGCTACACACAACAAATCCTTTGCTCGACTCAATGCCACGTATTGAATTCGGGTATCATCTTTATTTGATTCGATGTCAGGATTGATAAGTCTTTGTACCTCTTCAGTATCCGAAAGGTACAACAGAACCGATTCAAATTCCATACCCTTTGCCTTATGAATTGTTCGTATTTCTGATGTTCTCTCTTCTGGCAATGTGAGGTTATCCATAAGCACCTTTATGGATGTTGATTCGGAAAAATCTTTGATTTTCCCCTTAGTGATCTTCTTTATACCGTATCCCCTTGCTTTTAAAAACTCAAGCAAGGAATTATACAAATTATACAAGGATTGATCAATGAATTCCTGTAGCTTGACGACCAAAAACTCAAGCAAATCTACAGCCATACTCCTCTTCATGATAGGACTGATATATTGATTAGCCTGAAAAGGCTCCTTTAACATTCCTTCTCTGTTTGTTTTAAGAGACCTTATTATTTCCTTAACTCCAGCATCTTGTCGAGTATCCTTGACCAATTTATAAGCGGTTATCAGGCTCTTTAAAAAACGTTCTCTGTCTGGATCAGCCTCATTAAAGCTTAACCAGACATCAAACACTTCTGCATTACGAAGTTTTTTAACTGTGTCATTGTTTCGAGTCAAGACGCAGTAATCTCCAACAAGTCCTAATTTATTTCTCAATTCGTGAAAACATGTCAGGATCTTATCAGAGGTATCAACGTATTCGTAAAAATAAACATCAATCGAACTGTTATTTCTAATCGCACTTTGCTTGAGTTGATCGCCGCTTCTAATATGGTTGAGGAAATCTACAATTTTACTGCCACATCTTCTATTGTTCTCAATTGAATAATTTTTTTGATCTGGGAGAGAAAATGATATAAAATCCTGACGAGAAGCTCCTTGAAATTCATAGATCGACTGAGCAGGATCGCCAATAACCCCAATGACAGATCCAGCGTTACCTAACGATTTGATGATTTCTGCCTGGATAGGGTTCGTATCCTGAAACTCATCTAAAAATACATACGGGAACTTCGAACTTAAATGATTAAGAAGTAAAGGGTAATCTTTCAGGATCCTATATGAGAAGTAGAGCACATCTTCGTGATGGATCACTCCTTCCCTCCAAAATAAATGTTTATATAAAGGAAGGTGCTCTGCCCTAATGAAGTATTTTCCGATCCTCAACAAATAAGCTTCTCTCGGTTGTAATATCAAATCACCATTTTCAAGTTTCCATTCAAGGCTTTCTAAGCATTTTTTTATCTTTACTTTGTCGGTCAAATATCCATTGTTCGCTTCTTGTTGCCACGTAAATAATTTACCTTTTGTAGCTATATTCTCATCATGACCGTCCAACTCTTCGACGTTAACCAACATGTTTCCAGCATCATCTTTTAATAGATAAACATATGGTTTAACAATATTCGCATAGAGAAAACTATGTATCGTGGATACTTCTACTTTACCTTGGTCAACCCCCAAACGTTTTTGTATTTCTTCTCCTGCCACAGTCGTATATGTAATGCAGGCAATCTTTGATGTGGATGCGAGATTGTTTGCGTTTTGAAGAACTCTCTTGATATGCCCGACAAGCCAATGAGTTTTCCCAGCACCAGGACCAGCAATTACTTTAAAATGTTTTGAAATCTCCGAAATACCTTCGTCGGAAGTAATAACCTTAATATCATCCATTGTGCTCCTCCGTCGGAGAGGTTTTGTAGCACACCCAATCAAGTGCTTCTTGAATATGCTTTGGGACACTTATGAAGGCAGATTTATTTTCTTGTAACTTGCTTGCCAGTTGAAATGCAAGCCCACCTTTTTGTTTTTGTGCAAAAATAAGGAAACTCGAAGCAAATTTAGCTCGTTCTTTTTCTTCTTCTGTCCAACTGCTCGCTCGTAATTCATCCACTTCGATAATCGCGACTTCTTTCGTAAAAAGAAGGTCATTACTTGGGTTTTCCAACGCCAAGTCATATTCAAATGTTTTTCCTTTATCTTTTTTGAAAAATACTCCAACATTCGAGCAAGTATTTTTTTGTTTCAAAAGATTTCGCAAAGCACCTGATATTGGCATATAATTAAAGGCTTCATTATTACTGTACAATTCGAAAGGCCAGCATCCTTTCCAATTTCTCCGCTTCCCCTTTTCTTTTTTCTTTAATATTTTTGCTGGATCGGAATCGATAATACAGCTTACTCTCTTACCTAAAGCATACTTGCTCCTGTCGGTATTAACACCTGCACCATACAGTTTAATAAAGTGTTTAAAAGTCAATGCATCAACTCGCACAAGAGAAACATGATGCTTGTCCAAGTCACAGCTAACTTTTTGAGCTAAAACGGGAAGCAAAATCAGTTCAGCCATTCCTTCCACTAACAATACAGATTTTGAAAACAACATAGCTGATTTTGTGGCATCCAAAAATCTTTCAACATATTTTTTAGACTCTTGATCTTCCTTGCTCTCTGAAAAAACTCTATTGGGATACTTCGCATAAACCTCCCCTCCCTTTTCCTTTTCCAAGCATATGATCGGTTCTAACCCGACTGCTGATGTAATTTGAGTTGAATGAGTTGTAATAAAAATTTGCCTACTGAAACTTTGACTCTCAACTTCTTCTTTCAGAAACCTCAGAAAATTATATTGAAGGGCTGGATGAAGATGTGCTTCTGGTTCTTCGACTAATAAAATCGGAAACGTCTTTGCATTTTCACCGTATTCTACAGACGTTATCATTTTGAACTTTGATAAAATCAACGAAATATAGATGAGATTGTTATAACCCATTCCATTGTTAATAACTGGGATTTCAATTCCTGTTTGATCTTTGATAATAAGTCGCAGGGCAGATAACACATCAGTTTCTTGTAAGTTACCGTCTAAAGCGGGTACACCACCAACCGATGCACCTGTCTTCTCGGCGAACTCCAAAAACTCCTTCTGGTTTACCCGCCCAATCAAAACTTCAACCAATAACTTAGCATGCTGATTAAATTTGTCGTTATTTGCTGTTTCATTTTGATCAGTAGAATTGTTGGTTTGCATCCATTTATCCTTGAAGTGTACAAGCAATTGTTTCAACAACGCATTCTTACCCGTGAACATGTTACTCTCTACATCTCGAAGAGCATCCAATGATTCGCAATGGATTTTATCCAGGTACTCAGGTTCAGCACGATTTTTATTAACTATATTTCCACCGTAAATCCGAGTCACATATCTTTTCAGATATTTCTCCAACAATGCCCAACGTTCTTTTGGAGTTGATAGTTCTGCACATTCTTGAAGGTATAGTTGTTGATCTTGTTCTGGAAGGGAATACTTATAAGTCAACTCTGCTTCCCAAGGCGTTTCCAATTTTGTAAGCCAACTTGCAACAATAGCTTTATCATCCATAGTATCTGTGTTAGAAGATTTTAGTGTTGCGGTGATTGTTATCTCTGGTGGGATTGATACATCAAGACTTTTATTGAAGTCATCTATTGTAGGCGTTTTTGTGCTTGCTCTTTTAAAAAGAAATTCCAATGCTTTGATTACTGTAGTTTTTCCTGCATTATTACTGCCGATTAATACATTTAATCCTTCATTGAATTCAACGGTGAAATCCTGAAAGCACCTAAAATTCTGGACTGTTAATTTAGAAATATACAAAAGCTCTCCCCCCTCTGATCTTGGCCTTCTTAGGTACTCTCTATAATTCGACTTTGCACAATCAAATTCGATCACATAAGCTTAATATATCTTAAATATTCGACACAAAATTTGCCATCTCCTTTTTCTCTAAAGATGCTCCTTGTTACAAATATTCCGAAAAGCATGTTTCCACAAAATTAATAAGGGGCGGCTCTTTTTGCCAGATTTTCTTGAAAGTATGCTCAGTGTTTGATATTGAATTTTATTTTGTCTGTATACCAAAAACAGATACAGGGGGTGATTACACTCCTTCGATCAAACAAAAAAGAACTGGTTTTTCGCCAGTCCTTTGTCGGGTTTACCCTTGCTCCTTCATCTCATCAATATAATCTATCAATGCCAAATCTTTTTCATAGACTTTGAACACGCCTGGGCTATTGGGAATAGTTATGTGTTTTCCAGTATATTGTTGCCTAATCGTTAGCATTTCTATCTTTATATTTGAGTTGATCGTTTTTACTTCCTCACCTACGATATCGTAGTGTCCCTTTTCAATGACTGCCAATATCTCTCCTTTGAATGCAACCCTATCTTCGAAGATTTCAACACGTTTCACTCGAACCGTTTTCTGTACATCAAATTCGCCACAATAATCATATTCATGTTTCCAGATATCCCATCCGAACGCTCCTTCTTTGCAGATAAGTAAATCATGATTACTTTTCCCAATCGAGTCCTTTAGTCTTGGTCCTTCCAAGAACTCATCATGTTCGTCCTCTTCAAACTTTACGAACCCATATTGTTCATCCAACTCTTTTTTAAGAGTTTCAATACTTGCAAATTCAAGCCCAGGAATAATTGTAGTTGATTCAAACAACCCCGTTTCAGGTGTATCGTACATATACAGTACGTGTTCGTAGCCACTATAATCAATTATTTCTTGGTGGTTACTCGTATTTTCTACCTCAATGTTGCTCTTAATATTATCCATTTTTCTTCGACCTCCAGAAGTCTTTACAATTATTATGTCGGTATTTTTAAATATCGACTTAATATTAAGGTACACCAACAGCAGAAAATTAGAAAATCCTATCCCCCACCTCTCTACAACCTGTCATGACATTGAACAACAACCGCCGCTCAATATCCTTGTATTCGCCTCATTCTGATCTACAAACTGCTCAAACCGTCTTGATGCTCTGGAAACAAAAATAACATAGAAGCCTGCCTCCTGTTTTCTGAAAAACTTCTATGTTATATGCGTAAGTACAGGGGAAAATAAAAGATAGGGAAGGGCATAGTATGTAATACAAGAACCTTCAAACCCTCCCCCTGTTCTTCATATTCTGATAATTAAAAAAAAGTCAAGAAAGTGGCGGATCTTTCACCCCGCCTGCCCCACTTCAAGCCTTACAAACTGATTCAAGTCTGGTACAAAGAAATATCCGTCTTTCCTCAACTCTTCTTTCAGATCTTCAATATCAATAAAAATATCCGCCGCTAACTCATTTAGAGAATTATATCGACCTGTACGCAATTCAGCATTCAAAAACTCGACTCGTTTTTTGATCGGATACTGATAAAACTGATGCCCATACATCTATTTATGCCCCCTATGTTCATTTGGTAGTTGCTATCATTTTACATAGAGGGCGTTTGAGTGCCTACTGTTTTAAAGTCGAAGGTAGGTTGAGCTTTAGTACGATAAAGTAGTTGAGGTATAGTCTTGTATTCTTATTAACTCTTCGATATCAGGTGGACAATGTTCAATTCGAATCGTTGCTTTCCGCAGTACCCTCCAAACGGAAAGCTCCTGTCCTTCTTGCTCCAACTCTTTTATTGCCCAATTTATCTTTCGAAGCCGGAACTGTTCATCGCTCTCCAAAACATTCTGCAACCATGCACTTGTCTTCGGCAATTTGTCTAAATGCTTCTCCAGCAAAGCCTTTCTGCCGATCATCAATCCAATTCTTCCAATCGTGATTTTTGGGGGCTTTGTATTCAGATTTAGTATTTCGCTAACTGCCGACTCAACCAATCGCAATATTTCATCGTCTCTTGCTTCCCAATCGATCCGTTGGTTTGTCGGCGGTGACGCTTTCTTTCCAGGTGAATTCGCTGTTAACCAAGCCTCATCGTTTCGATACAACCAACTATACAGCCGCTTATCCATTCTTCGAAGTTCCGTTTTGCTTTTTTCAGGGTGACTTTCCTGAAGCATGATCCACTTTGAGCGATATAGTTCTTTTTGCTGATCCTGAACTTTTTCTTCATTATATATATGCTGTTCGGTTTGCTTTGCATGTTTGATGATGGTATTCACGTCTGCATGCAGTCGTCTGGCTATTTCCCGAAATGATGTCCCTTGCTCCAGCAGTCTTTTCAGTTCTTTTTTCCAGATGTCCCCGTATTCTTTAACCCGTATCTTTTCATCATCATTATCAAGGCTTCTGGAATATATAAATCCGCATGAGCAGTGAAAGAAAGCCGTCCTTCTTTTTGTTGTTTCTCGTTTGTTAAACTCGATCTGCTCAATGACCCTTTGACCATAATGCTCTGCCGCTGGATTATGGCATTCCCATGGAGGGGAGCCAAATGTATCGGATTCATTTTTTCCGTAAAAGATTTCATCGAGGGTTAACCCTAAAAAATGAATGAGTAGCAGATGCCGCAAAGGATGAAAAGATTTTCGATTTTTACGGACAATCTCGGTGAGCCAATTCGAATCCCCTTGAACAATGGATTGAAACCTCTCCAAGATTTTCAATCCATAAAAATCAGTAAAATCTCTTCTTAATTTATTCTGATCGATCCGTCCTTTCAGAGTGGCATATTCCAATTGTATCAACCTGTTCAGATAGCGTTGTTGAAACCACTCCAAAGGTCGATGCGGGTATTTATTTTGAGTTAATGAGTAAATGGAGTTAAGAAGTAAACGGTATTGCCCATTTCCCTCATTTGACGTTGCCATTCGAACCGATTCCACTGGACATAAATCAATGTTTGATGCAGTAAACACATGTTTATTCACCTGCTGTACCGGAACTATGCTGTCCAGCAAATAGCATCCATGCTTTTCACAGATCGTAACACCAGGGATCTGGTGCAATCTGTGCCAATACATCGTTCCGTAATTTTTCTGATCGGAAAGACCACAGATAGGGCAATACCTTAAACACTCGTTTGCTTTAATGGAACTCGCCATTAATCCTGAGCAAGCGAATATTCCCTTTCCATTTAGACTCTTCATCAGGCTTTTTACTTTTCCGGCTTGTAGCGGCGGAAGAAATGCAGAATAAAATGGATATAAGGTATGTTTATCAATGATTTCAGACGCCGTGAGCTTTGAACCAATTGGCAGATTACTCACCAATTGATCGATTCCCGAAGGCAACTCAATTGATGAGCAAATCGATGTCGAACCAAAAAGCTCCTTTATCGTCGATTTTGGACTGATATTCCCCATTTGTATATGGAAACGGGCAATCCCGCTATACAATAGCTCATCTTCGTGCAAAGTGGGAAAAAAGGGAACCATTTATACCGCTCCTAAATCAAACTCAGTCTGTACGAATCCCGCATCCGTCAATGCCTGTATTGCCGAGATTCCGTGTTCCTTCCCCTGCTGAACAATCCTCCGAAGGTCATTTTTCGTTTTTTCCTCTGCCTCCTTTTCCCCTTCATCCCCTGTTACGTTTAGTTTGTATGCTTTCTGGACAAGTTCCTTTAATCCAAATTCTCCAGAACTTGAAGCAATTACTTTTTCAATACTGCTCCTCGCTTCTTTTTCCCCTACCCCCAAGATACTTAATCGAAATATCGCATCAGTCTTTAATTTTTCTGTGTTCGCTTTTTGTTCCTGGCGTTGTTTTTGAAAGTCATCAATCAAAGCACCTACCTCGACTTTATTCTGTTCCGCCGTAACGAAGCCCTCTATATTGATCGTATTAATATCGCCGTACTTCGCAATTTTCGCAGGATTGCCCGACCTCATGGCGTTAAGCATCGGTTGGACGAGCTTCAAGCTCTCTTTTGCAACTTGTGTAATCAGTTCAGTGGTTAACTCTTCTTTACCAGATGTAATAGCTCGAATTTGAGCCATAACGAACAATTTTACGGCAATATCGGAAATGCCACAGCTTTGCTCGTAAATACAATTGGATAGCTCAGTGGTAATAGGAACGGGCTTTCTTAGCCACTGGTATTCCCACATCCCTCGTAAAAATAAATTCCAATTCTGATCTTCCTTTTTCATGGGGAGCCAGATAAGATCGCCCTGTCCGCTACCTCGTCTTGCTTGACGGAATTCGGATTGTAGCACCGAAACAGCTTTTGGCGTTCCAATGAATATAAGAGGAATCCCACCTAATGTATTGGAAAGAGAAACAAAGAAATTAAGCATTTGTTCTCCGCCGCTGGATCTCGCATTCAAATTCTGAATCTCATCAATCACCAACAGCCCAAGGCAACTGTTACGGCATATTTGACTTACCACAGGAAGAAGCGATTGAGCTGATAGCCTGCTGTTTTTTCCGAATTTCGCAAAATAATCTGTGCCTAAAATGGCATCCATTTGAGCAAAAAAGTTATTCACGAGTCCCCGAACCGAGCTGTCATGTGGGCATTCCAACTTCAACCAGACAGTTTGCAATTGGTTAAAATGTTGCCCCTTGTAGATGGAATGGGCAACAACTTGTGGGTAAAGATGCAGGATTCTGTTCACTGTCGTTGACTTTCCCATGCCTGAAGCACCAATGATTGTAATTGTAAGTCCCGCCGCTG
The DNA here is from genome assembly GCF_023276405.1 of Paenibacillus hamazuiensis. Lineage (NCBI taxonomy): Bacteria > Bacillati > Bacillota > Bacilli > Caryophanales > Paenibacillaceae > Paenibacillus > Paenibacillus hamazuiensis. The sequence continues at coordinate 6,386,781 of NZ_JALRMO010000001.1, forward strand.
TCGTATTCTGAGAGAAGGCAACTCTGCCGCTAACAATATCCTCATAACCCTTTATCAAACTTTCGTTATGATGGGCGGCAAGGGGATTCCTGTTTATGTATCCTTGCCGAATAAGTCGAGAAATCCTTGATTCGAGATCGAGATGAACTGGAAGTGGTTGGAAGAACGATGAAAAGAGACGCTGAATCAAGTGGAAACGATAATGAGCATCCATCTGTCTTTCGCTCGGATCAAAATAAGGGTACTGTGCCATTGCCTGAATCACTTCAGATTTCGAAAGAATGGGCGGAAGTGCCTCCAATAACGGGTTATCCCGATAATCCATAATTTCCTGAGCGACATATTGTGCTTGCATCGCCCGAATCCCATTTGGTATTTGAACCTCACTCATCAAAATCGCTCCTCTTGCCTCTTTTGAAACAGGCTGAAATCCGCAAAGTAATCTTGTTCCGCTTCTACTGCGGGTATTTCAGTACCTTTGATTTGATTTTCATGCAAAACAAATGCTTCATTCTTTTGATGAACTTGCTTTTCAAAATTCCTATGGCTACGGATATCTCTTAACTTTTCTGCTTTCGAACCCCCAATATTCTGTAGGTTTGTTTCTTTTTCCGCCTCTTTTACGATGGATTCGATTTCTGTGAGTAAATCAACTTTGGGCTGAATAGCATTTTGGTTATGCTCAGTCCTTTGAATGTTCTCCATCGCCATCAAATAATTGACTTCCTCGATAGTCTTATCTTTGTATTTTTGAAGATGATCCAACAAAAAAGCAGTCTCATAGCCGCGTTCCCCTATACCTCGGATGTACAAAACCGTCATATCCCTTGGATCATAAGAAATCGAAATTTTCCAATTCCCTTTGTGTCTCGCTCGTTCAAACCATCGTTCGTGTATGACGGTCGGACTGCTATAATACATTTTTTGAAATCGGATGCCTTGAAACGTGACAGTGGCTTCATCCGTTGGCAACAGATGAAGCATTACAATATCTTTCGGGACTTCACGTAGCTTCCCGCTTCGATATTTAATCCCCCAATTCCAAAGAGCAAGCGGAACGCATGGAACATCATCTTCAATCATCATCTCTTGCCGATCATAATTGCTCAGATAGTGATGTTTGTTAAAATGCAACACGCACAACAGAATCAACTTCGTAAATTGTTGTAAATCAAGTTTTGCATCCAATCTATAATCTCGTCCCCCTCGCTGACGAAAATCTTCATTAATTGCACCAGGCAGAAGAGGCTTGACCAAATCAGTAGTAAGCCGAAAATGCCTTTCCAGAATTCCCTTTAAGTCTCCGCGATAAGAAGACGTGTTCTGGACGGTAATGTTTAGGTTTTGAATTATAGATTCTGCTTTCTTGGTAAACAGTTCGCCGCGATCTCCCATGATGGTTTCACACAAATATCTGGAAGGCCAATCTTCAGGCGAGATATCAATACCGAACCGTTTCATGTACTCCACCTTGTCCTCAACGGTATGGGCAATCGCCATCGCCGCTGACATCCAGCCTGCCTCCAAACCAATATGAACCCCAACGATCATGTGGCTAAACACGTCCTGAATATACGTCAAATGCGGTCTTCCGATTATCCAATTTCTGTTAAATCTTGAGACCAGGTAGATGTCGAAAGAAGTTCCGTCAATCAAATACTTACTTGCGGGTCCAATGGCTTCGGTCGTTGCTTTTCCTAAAACAGCTCGATGTTTAAGCTCATACTCTTTTGGGCTGTGCCTGGTTGAGATTTCCTTTCGTATGGAGTTTTCTTTTCGATAAAAATACAAAAACTGATCCAGCGTAGGCAGTGATGTATTATCGGCAACAACAGGAATCTTGATTCCGTTTTGTATCTTATAATCAGCCGAAAACCACTCCTTCACCATTTGTTCATAAGCGTATCGTAACGATCCTTTCCCCTTGTTGTAATAATATTTCTTTAACGCAAGGCGGAAAATTTGTTGAATGTTTTCCGTTACATTGATGCCATCATCTTTGTTTCCATATTTGCGGGGTCTGCCTCGTTTTGAACTGCCAGCCCTCTTTTCCTTGTTCTTTCCACCGCAATTTGAATACAGCGGCAGTAAGGCATTTTTTGTCTTCCCGCCTTTCCAATACTTCAGAAGCCATCTACCGACTGTTTTCTCGCTAATCCCATATTTTTTCGCCGCGTCATGAAGCAATCGATTTCTCGTCCTCGCAAAGAAAACGGCGGGTTCGTTTTCTGAACCTGCAATGGATTGAACCACTTCCCATGCCTGTTCTCGATGTTGCCGTTCCCTATCTGTCAAACCCTCTTCGAAAACGGGACGCATCAGCGGATCGGTTGCCAACAATTCAAATTGCCTTGCCCGTACTTCTTGCAATATGTCTGCAACTTTTCTTGGCTTAGGATACTTGTTTTCATAAATCGGAATGACAAAACAGTAGGTGCAAGTTTCGTCAAGCCAAATAATTCGCTCTACATTCTTCTCGTCTTGTCCGAGTTGTATCAGCGTATTAACTGCCAGTAGCATATGTATTCTCCCTTCCGCCACCGGATGCTCTAATCTGAATGGTTTCAACCGACGCATTCAGATCAATCGGGCAGTCCATGTCAATTAGAATCTGCTTTGTTGCAATTAAATGCCTGTACAGCAGGAGTCCCATTCCCCCTGGCGTTTTTAAATCCCGCTCAAACTGTTCAAGCATCTGACGAACACTGGCTCCCTTTGCCTGGAACCGTTCAATCAAATGAGGAAGATAATATTGAGGATGTTCCCCCTCCATCGCCCAACCATCCAATTGATAAGCAGAATGTACCCATTCGATATTTACTGAGCGTTGTTTTGGAAGAAGATTAGGGTTTATTAATTTCCACTCAATATTCTTCTCCTGCCAATACCGCCTGATCAGTTCAAATCGCTCCAGCGTGGATGATTTCTCCAATTCCTTCGGGTCTTTGATGCTTCTCGCTTTGTAACGAACACCTCCCCGACCATCCGACTCCGTTATTAAAAAGCTGGTAGTCAACACATGCGGCGTACCCGTTCTCCGATCAATGAGTTTGTCAAGCATACCCTCGTCGAACAAATAATTCATTTCGTACAAGTCAAGGAGGGGGTAATACTCACGGATATCCTGAACATCCGAAAACTCTAAAAGATAAAAATACTTCAACTCCTGATCAGCAAGAAAATGGTGGATTCTGTCCGTTTTCCATCCACGTATTCTTGTGACACGCCCCCTACTCGGCTGGTCATGTACCGTAAGCCAAGACTTATATTCCTTTCCCTCTCCGCTCCCTCTCCCTTCTTGGATAAAGCGTTGTAACTTTGAATCGTTCCATGGTCGTTTTTGAATTGCCAAATGTCATACCTCCCATTGCCCCATAAATAAAAAGTGCCACGTGTTTGTCCTATAGGCAACAGTCCCCGTTTTTTTTAACGTCACTGCAACCCACATCATCTTCATGGCACTGATTTTTTTCTTCTATAATATAGATCTTCCAACTACTTGACCTCATATTTGTAATCCATCAACCGCTTTTTGTTTATCCTCCGCACTACTATTGACATAAAAACGATAGACAACATCTATAGAGCTGTGACCCGAAAGCAAGCATATTGTTTTCGGATCAACTCCGCTTTTCACGAGTTGCGTACAATACGTATGTCTGGCGGAATGTGGATTTACTTTTTGCTCCAACTGGGCTTTAACACTATATTTGTCCAAGTTTTATTGATCGCCAGCCGCGTCAAAGCCCCCCTTTTTGTCCTATGAGCAATTTACTCGATTCCGAAGAGGGACGGACATCCAAATAATCTCTTATCGCATTTACAACGGCGGTTGAGATTAACCTTCCTCGATTTATTACCTTTCCCACTTCGTATCAGTACATAGCTATAATTATTCTTGCCGTTTCGCTCTGTCAAAACGAGATCATCTACGATATCAATGTTGACGAGTTCCGATACCCTGATGCCTGTTCCAAACAAGAGGTAGTAAATGCAAATATCTCGTTTATTGTTGTCCGCTTCAATGGTTCGCTTCAATCGATACATGTCGTGCTTCTCGACCACTTTGATTTCCCGATCTAACTCCACTGTATTCTTGAGCAACACTTTCGACAGTTTTATTTCTTCTTTGCAAATGCCAGCTCTCACAAGGAATCGCTGAAACTGCACCACACTTTTGAGCTTGCGATTGATGCTGGTCGGTTTAAGCTTTTTCTGCAAATTCAAATACTACCTATATTCCCGCACATCGGTTTCAGTAATTGAATCTGATTCATAACCCAATGATTCCTTCAGCCAATTTGAGAATTGTCGAATATCATTGATATAAGCCTGAACCGTCAATATACTTTTTCCGTCTGCCAACAAAGCTTTCTCAAATTTATCAATCATTACGTTCCCTCGCTTTCCAAAAGTGTTTTCTTCCTAACCCCAATCTTTAATTCTTGCCTCCCAGTCAATAAAAAAAGTGCTTTTGCCGATATTGAATGTGATTGCTTTTTTTTAAGCAATCACGTTCCTTCGAGCAAAAAGCACTTTATGTTCATGTAGATTTGATTCAATAATCATATTATAGTGATTGGCCCACCGCATGACAAGGTGATTTTCGCTCGCTTTATAACCTCTATTCATAATTCTTAGTTCTGTGGAGAGTTTTCTTCTCAGCAGAATCTTGTATATCCCAAAACTCCTACACTTTCAGACTGGTTAAATTCAAATAAGCCACATGTATCTTGATACATAACTTTTTAAGCCAAATACCGTTCCGCTTCCTTATCCTGCTCTCCTGTCTTCTCCTATTTCCGCCTTCACCTTTTTTATCATGGCGACCAGCATTTTTCGAATTTCAACCGCTTCGTTATCCAGTCGCTCGAAAGTCTGCTGGTCAATCAGCCCAGCATTCCGAGCCTCCTCCAACCACATCTGAGACTCCCCACAAGATCCGAGGCTGTTATTAATGAAGTTAATCTCTTTCTGCAAATACAGTTGCCCGTTACCTTCAGCAAGATTTGCCGCGACAGATGTCGAAGCCCTCAAAATCTGATTGCCGACAATTTTCCTGTCCTCCCAATCCCATGCCTTGACAATCTCCCTGATTTGACCGATCCAGTCCATAGCCTTTTGATAAACAGCCAGCCTTCGAAAATCCCGAACTTGCGGCTCCCGCATTGTTTCCATTAAAACATCTCCTTTCATCCCTAACCCCTGTCTCAATGTTAACCTGCTTCGCAAGAGCTATGTTGCGATTTTCGGTCGAACCACGTTCGAGCTAAGACCATGTGTGTGTATCCGACATCTGGGCAAACCGAACGGTCTTGATTCTGCCGCTTTATGGAATGTGAATCATTTCACTTTCAACTTTCGGAATACATTATCCTATATTTTAGCGACAAAACTTTTCGAAAAGCAGTGTGGACTTGCCACATCACTGATTGATTAGCGAATTTCTTTGTCGCCGCATCTTCCGGCTGACTGACAACGACAAGCTAAAGTTCACACTCGCCTTCGCGTAAAAGAATGTGTGTTGCCGCTTCTCTTGGCAACGAGAAAAAAGCTTTATTATGCTGACGTATTCAGTAAACAACTTACTGAAACATTAGAAGAATCCTCCATTTGTTAAAAAATGGTTGCATATATAAAGTGACTTAAATTATTGCTCAAAATCGTCAGAACGACATGCATTTTTGCCTTATCGCTCGGTGCGGGCCTTCGCCCGCCTGACAAAACCATGGAATTCACTGTTCGCTTTCGCGTTTTAGCTTTAATGCGAATACTCATCGCAACTGACATTTGCAAATTCGCTCAGTCTTTTGCAAACACCAGGCGATTCGCAATTTCGCCAGGCAATCAGAATTCGATTTTAGTGCGTTAAACCAAGAAAGAAAGTCGGTATTAAAAAAGCGAAGCATTGCATCTTCGCTTCAAAACGGTATGTAGTCATAATCCTCGTCAGACAGCAAATCATCATCGGTCTGCATGTCTGAGTCACCTTCTGCGGCAGTTATATCGGCTTGTTTTACAACGTAATCGGCAAGAAACACCTCTTTGGCTTTTGCATCTCCAAACAGCTTGATGACTCTCTCCTTTGAGATAAGACTTCCCCACACTCCAGCGGCTTGAAGCTTTTTCACGATCTCTTCGGCAGATTCCAATGTTTCTCTGTCATAATACGGCACACGATAAAAAGTGATTCTTTTGCCGCCCTTAAACCCATTGTTCGCCCGATACTCCAAAATTCGATTCGATATTTCGAGCAACTTGCTTGGGAGCTTGTCATGCGGAATCTTTATTATCAAACCGATGAGGGTGAGCATGTTCACCGATCTCGCGGCGGTAGATTGACTGATCCCAAGCTTTTCTTTTATGCGATTAGTCGAGGTAAAGAAAACGTGTTCATCCCGATAGGTGAATGCTCGAAACAATCCTTCTTCCTTATGGCTGTTCATGTATTCCAAAATAGGTCGATATCTTTGGATGAATTTAAAAACTTCGGGATACTCTTGTTCCAGTTCAGCTCTTCCGCCTCGAATATACACCAAATTGTTTTGGTACTTTTCAAATTGTTGAACCTTCCATTCATCCTTCAATCCCTCAAGCCCTACTATTTTTGCAAGTCTGTTTCGTGCATTTTGAAATGCATCCCCAGCTTCTTCATCGCCACAAAAAAGAATTTCAATGACATCGAAAATATTTAGCCCAATTGTGCCGCCAAAATGTGTTTTCGAAAAATAACGGTAGATCCCGATACTATCCTTCGAGATCCAGGCATCGTTGCCGACAATAAACTCGCAATGATACCAAACTTGTTCTTCCATATCCAGATTGATGAATATTTCGCCGAACAGGTTTCGTGTCTGGACATGCCGCTCAAATTCTCGGGTCGTCTTAATGTTTTGGAAGCTCTCTTTGTTTATGTTCGTCTTGAGTTGGAAGCGATGTATCCGGCCAGTCTGAATCAGATATTGTCTTATCATTCTCTTCTCATGGGTTTGTGGCTTTACGTTACCGCCGCTGAAGATGCTGTATATGTTCATCTTTCGGAACTCCTGCGATCATAATTGCTGTACCACAATGATAAGTTATGTATCGAGCGGCTTTCAATACGGTTTGCTTGTAAACAAAAATGAAAGAAGGAGCAAGCAAATCGCTCCTTCTCCCGTTCCCCTATGTCTTTACATTACCCTCTTTAGTTGGTCGATCAACTCCGACAGCTCGTACATTTCGCGGATCTTGCTGGTCGCCGACCACTCTGAATCTGCAATATACTCGACAATTTGAATGAGTAATTGCTTTGCTTCCATACTGAGCGTCCTACTTCCTACGAAATAATTATTCTGAATCAATGCCTCCGATAGCGACAATGCTTTCCCCTCTTCGTTGGCATCCTCAACAGAGTTTTTGATAATCGTCGAGATCAGTACCGAATCGGGTATTCGCAATGCTTTTGACAGTTGCAGGAGTTTTTTGATCGTCGGACTTATACGTTCGCCGCTCTCCAATCGATGAATATACGACTGGCTTGCTCCGCTTGCATCCTCCAAATCTTTTAGCGACATATTCCTCAGCTTCCTGTAATGCTTTAGCAACAACCCAAAGTCTCCCGCACCATTTCGCTCGTTATCTTCCCTGCTCCGACTATCCGCGATAGATCTCTTTTCCATTCTGCCCCTCCTCGCTGATATTTCTCAAAATACGAGAATCCTTGTTCGTATTGTTGTTGTATTATAAGCACATCAGCACTCAAGCATAATTGAGCGAAGTGAGCACAATATTTTTAGGCTTATCCCTTTTCCCGATTTCCCTGCCCTTTCAATACGGTTGCCTTCATAACGGGATGAAAAATAAAAAGGACATCTCTCCGTTTCAATGGATTCGATGTCCTCGTTTCGCATTGCAATAGCAGGGGATTGGAAGTAGGATTCGGCGGGAGAACGACAGAAAGAGCAGTGAATATGACGAAGTTGAAGTTTATTCAGGAGTTATCCACACAGAATGCTGTGAATTTTGTGGATAATATCCCCGTTATCCCTGACCTTAATTAAAACGGCACAATTACACGAATATATTTAAAATTTTACAAATATAAATCCGCTGATTATAATGATTACTTAACCCGCAAAAAATTTAACGAAGGGCGGAACATAATGCAAATGGAAGTGTTTGCGAAACATTCACATTAAACAATCCATTCCGAATACAATGAGACGTGATATACAGTCACCCCTTCTTGACCCCTTGCCCTTGTCGCATAGGGCTTTTTTATTTCGACGAATAGGTCTTGGAAATAATGGGTAAATTGTAAGCTGGTAATTTTTCCAATATAGGAGGAACATTAAATTGTCAAAGCAAATGATTCTAAATTATGAGTACAAGCCAAAACAGCCGGAGCTGTGCAAAAATTGCATATGGGGCTGTTGGGATGGGATGAAACAGTATTGTCCCAAGCTTACATGCATTAAGAAATCCCTGTAAGCATCCCTGTAAGCCCAAAACGCTGAAAAAATGGGTTTACGCCGTGCTTCCCTTGTGTCAATGCACATAGGCTGTTGCTGTGATTCAATATCACGCCATATACAAACTTCAGGAGGAATGATATGAACAATTTCACTTTTTATGCAATGCCCACCTACACCCGCGACCATGACGCTTATTGCAAACAAATGTATGATTGGCACATGAAAATGCAACATTACCGTGAGCAACAAAGAGCGTATCACCTTGAGCAAGCAAGGCATTTTCAGAAGCTTACAGGTGAAAAAGCTAATGTCTCACCCGACAACACTGGCGTTGCCTGAACTGGAACATTTAACATGGAGCGAAGTCCTGAACAAGCACCAGCGGAAACGATTTGCAACGATATTTGTAAGAACTTTGAAAGGGGTGTGATAAGCCGAATACAAAAATGAACCTCCCCGTAGCGAGCGGCGGGGTATCAAAAGGCATTTACTCAAAAAAACTTATACGCTACACGAAGCGAAGAATTAGATCCGCTAAGATAAATAAGGCGGGGAGAAATCCCCGCTTCACCTAATACGTTTTCAATCCCATGTCGCAATGTAAATTCCCTCGACAAGCATGGATGATAGGTTTTCTTGCCGTTCCGATTCATTTAGAAAGGCCAGGTAAAGGTTTACTTCGTGTCATTTGCTCTTGATGATAAAGCTCAATACAATCCAGAATACGCTCGAATCCTTGGCGACACGGCTCGTTCGAGTATGCCTCCTCATGTAAATGCTCGACCAAATCGGCATCTTTTATCGTATACAGCATATCGATATACTCCAGTTCAACCTGCCTAAGCCGAATTTCGAAATATTTTGCAAGCCCCAAACTCATGCCAAATGCCATCGCTTTCCTCCACTCACCCTCTTCAACGGCGACATTTCCAGCCATCTCCCCTGTTAAACTTACTCCGCTTCTTTCAGCAGTCATTTACATTTGCCTCCCTTTCTGCACCAAATCTCCAATCCCCTATAATGTTCTCTTGTGAACATGATTGAAAAAATGAAAAACACTCAGTCATTTTGACCGAGCGTTCGAAAAAACCAGCTATACAGTTACGGGATTGATTAATAATTAATGGAAACATATTGTTCGACTCCTGATTGGTATCGTACAAATATCATACCGACCAATGCACAAGTTCGTCAACAAAAAGCGTATTTTGTTACATTCTAAACGATATAAGAGTTGGGGATGAAAGAAAGGGGGAAACGCTAACTCTTATAGCCACCAATTTAATTGATTTTGCTTGCGTTCACAGATGCCAAGAAACCTTATTTTGTGCGGATTCCGAGCCAATTGTTTCTTAGGTTGTCCCGTTCATGCATGTACATTGCTTGTATACTGTTCACAAAGCAACTTAATTGACTTAATGACTTCGCCGCTACTCTTGCCCCGATTTATCGTATCACCGACGATTACAAACAGGTCTGTCTTGCTCAAAGTTCACTTCTGCATGCTTTAGCAGTAATTTGAATCCCTGATTTTCACCATGGATTCCGGTAATAAAAACTTTCTCATTACTCCCTCCCAGCAAATCCGCCGCGATACTGATGTCTAACCAGAACCTTTTCCTTAGTCATTTCCATAATCATAATCGTAATCTGGTTCCTCTTCGACAGTCTTTGAAAAAACAGGATCATCTATTACAATTTCCACTTCTTCATAACCAATTAATTTCAAATCACAGTATCTGCAATGAACTTCTGTAGCGTCATAAAAATAAGTATATACAGAATGCCAAGGATTATCTTCGCTTTCTCCCTCATACTTTTTGTCATTAAATTCCCCGTATGCTATAGCATCATTATTACATGCTGGACAAGGTATCAATTCCTCGTTATCATCTACGTCATAAATAATATGAGGGCGGTCAAATTTATACTTTTCTCTATACATAATTCTGCAAGCTTCCACCCTTGATTCAACAACAGTTTTAAGAGTAGCCGAATGATCAGCAATAATTTTCAAAGCTCGTATTGCTTCATCACGTCCTATCCACTCTTCTAATTTTTTTCCTTGAAACTCAAGCAGAGTCACACAGATTTCCCAAAATGGAGGGAGAATTAAATCTAATTTAAGTCCATCAAACGGTAACAATCCAGAGTGCAGTTCTGCATTTCTTTTGTTTGCCAGCGACATACAGAAATCTTTTTTCTTTTGATCGAATTTGGGAATTGACAGATGTACTTGCAATCGTTCGAAAACCGTTTTGGCTTGTATAGTTTTGAAATCGTCATGATTTTTGTAACCACAGGCGACCAATAATCCTTTGGGGTCGTTTGGATCTACTACTAATGATGGATGAACAAATGCCAGTGTTGCTTTACCTAAGAGTTCTAAAGATAAACTGGCCCATAACAAAAATTCTGACATGTCGGAATCATTTCTCTTTGAAATTCCTTTATTAATAAAAAGCTTGGATTTGTTGTATAGATCCAAATATTCAAGTCCCATAACTATCTCTCCTTTATCGATACTCTGAGAAGTAATCTGTCGTTATCTATCATATTACTTTTTCCTCTTCCATGTAAAAATCTCCAATTATCCAAGATCAAAAGATCTCCGAAGTTCCATTTCACTTCATAGAGATCTCTTGGACAAATTAAATTATCGATTTTAGTTAATAGTTCCGTTCCCTCTGATGATGTTGCTTTCATGCAATCTCTATCTAATCTAAAATAGTATTTACGTTGATGGCAATTATATATGGTTGTTAAAAAACTATACCTTCCATTAATAACCTTAAATAGCACATTAGCTAATCCAAATCGAAGCTCTCTATCGTTATTGAAAAGATTTTTGGTATCATAAAGATATGTCGGTCTATCTCCGGAACCTGGGTTTAATGAATATAACAATATATATCTTACAGGTACTTTAAAGTAAGCAGTATCAGTATGCAGAGGAAAGCTATTTAGCCCGTGATTTCTACTCAGCGAATTTTTATGTGCATCTTCCTTTTCTTTAGGAGAGAGGCGATCAATAACCTTCGCCCCCGACCTTGTTCCAACAGGTATACCAATTTGTTTAGATATAGCTATTAGCTCTTCTTCAATCAGGTCAGGAGCATTTAGTTTGATGTAGCCTACTTCTTCAAGTTCTTTAATTGAGATTCTAACCATAGCCGCACCCCAACACCAATTCGTTAAATCAACACATATCGCACTGCATGGGATAGTGCTGATTGTAGATAAAAATTAATCGAGAAGTTACAGCGTTCACCAGATACTAACATCATATACAAAAAAAGAAGGTTAGGAAACCCTAACCCCCGACCGTTTATTTCTTGTTTACCGTAACCCAATTGCCATCACCATATTCAAAATTAATAGTATATCCATTCCCTTCCATATACTCTTGGAGGGCTTGTTCCCATTTTACTCCATTGACTTGAAAATTGACGTCCTTGAGGTTGACCGTGACGGAGTTGTAGTAGTATTCCTCGGCTTTCACAACTTCGTCGGCAAGAAAATACAATACCAACGATACAAAATTCTCATGTCTGTCTACCCACGTTCTCCTCTCCGTCTTTTTCTCTCCAATTTGAAATCTCAATTTGATTGCTTCAATTGCCAAAATGCTGTTTCTTTCATCCAGCGAGCGAAACAAGTAGCAAACTGAACATTCCGCACATGCCGCGTTATAAAGGTTGAATGCCAATTCGATGAGACTGCGAGTGCCGCTTGTAAGCCATGGCTCGTTGAATACTTCCAGCCGAATAGAGTTTTCTTCAAAATCGTAGATCGACTCTACGTTTTTGTAAAGTGAGTCGTTTCCCGAAAGCACAAAAAACAATGATCGTCTCTCAATGTCGTTGTCATTAATTCTGGCCCTTTTGCAAAGCTCGGCGAATCTTTCTTCATGCTTGATGTTCAAAAACTGATACATATTGAAGTACCTCCTTATTTTCGTTTTTATCTTATATGCATGCTTGTTCCATACATGCACTTTAAGGCAAAGACAGGTGTTGATCTGTACATAATCAGTCGATTTTTACTGTTTGAGATCTTTGACTGTCATTTTCTTTAGATTGTTTGCCCTGCCCCTTCGTTCGCCGTTTGTCTTTTGGTTTTTTGGCAATTGCGAATTCACTGGTTGATTTTGCAATGGCGGAGCTGACATGGCAGGTGGTGAATTAGGCAAACGGCTCGCTCCCCCCCTGTTACCGAAGAGCGTATAGATAATCTCTTCGATAACAGAGGGGAGTTAAATCACAACGCATGGCAGTATGGAGCCATCAGGTATCCGTGTCGAATTTAACCCCGAAAGCTTACGCTTTCCATCGCTCGTAGCTTTTTATCACTAACATGTCCAGGTCTGCTATTACCATGCTGACTACCAATGTCACTCACGATGCCCCCCACATCTCTTTCGAGAAACAGGACAGGTCAATCACCGATATTCTGGAAGTAAAAACGCCACCATCTAACGGCCAGTAAACTCGATGGTCAGTCGAGCGGTTGTTTTAATGTGATCTGCCTCAACACAGAGGTTTTTTAGTTTTGCGTCTGAAATCTCTTAAACAGACTATTGAGTTTTTTGAAAATTAAAATAAGCCTCCTTTCTGGAGACTTACCAAACTCAACGCCTATTCTCTTTCATCCACTTTTTTATGTCTCAAGCATTATTAAACCGATTTGGCGATTATATTTTCTGCTCATACCGTATAATATGAAACATAAGGTTTTTCTGTGGAGAAAGAGAGCTTGCTAAACACTAACTTGGCGGTTGGGTGTGATAAGCTCTCTTTTTTTAGTTTTTATATCATAGTAAGGATTGGTCGATTTGATAACGTGACAAGACTGTTAGACTCGCTTAATCAAAAAAAGAAAAAGACAGACCCGAATTGTTGGGATCTGCCTTTTTCAATTTTAGCTTACAAGGAAGCTTGTTCTGCTTCGACTTTTACGAAGCGATTCAGTTCAATAATGTAGTACCAACCGTGCTTCGCCATGTCCTCTCTGATTTCCGATTCATCGGTTTGTAAATGATCCGCCAAATACTCAAGGATCTGAAATTCTTCTTTCCGCAATTCGGCGTTTAAAAACTTTGCTCGTTCGTCCGCCGCGAGCCTTTTAAGCTGATGGTACATTAATGAACCTCCCTTGGTTTTTAATCCTTTTATGCTATGCGGAAAGACAGGGATCATGCGAAATGCAGGGCTTCGTTAATTGAGAGCCAACCACCGTGGAAGTTAGGGGATAGGGGATAGGGGATAAGCAGTCTCGTCAATAACGTTTTCTCGGCAACACTATTGGAATTTATTTATTATTATGGTTTCTTTTGATTGAACGCATTACGGTTTTGATATAAAATAAGAACAAATGTTTGTGCGAGGAGAGAGAGAGTCTGATATTTTGTCATGAGCAAACGCCTATGATACAGCAGACCATATAATAAAACAGGTTGAGCAAGGGCGATGTTGAAATCTCTAAATAAAGGAGAATGCCTATCGGTCAAAATCAAAACGGATGTCCTTCAATCGGATTTCATCTTTAAGTTAGGAGGCGTTAAGCTATGGAGAAACTGATTATGTATAAAAATTACTTTTTCTTCCTTCGCCCAGTGAATCTCGACATGTACGACACGGAATTCGAGATTTATGACTTGGGTGGCACAAACATCGGAAGTACGGTTTGGGGAATCAAGAATGGAACAAAGCTTTTTTCGTCTGAGACGGAAAAAGACGATTTCATGGAGTGGCTTCAGATAGAAGCTCATAAGATTGAAGCAATGCTGAAATTTGCCTTGGAATTCAATTGTCCGGTCGAAAATGCCGATCAACTCGATCTTTCAACAGATAAAATCGTCCAGATCATGAAGACGAAATGGTCGATTCCGCCGGAAATCATGGATGCGGTATTGCCATAATAAAACGAAAACAGAGCTGTTTCGCGGCTCTGTTTTTGTTTGTTTGGAAATGATCCGAGGTAATAGTTGTGTATATTATGCATAACAATTGTGTACGAAATTATACTTTTGACATAACTATTTCACAACTTTTGTGCATGAGTTCATATATTAGGCATAACTCTTATGTAAAAGTTATGCAAAAGATGCATAACTTTTGCGTATAACCTGCACAAGTGTTGTGCAACTTTGAATGTAACGACAGATGGATTAGTCGAATATAAGCATGAAACGCACCGATAATTTTCCATTTAAAGTCATTACAAAAAAAAGAAGACAGATCCCGCAAAGTGTTTCGGATCTGTCTTTTGTATTCACCAAGCATTCCGGATTGCTTGGTAAAAAGATACAATGTAAATTGATTTCCACTTTTTCAAGACAACCCTGACAATTTCCCATAATACATATGTTGCCGCCGCTCCCCCAACGGCGTATAGCAACGTATTTGCCAGAGTCCACAGTATCGCCTTGTGCATCATGATGATGACAATGCCTGCGACCAAAACAGAAGTTCCCGATACCTTTCTGATGCGGGGCATTTTTAGCAAGGATGCCACGCCTATTTTCCAGTTTTTTTGCTGTCTAACCGCACCAAAAATCGGCATAATCAGAATCACAACCAGCATTAATTTCGGCACATAATGTAATACAAAGGAAACGATAACCCCTGCAAGCAACGATATGAGCAAAAGCCCGACAAACATACTCATTAATTTTCTGATCATTTCAAATCAGTCTCCTTTTTCATTAATGTCCCTGCAAATATTTTTCCTTGTTCTCAAAATGAATGCTTGGATTCGCCTGTGTATTCGTTCTGAATATTATAGATTTGAATCGCCATCGTAATAACGGAGGAAATCAGGGAGTGGGAGTTTGAGGAATGGGATTTAGAATGTAACGGCATTAAAAAGAGGAAAAATTAACCCCCTGAAATATCCATCCAGGAGGTTTAGTGGGACTTTATTTTAACGTGACAGCATCAATGCGAGCCTGAAGAGCCGTTTTTTCAGGAGTATCGGCAAGGCATTGACCGCATCAATGGCTCTTTGCTTGTAGATTGCTTTCGGGAATCGCTCAAACAACTTCACCGCATTGGTTGCCTTGTTCAATGCGAGCTGTGCACTTTGATCGGCTACGTTTTGGTTGAAATTGTTTTTCAGTTTATCAGCTCGTTCCTGCAAATCGGCTACATTGCCTCTGTTCACCTGATTCGCTTTGATATCCGTTGGAAGAGCCGCGAGCTTGTTCAGTGCAGTCAGGATGTTCGAGCGACTTGGATACTTTTCAGCTCGAACGACTGCATTTGTCACATCCGTTAAGAGCAAGTTTGCTTTTGCATCTTTGATCGCTTGTTCAATAGCATCCAAGCGAGCTTGCAAATCCGTTTTCGCTTGACCATCGGGTAAAGCATTAACCTTCGCTCTCGCGGCATTGATTGTGGATTGCGTTTTCGCTGTTTCTGCAAAATCAATGGCGGCAGTCGCACGATCCAAAGCGACTTGTGCGTTGATTGCTTGCTGAACGGCATCCAAGCGATTAAGCAATTCCGTCTTAGTTTGACCATCAGGCAAGGCATTGACCATTGCTTTCGCGGCATCGACAGCGGCTTGTGTTTTCAGACTTTCCGCATTCAGTGCCTCAGAAGTGGCATCGGCAATCGCTTGATCCAATGTCTTTTGAATATCGATGGCTTGCTGTACAGCATTCAAACGATTGAGCAAATCCGTTTTCGTTTGACCATCCGGCATTGCATTCACCATTGCTTTCGCGGCATCAAGAGCCGCTTGCGTTTTCACCGTTTCCACATATGCGACTGCGGAAGTCGCATCGGCAGGAAGTGTGATAACGACGACTCCTCCATCAACTGATTTCGAGATTGATGTATCGATGACTTGCTGGATAACATCCAAGCGACTTAGCAAATCCGTTTTCGTTTGACCATCCGGCATTGCATTGACTTTGGCTTTCGCCGCATCGACAGCCGCTTGCGTCTTGACGATTTCGGCATTTTCTACTGCGACAGTCGCATCATCTAACGCCGTTTGTGCGTCGATCTCTTGTTGAACCACATTCAGACGATTGAGTAAATCCGTTTTCGCTTGGCTGTTCGGCAGTGCGTTGACCAGCGAAATAGCTGCGTCCACATCGGCTTGTGATGCCGTCGATTCAGCTTTGGCAACCTCGTTTGTCACATTGGTGGTAACAGTTTGGTTTAACATCGTGAAAGCTTGAGCCGCGACCCCGCTTGTATTGCCTGCATTGTCCACGGTTTTCACCTGTACCGTATAACTGCCATCCGTTAACGTGAGCGGCGAGACATATGCTGTCCAAGCTCCCCCATTCACAGAAACAAACGTTTTGCTCACTCCGGACTGTGCATCCGTCCCCGGTTGAATCGTCAACACATTGTTGCTGACCGAGATGATCGGTGTCGTTGGCGGCGTTTTGTCAATATTCGTCACGCTGTAGGAGCTTTCTGCACTCCAGTTACCAGCGGCATCTTGCGAACGAGCGTATACAGTTCCGTTTTGCGTCATCGTCACCGTGCCGCTGTAATTTTGCCACGCTCCGTTATCGATGCGGTACTGCCTAACAACTGCATCATTCGGGTATTGAATCGTGACATGGACATCTCCATTTGTCGGAAAGAATTGATCGAAAATAAATCGATATTGTGTTGTAGCCGCATGAGACGTAACGGCAAATTCGGGCATAATCGGGACAATTGCACTAACTACCAGTGTAGCTACGGCTACGGGCAAACTCCATTTTTTGAGTTGTTTTATCATGTTTTTCTCACTCCTTCACTTTTCTATGTTTCTTTGGATTATAGCTTTGTCCGAAATGAAATATTCTTGAAAGGCAGGGCTATGGGGAGTAAGGGGATAGGGTTTGAAATGTAACGGTATTGAATGGAGAAAACAAAAAAGAGCGAGATGGTTAATCACGCTCTTTCGTCATTTTGCTTTTGAGGATTTCTCAGGTCGTTAATGGCTTGATCGGCCAATCCTTTTTGAAGCCGCTCAATCACATATAAAGTCTCCAGATCATAATGCTCTTCTCCGCAAGAAGAGCATCTGCACCCATTGATATTCGCACTCACGATACCATACACCCCAACATCAACTTCAAGAATCGCATTCGGCACATCCTTGCAACCGCACATCACACATTGCTTGATTTTGACCAATCGCTCCGCCCCCTGATTTTATATCGCCGAACTCGATTCAATAACTGGGGTGAAATCGTCAATGCATTTTCCATATATCTCAATGCTTACCAAGTGCTTTGCCATGCGAATCACCTCATCAACAATTTTATCAAACATGCCACAAGGCAAAGGATCAGAAGAGTATTCATCCCCCGACCTCTTTTTGCCATATTCTGTTATTGAACGATTGAAGATTTGATGTCGTCGCTATCCGCCCCGCGAACACGAATCACAATAGTCTTCTCATCACACAAGAAGTTTGCCGTTCGAGGTTTGTCATAGCTCCCATAAAAGTAAGGATACGAATTTACCTTTATTTGGTAGTCGCTATCCCTTGCCGTTTCATTTATAAAAATCTTCCTTGTTGTCTCTAAATTGAAAGCATTATGCACAGGCATCTCATACGTTTGAACCAAATCATCCCAGGACCCTGACTCCGATGGGTTATTCAGCGTATACGTAACATGGTTTCCGTATCCATCAGTGAATGGCATCTCGACGTATAGTGTTCTTGGAGAGGTGACGTGGCTTCCGAGAGTTGGCGACACGGTTTTTCCACTACATGTGCTGTACCATGGCTTCGGCGAAGCACTGTATACGTTAGTTTTGTAATGCGTGACGAACTTGATTTCAAAGCCATAACCCGCTTTGACTTGACCAGGCTGATTAAGGATGTCAATCCAACCGTCTCCGCCGTATTTGTCCTGCGTCAGTTTGCTCCTAAAGAGAACTTTCGTAATCTGGTATCTCTCATAATAATTAACCGTCTGCGTATAACTGTGGGTCGAATCCGTCACGCAATAGTGAAATGTATAGCATCCGTACTTGCCGCATGAAGTCCAGCTTTGCAAATGGCCATAATATTCGTAGATGTAATGAGTCGTTGTCCACATATTCTGCGTGTGTGTGGTCAAACATGCACGGGGCGTACTACTTGTTTGATGACCCATCACGGAGTTGGTAGCAACGTTATCCAAATACGGATTGTTGGTGTCTGGACTCATTTCGATCCATCGTCTCGGTGCAGGATTAATCTCTATCGTGAACGCATTCTCCGTGCCATTTTGACTGTTATAAATCGCCACATTCGGCACTGTCCATGAGATCGGGAAATCTTGATTTGCTGGCATCGTTACTGTTTCGCTCTTAATTACCGATCCGTAGCGGTTCTTGATTTGAATGACGACATCTTTTTCTTGGTTTTCGGGATTGATGCTGTTCGCAATAAAATTAAACGTCAGCGTCTCATAAGATGTCGAGTTCGGTGAAATGATTGATGACGGCTTAATTTCAAAATTGCTTACGCTAAAGTTGTTTTTCGATCTCCAAGTTTTCGAAGCATCATCGTTAGTCGGATCGGAACTTTGATTACCGTATTGCGGCGACTTGTTGAACCAGTAAATGCCGTAATCGACTTTGATGGTTGGTACAGTTGGCGTGATTGCGTTTCTGAGTTCAATCACAACGGTATCACCTTCACCCATCAAGGTTTCGGTTGCTTCAACTTTGTCAAATTGTTTGTAGACCGTGCCAGTGTCCGTAGCATTCACATACAGGGCGGCGAATGGATTGTAGTAATTACCGCGTTCGCCAACAGGTGTGTTACCTTTGAACTTCTTCACGGTAAAGCGAAATCCGTAGGTTTTATAAGGAACAACGTCATTCGTCACTTTACCCGTTGTTTCATCGATGAGCTGAATCGCTTCCGGCACAACCCCAATATCTTCCGGCTTGACTTGGAACCGAAGTCTGCCGATATTATCATCCGCATACGAATCGTCGCCTTTCAAATAGAACCCTTGCGATATAGCGGCGGCGTAGACGAATTCGTTTTTCAGTTCCGAACTGGATGTGGGAACAGTGAATTCCCAGGTTTGGACGTTGGTATTGTTTGAATCGTTGTCGTCCTTGGTTTTATCAAATGTGACTGAACCGCCGTAAGGAATAGAATATATTCGCGTTGCCGGATCGACGTTGATTCCAGGAATGACGTTTTCATCAGGTCCGGTCGTCCATTTGCCGTCAATGTGCCAATCATCATCAATAGCTTCCATGGAACGCATACGTATTGGTGTAGTGTAATCTGTAGGATGATTGCCCAATCCGTCCACGATCATGTTTTTGACGGTTGCTGTCACGACATAGGTCTTGCCTCGTTCAACTTCCTGATTGTTGATTTGCCAGTGAGTTGTCGTGTCGCTGTTGTCGTCTGCATTTCGTGTCATTAAGCCAACAACTTTGCCCGTATTTTTTTCCGTGACCTTCATTTCAGTGATTCTCAGATTCGGCTGAGGTGGAGATTTTAGTACAAAGCTTGCATAATAGCCGTTGGTTTGGAACCCCGTGACGACTCCAGTGCTTTGACTCGGGTCATTATGCAAAGTGAATTTACGTGCCCAATCTGCCGCATCGTCCCACAAATCCATGTCCGATCTGCGGAGATCAGGGTTCGCCGGAAAAAGGTATTTGATGAAAAGTTGTACTTTTCGTTCGAATTTTGCCCATTCAGCAGGATTATTTGGATCGTAATCCGCATCGTAATTTGTTTTTACAGTTTTCCCGTGTTTCCACGGCTCATCAATCCAAGCCAGTTTCGCTGGTTGCCAATCCGAGTCGAACTTTACGGGAAAGTCGGCAGGAAAATATGGATTGTCGATAGGGTATCCCAGACCGTATCCAGCATATCGGAACTCCAGCATTTTCCCATACAAATCAGAGAAATTATCATTAGTAAACTTTGTAGTTCCTGATGTTCCAAGCACACCGCCAGCCTGTGAAAGAACTCGTTCAAAACTTTCTTTTGATTGTTTCCCTGGTTCCACCGCACCCCATTTCAAATTTTGCCATAGATAATATTGCCCAGGTTTAACAAGTTGGTAATAATTCGTATTATTGCGTCTTACGTTGTTCTCGTACATTTGCGTAAGATCCATATTAGCATTGTTTTGCAATACAGGATCAGGTTGGGTAATAGAGTACCAAAGAAACTTATTTTGGAAGTTTTGCTCCCATATCTTTTCTATATTCCGATCTTTGTACCATTGATACTGAGGAGCTGATGGATTAAAAGTGATGTAAGTTGGCAAATCTTTCGATGGATCTCGCACTTGATGTCCATTACCATCGTCCCAATGAGCTGTTGCTAAAAAGTTGCTTCCAAATCCAGCCGCCGCATGAGTTGTAATAACATCTTCATTTTTGCTTGAAAAACAGGCAAATAGAACTAACAAAACACTTGCAAGCGTAACAGTAATTATTCTTTTCATGATCCCCCTCCTGATTTCGTTTGTATCTTGTATCTTGATTATGTTTCCAGAAGTCAAGTTCGACTATGGCTTTTTTGTTCTACCACGTCGAAGCTTCTGATGTGTTATATGCAACTTTTTGTGCAAAAAAAAGAGGCGATATCGCCTCCCTTGTCAAAAATCCTTTTATTCCAGATCGAGTTTCTTGCCCTTCGAACTGATGTACACTTGAACGCCTCCAGGGGGTGTCTGGATTAAGACTTCGTGGTCATCGATTATAAATTTTTTATTCAGATATTCGCTTACATCTTTCCCCATATACCCGTCATCAATAATATGAAACAGTTTGTCGTTTGTGTCAGGTAAAAAGAAGCGGAATACCTCTCTGGTGATATAAGGTGTCTTGTTTAGTGGACTATCTTCTATCAGGGATCCATACCAGCCGTATAAAACAATAGTTCTATACGAGCTACCTCCTGAAACGCCAATTGCCGCCAATTCCGGTTGAATACCCCCATATGGATTAAAAAACTCTCCATTTACAAAACCAAGTTCGTTTTTCAGGATTTCCGCATCTTTCACTGGATCCCAAGTCGCTGTGGACTTCACCAACGGGGGATTCCATCCGGAAGGAGTCTTGTATGAGGGAAGATCCAGCTCCCCTGTTGCCTTCGTCGGAGTAGTCTTCTCATCTCCATTCGGGATATTTGGCAAACTGGACGAATCTGTAGGCTCCTGTGGTCTTGCCAATAGTTCGCCCTTCCCATTGTCGAAAAGATTCTTGATAAACTGCACAGCTTCGGCTCGGGTCAAAGTGCCGTTACCATTAAAAGATGAAATCGTCAGCTTGTTTTGATCGGTTCCCGAAGCAAGCTGATTGCCATACAAGTAACGAATTGCGTCGTTGCCGTCGAAATTAACCCCTTGCGAAGCTGAGATCAACTCAGCAACCCGAAGCCGCGTAATCGCCTTACCCCTAACCCCAACATCCGCTCCGCCTGCAACGGGATAGTTCAATTTCGCCGCGAAATCGTAGTATCCGTCTGCCCAATGCCCCTGCTTACTTGCGGTTATGTCGGGCTTGTATGAACGGATTAGCATGGCGAGGAACTCCGCTTCCGAAACGTTTTGATTAGGCTTAAACGTTCCATCAGGATAACCGGAAACCATCTTTTTTTCGACAGCCCATTCAATTGTATTTTCTGCCCAATGCCCTTTGAGATCGGGGAATTCATGATTTTGTTGTGCGTATGCGGCAATTGCAATCGTAGTGCTGATTATTGTGACAAGTGCAATTGATATTGCTTTTTTCAACATTTGTTCCACTCTCCTTCACTTGTTTTTCATCAATTTTAATATTGGATTGTACTTGGATAAATAGCTTTTAAGTCGGACTCTGTTTTAGTTGCCTCGAACACAATAAGAGAGAACAAAAGAGAGGCGGTTAGTGCCTCTCTTTTTTGCTACTATCCGTTCAATTCAGGTCGATTTTCTTACCCTTCTGGCTAATATATATCTGAACGCCTCCAGGTGGTGTCTGGATTAAAATTTCATGATCATCAATTACAATTTTTTTGTTTACATACTCGCCTACGTCCTCCCCCATGAAACCATCGTCTAAGATGTGAAACAGCTTGTCGTTAGTTCCTGGTAGATAAAAACGCAGAATTTCTCGGACGATATAAGGAGTCTTATTCTCTGGACTATCTTCTGTCAACGAACCATACCAGCCATACAAGACAATTTCCGAGTAGATTCCTCCCCCAGTCACACTTAAAGCGGCTGTATTTTCTTTGCCGCAATAAGGGCTAAAATACCAGCCCTCTCCAAGACCAAGTTCCTTTTTCAAAGTTTCATGGTCTTTCGCAGGATCCCAAGTCGCTGTTGACTGAATCAGTGGCGGCTTCCAATCATCAGCAACCTTATACCGCAAATCCTGTTCTCCCAAAACCATCGTAGCCATCATAGATGGGGTAGGGCAAGGAGTCGGCTTAATTGTAGGAAGTATTCCTGGCGGCATGACTACCGGAGGTTGTCCGATGAATACATATTCCCTATTTTCTTTTTTTTCAAAATCCATCGAATACTTTAAGATGTCGCTGAGAAAATAAACCGAAACGTAGAGTTTCCACTTGATCATTTTGGGCTTCGGAATTTTCAGGCCGTCTTCAGTTGCAAAGGAACTGTTCACAGCAATTGAAATCTTCTTACCATCTCTTAACCTTATAATCCCTGACTTGTTTGTGTCATTCCATTCGAACTTATCGCCCATGCCTTCAACCACAGTTTGAATAGGCACATGCGGAGCATAGTCACTGAAATCTGGTTGATTCTGATCGTCTGTTATTAGGTGTCCATCAACGTAAAACCAAGAAGTGCGTTCTTGTGAAGGAGGCACTTTGGACGTTTCTGGAGGTTTCTGGGCGAACTCTCCATTTGCCCAATGAAGTGAGTAATTTTTGTACCAGACATTTGGTAATTTGTATCCTCCGCCTCTTACTGTTATATTCGCCTTTGAATATGAGACATCCCTATCTTTCATTACAATCTCATCAAGAAGCATCTTTATTGTTTCTTCCGATTCCGGCATACCCACCATTTTTAATGCTTTGACAAAGAATGCAAGATCTTTTTCATTAGGGGTACCAGTGTAATCAAACGACCAGGTATCAAAAGAAAATGGAGTGCCAACCTGGATCTCATCATAGCCATACGAGGCTATCAGTAAGCCATCTTTCCAGATACCGATGTTGTACTCTTCATCTGTTGTGGTAAATTTAAACGATGTGTGCATTTTCTTGTTAAGCGACTCAAAGCGTTCGAGTATTGTACTATTTAAACCTTCTGATGTGCCTAAGTCCTGGCAAGACTTTAGTTGTTCGCCGTTTTTAAAAGCCTTTGCTCTCTCGATTAAGACAGCCGCAGATTCTCTGGCAAGTTTTCCTGTCGGATTATAGTTTTCCATATAGTCGCCCTTGTCGTTATACGCACCGCAAGCCAGATTTTTTTCGAAGAGAAACCGAATAGCTTTTGATTTCACTCCACCTATTTCCTTGTTGAGTAGGAGATAAATGACTCTGGCCGCTTCGCCGCGTGTGATTTCAGCGTCTCGTAGGTATGGCCGACCACCTAAATCACTAAAATAAAGGATTCCAAGCTTTTTCGCGGCATAATCATAATAAGGGTCTGCCCCATGTTGATTTGCAGGCAATTCAGGTTCACCGTATAGGGCTTCAACTGCATCCCTCATAAATTCGGCGTGGGTCACATACTTGCTTTCGCTATTATTTGTTGCGTGGACAGAAGAGAGTGGCTCAACAAAGAGTGCCACCATTAATAGCAATAAACCAAGCTTCTTCATCGAAAAGTCTCCTCCTGTTTGCAAGATGACACGTCTATGTATTCTCTTGTTTGACGACGATGCAACTGGTTTTGCATCGCGATTAGGTTTGACCAATATTCGATAGGCTCGTGATGAACATGAATTTCCAATAAACTTGTTATAACCTCGTTAATGAGCCAACGATCTGCATCATTTAATGAAGATTTCATTTTGATCACCCATGGATTGTATAAGCTTATCGACCATTTCCTCAATCCTCCCCGTTCGCTTATGCCACTGAAACAGAAAGCTGTTTAAGTCTTTGTTGAACTCCTTGATTGCATGACCCTCAACCCTGTTGTTGATCATCTCTTCGCTAATACTGAGCAAATCAATCAACTCTTGTTTTGCTGGCTTCTTGTTCGTATCGTGAAACAAAGCGGAAATCACTGTATCTACAATTCCCCCAATCCCAAACTCCTTTCGTCTCTCGAAATAGTGATGAAAGGTTTCTCTATCCTGAAGTAAGTACA
Organism: Paenibacillus hamazuiensis; assembly: GCF_023276405.1. Lineage (NCBI taxonomy): Bacteria > Bacillati > Bacillota > Bacilli > Caryophanales > Paenibacillaceae > Paenibacillus > Paenibacillus hamazuiensis. The sequence continues at coordinate 6,411,507 of NZ_JALRMO010000001.1, forward strand.
TTGCAACGAATCGCCTTGCCTGATGATGGTTATCGACCATTGCAATGATATCTTCGATTAATTGATCCGGAAATAGATGGTTTTGCAATTCCTGCAAATAGCCCACAAAGAATTTCTGGTCGAATTCCACTGTTTAAGCCACCTCATGAATAATGAATCTCTCCAATGGTTCAGCATCAATCTTTTGCAAAGACAACACTCCGAGAATCAGTTCAAGAACGAATTTTAGTGTCACGATCCATGTTCTGCCTTTACGATAATACCAGTTATCGCTTTCTTTCATGTTGTCTGCGATTAATACATACCTGTAGTTTAGCCCCGATTCCTGCTTGTAGGCTTGAAAAGTCTCGACAACGAAATGGGAATATGGCATTTTGGTCAATATTTCTTTGACCCGTTCGTTCTCGCACCAGATTTCAAGTTTTTTCGATTTTTGACCGAGGATTTGGAACGAAATCAAACGATTATCAATCAATATTTCGCGTTTTCGCAGAAACAATCGATTGAACAACGCTGGCAATGTCGGCACCTCCTTCGCATCCAACTATCTACTCGATCGCAACAAAAATTATTGAACAAGGTAGCTCTTTTTCAACATCATTCCAGCCCCCTCAGTTTATAGAACTTTTTCAATGACCCGCTCGATTTCAACGATATCCCCTGACCTTGTTCCTAAAACCGCCTTTCCATCGACAATCACCGTAAATTCTTCTCCATCTACGATCTCGTCAACTTTTCCCTCAACAGCTCGCTCTATCTCTTTCTTCACTTCATCCGAAACGTCAATTTTAAATGTAATCATGCTAATCTCTCCCCCTTTCTCATAATCGACTTCGGTTAGCCCTTGCTTATATGCGTTGCTCAAAATAGATACCAATCTGGTATTGCCGTCGAATGAGACTCTCTTGCAAAAGTCGCAGAAGAAGTGCGGAACATTGTTGACGACAATTTTGGATTCAAAGACGAATTGTTCGGTTGTACCAATCCGATGCTCCGCTTCCTTACCACAAATGCAAGGCGTTCTTTTCCTCATCTCAACCATATTCTAATCTTCATAAAAATCTCATTCGACTTTGGATCTGGCTTTTTGCTTCAATTTCTTGATTACAAGCCCATTTTGCCTTGGGACGGCAATAAACTCATCGCCAACATGGAGATTAGCTTGATTCAAGATAGCCGTTGGAACAACAAAAACGCATTCATCTGTAGTGTCCGCAATCGGAATAATCCGATGGTAATAATCCACCTTTTGCTCTTCATTCATTCTTCTTTCTCCCTTCCAGTAATGGATTTAGAACAACATGGTTCTAAGGTAGTAGCCTATTACAAGACCCCCAATAAGCATTACCAGATCGGCAATAATTTCAATGATTAAGTTTTGAACGAAACGTTTTTGTGTGAATTTGTTTAGTTGATCTTGAAAAAGTTTTCTCAAGAGTGTTTGCATCTTAATCGTCTCCTTTTTTTGTGTGCGAGTGCCTGACTATTTTTCTGAGGTCTTTTTCATGTCCTCTGGAGAGGAGGAGTTGCGTTGACTTGTTTGAGCAAACCTTAATGTCTGCAATAGCGTTAATGCATACTCTTGATTGAGTTCATCCAACGTCAAGAAAACAGAGTTTAGTTCAGCAATTTTGTCCACTTGTCTTTTCAATTGTGTCATGAACGCTTAACACCTCCGAAAAATGTGTTATAAACACAATTTAACACTATATTTCTGAGTTGTCAACTCATTTACGGCAAGTCATTTGTGTTGACTACGTTATTTTTGTGTTGTACAGTAAATATAACCTTAACTTTAACACAGGGAGGGAGACGAGCTTGCATGACAGGATCAAAGCCATCAGGGAACATCTCGGGCTATCACAACGAGAGTTCGGCGAAAAACTTGGCGTTAGCAGAGATGTGATCAGCAATTTAGAATATAATCGAGTCCAGCCAAAGGAACTATTGCTCAAGCATATTTGCGAACTTTTTTCGGTAAATGAGAAATGGTTGCAAACAGGCGAAGGCGATATGTTTTTGGATCAAAAACCTCATAACAAGAAACTTGATGAAGCAATTGCCATATTCAAGGACTTAGAGCCAGACTTTCAAGATTATGCTCTCGAACAGATAAGGAAACTGTCGGAATTACAAGCGAAGAGGCGAGATTCCATTCAAGACAAATAGTTTTTCAATGGTGTTGCAACCCTAACGAAATTGAAAAGGTCAGCCGAGAGGCTGACCCTTAATTTTGGAAAGCTATTAACTTATGATAGCTTGTTGTTCGTTTCATTGCGTTTTCACCCTTTCAGTTCGATTCTTCCAAGACAACAAATCGTCCGGCATGCCATAAATATATAAGCGAGAATTCATCATTATCATCGATGATAAGGTGTTCATCGTCCGCTTTATCGTAAAGTATACGATAAAGCTGGTATGGCGTAACCTCACATTCTTCCAAATCTTCGTCAAAGGTTGGCAACCAATACGTTGCCTCCTCTATGGTTTGAACTACCCTGCAAACATACCCCTTTGGTTCGATTCTGAATTGTTTGAGTTCGTCTTTGCTTAGTGGCCCCTTGATGTTATTTTCTCTCATGTATTTCGCAATTCTTCTTATGCTATATCGCGGCAGACACCGTGGGGTCGGGACTGCATATATCCCTTTTGGAAATGCATCGTCAAACTCGTCGTCACTAAATTCCTTCAACAGCTCATCGTCGTTCATACAAGCCCCCTACTCATCCACCTTTCGTGAGCATATGATATCGCCGAAAACGGCTGTTGTCAACCAATATTTGGATACTGTTACCATGAAAACAAGATCGGGAAAAAGGGCAAGGATTTAGGGAGGCTAAAGCTTTGTGTACATATACGATAACTTTTGCGTAAACAGCTTCAATCGCCATGACATGCAGACCGAGCAAGATATGCCAACCGAAAATGATGATGACGATATTTCATTCTAAAGCGAAGGTTCGATGCTTCGATAATTTAATGCCGACTCGCTTTCTTGGTTTAACGCACTAAATTCGAATTCTGATTGCCAGGCGAAATTGCGAATCGCCTGGTATTTGCCTAAAGACTAAGCGAATAAGCAAATGCCAGTTGCGATGAGTTATTTGCCCAAAAGCCAAAGCGAAGGCGAAAACTTTGAAAGCCTGTTTTCGACAGGCGTGCGGAGGCACGCACCGAGCGAATTGGCAAAAATGCATGTCGCTTTTAGGATTTTGAGCGATAATTTAAGTCTATTAATATATGCAACCATTAATTTACAATTAGAAGATTCTTCTTATGTTTTCCGCAAGTTGTTATCCGAATACGCCAGCAGAATAAGGCTTTTCTCTTGTTGCCAAAAGAAGCGGCAACACACTAAATTTTTTACGCGAAGGCGAGAGTGAGCTTTAGCTGTCATTGTCATTCAGCCGGAAGATGCGGCAACAAAGAAATTCGCTTATCGACAGACGACTTGGCAAGTCCACACTGCTTTTCGAAAAGTTTTGTCGCTAATTTATAGGTTTATGTTCTCCGAAAGTTGAAAGTAAAATATTTCACATTCTATAGAGCCTGGCATGCACTTGAAAAGGAAATAAGTATCCTACTCCTTCTACGCCCCCTGGCATTTTAAGCATTTTGAAGCAATTTCGCTCAAACTTTTTCTAAAAAACTGCGAAAAGTCGGGCAAAATCAGGTCGTTTGAGGATTGAGGTTTAGGGCATAAGGGTTTCCCTCTACCCTCCCCTGATTTTTTCCAATTCTGTTATATAACAAACTGCAATGAAGTTTCCTAATTTTTAAATGTGGATTAAAATAATTTCCAAAAGGAAGCGAGGGGAAACGACATGTTTAAAGATAGCATTGAAAAACGAATTCGGCGAAATGAAACCTTGCCACATCCTGAAATGGATGTCATGTGGGCGGGAATGTGGCGGTGGCTGTTTCAATTGCACATTCCGTTTTATATGTTCCTGGCATTCTATCAAGACTATTTTCCGTTTCTGGCAACGATGGATGCGGCAATCGTTATGTGTTTTGTCGTATATCACCTCACAATTCGCCAGCTTATACAAAGAGGGGTAATTCAAGCGTTTTACCGCAAGCATTATTCGAATGCCAGCGGCATGTTCTGGTCATTTCTGCTGATTGGATCCTTTATTCGAACCATTACGTTTGGTCTGTATTACAGTATTAGCCTTGGATGGGTATCAAGCGATGCGAATAAAGATCGATGGCACTATTACTTGGCAGACTTGCAAACGAACCTTTCCAGTTTGGCTGGTGCTGTTGTTGGGGTCGCTCTTTGCTTGTATCTTTTTTATAGCTTGTTCTTCAAAGAGCGTTTCATCTCGGTGGCTGAGTATTCAGAGCGTGTTGTAAAGACAATGAGACAACAGGGGTTGGCATTTAATCAAGCCGCCCAATCGGTCTTGAGCCAGCGAGAGAATGAACTGGCTCCTGAGCGTAGGGATGAAAAAACGGAGAGTGATGATGGGGATTTGTTTGCGAAGTTCTTTGGATATTCCGTGGGGCAACCGCAAACTGAACGGAGAAACGTGAGTGATTTTGATCAAAAATTCGCAAATTGTGATTGCGGCAATGAGAGGGAATTGAGGTATGTGTCCAAGCTTGTTAGACTGAGGGACAAACCTGTAACGGTGACAGGGGTTCCGATGCATTATTGTTCATTCTGCGAGCAGGGATTCATGACAGAGATAGATCGTTTACATTTTGCAGAACGGGTCAAACAGGCTATTGAAACAGGCAGGGATGAAATTGAATTCCAAGTGAAGGTTTATTAGACCAAAGCATTAATTGAATTATGTAACGGATGGCATAGCCGAGTGATTGCCATCCGCCGTTAACAACTATCGCCTTATTAGATTCGCATGCTTAATCCCGTCCATAAAATCGTTAGTGATGTTGTAGTCTGTGAATTGTACTTCAATCCACTTCTGCATCTCATCATCGACTCTCCAATCTCTTAAAATTGCGGAGAGCCGCGTGCCTTTCCGCTCTTTTGAGATAAAATCAATGAACATAGATTCCGCCTGGGCTTTCAGATTTTTTGACGCGAATTTATCGATTGAGACGATGCCAACCCTCAAAATAAGCTCCTGCTTGAAATAGCGACTAAACATGTGATACATACATGCAACATGAGTCACCATTTTATGGATGTTCTTCTTATTGTGGATATCGAAAATTAATACGGTGATGCTAACCTTGTTGTTAACGACCTTAATTTGAGCAACGTGTGCATTTAATGCAAGCATCGTATCGACCGTATAATTATCAAGCTTCTCTGCCTTTGTTAAATCTTTATCGGCTTTGGCATGAATTTCGTTTTTAAGATCATCCAGCGGTGAAAGAGAAGAGGAGTGCATTTTGCCTTTCCCTTTTCCTTCCGACGATTCGGAACCTTTTCTCAGTCCTTCGGCAAGTTTTAGCTTGATTTCCTGCATTCTTTTCATGTCCTGATCGACCTCTGAAACATCAAGCAATTGTTGGAGCAGATCGTCGCTTCTCAGTTTCGACAAGAAAGAGATGCCCTGGTTTTTGTTGAGTAGGATTGTGCTGTAGTCACGATTTAACATACCTATAATCGCATTAAACGTAACTTTCTTACTTTCTTTCATAAGACGCGGGACAAGCTTTTTGATAATGAAGCAGTTTTTAAAGATGCTGACCAGAATGCGTTCGTTTCCATTTGATCGCGGAACCGAAGCGACACTGTAGCTATCCTGTTTTCCTCCGATGAAGCGGATGCCATATTTCCGCAACGTTAACATCTGCAATTGAGTTTTTTTGCCGAAAGCGGTGAAAGGTTCTTTCTGAATAACCTCAGCATGTACAAGCTCCATAATGCTGATGTAAAACGTCGAGAAATTTTTAGCTAAGCCCAAAAGTTCCGCGTACTGATAAAGCTGTTTCATCAGCATCACTTTATTACCGAAATGATAAATGATTTCGAGATAAGTTCGGTATTTCTCACAAACAAATTGTTTATTCGCATTTGAAACGCCCATAATTTGTATCGCCTCCTTTAAACACGGGTAGTTTCGTACTTATAGTTCATGATTTCCACAAGTGCTTCTTTCGCCCTCAACTCCTCTTGCCCATATGAACTTGTGACGATTTCGTAAGCAACCTCATTACCTTTTTCGTCCACATATACGCAGTCGGGCATAGAGATCAATTTTTTATCGAGCATATCCTCGTACAATTTTGCTTCCGCCTCTTTACCTTCTCCTCGCATAGCATTAATTCGTTCAATAAAATCGTCACGAACTTGAGCTTCCGTTTTCCAGTTGTTTCTTGTTTCTTCTGATAAGCTGAAATATTTATTTGCCAACGCTACATCGTGGATAGGGCTTTGAGCGTGATACGCTTGGTTTAATGCGAAGGTACGCGAAGCTGTTTCACGTCCGATTCTCGTTAATTTATAGCACTCTTTAATTTGATTGCCTTGCTTATATGCGACTTTTTCGATATAACCGTCACTTATCAAATTTTTGATCCGCCTATCCGCCAAGCCACACTTTTGCAGATGTTCATGACTTACGTGTCCGACTCGGGCTAAGGCAGAAAAGGCTAAGCGATCTCGGTTGAAAAATTGCGAGATGTACGGTTTCTTTCGTCTCGCCATATGAGATTACACCTCCTTTTGCTGAATGATTTTCGCGGCGGCAGTAGATTTGTTTGTGCGACCATCGAAGATGGTCGAAAAGGTTTTTGCGTCTCGCAGAGACGTTTGCCGCGTCGATGCGGCAACATGCTTTTGCGGCTCGTAGAGACGCTTGACCATCGGCAGATGGTCAACAATGCTTTTGCGTTTCGGCAGAAACGCTTGACCCATCGCGAGATGGGGCAACATGGTTTTCCCCGATGAGGGGCGAGCAAAACGGGCTTCGTTTCGTAGCGAGTGCCGTAGGCCGAGCGGTCGGCGACAGCCGAACGCAACGAAGCAACGGAGGTTCTTACCGAGCCAATTTTCCGCAGGAAAGAGGCGAGGTTAGAACCCTCCCCGTTTTGCGAAGCCCCTCTTCTCGCTATTGATATCGTAGATAGACCAAGGCGGTAATATAACTGCTCCTGAATTTTGCCAACAAAAAAGGCTCCACGCACAAGGCGTAGGAGCCTCTTCCCGCTTGCGGGAAGCAAAAACGCCAGGTCGGGGGATGATACCGAGCTGGCGTTTTGTTAGTATTTTCACTGATATCGGAGCAAATCAAGTGCACGTTTGTTCATCTCGCGGAGATCAGCAAAGCCGCTATCAATATTGACTTTCGTTTCAAATCGCTTCGAAGGATTGTTTGAAGCTTGCTTTCGTTTGATGCCTCTACGTGGTTTATGCGGCTGATCTGCCATCGATTGTTTTCGCTCAAGTATATCAAGACGAAGCTGTATAGCGGCAACTGACTGTTTCAATGCGTTTATTTCAAGTTCGATCCGTCTCGAATTCATAGCTGTATCAACCTCCTCAATTAGTGATAATTGTAACAATACGGCGAAGTAAAAAACAAGACTGCCGTTTGTCTGTCGCAAATTGTTGGTAAATGTCAAGTGCCAATTGAATTAAATATCAACATGATAATCATGTCCGTCTTTTACCTTAGCCAAGAGCTTAACAGCTTCGTGCGAATATTTATTCATTTCGGACTTGTTAGTCTTTATGGTTACGTGATACTTATTGTCTGAAGCTTTGATATTAATACCTTTCTCCAATTTGATTTGATTAATCAGTTTGTCTGCCCCGTGCCATCTCGGATAGCCAAGTTGTTCTCCAACTTGCGTTAGTGTGAACGGATATTGAATGTTAATATGGCTCGGTTTGTCCAACAATGCAACTCCGTACAAGTTAGGCAGACCCTCATCTTCATGCAAAACCTTCTCTATCATTTCAAAGTTCACATCAACGCTTCTTCTCGGAATGTCACTCCGCACAAGCTTATATGTCCGAGCTAATAAAGCCCTCAGTAACTTGGGATGCACATTATCAACGGCTTTGTTAGCTGAAAAGGTTTCTAATATCCAATCAAAACTGTTGCTTTCAATGTATTTAACACGAATTTCTTTACCATTGACGACAAATACCTTTTCCTTTGGCGGGTTGGAATTCTCCGTAAGGTTTTTGTTGTAAGCTAAAAAATAAATGTTGGGAATAAGTTCGCCTTCGTTAGAAATAATCTCATCGATATCAGATAAGATCGAGAGGATATTTTTGTCATTCCCGCTATATCCAATGAATAGCAGAGGGTGTTCCGCAAAGAATGTCAGCAACTTCGCACTAAGATATTTTTTCTTGTTTATAAACACTTCATAATCTTCATTGTTAAAGACCAACTCACGGTAATCTGTAATACAACCATGAATTTTGAATATTTCACCGATTGCCATCGTGTCAGGTTTCAATACCTGCTGACCAATGACTGGTTGATAATCTGGAAATATCTTTTCGAGAAGAGTATCATAATTGGTCGTAATAATGGCATGAGGCTGAATATTTCTAAGTAGCCTAATCTCCTTTTGATACTCAACATTCTCGATTTCATCTACACTGCCAGGTGTAATTTCCTCAAATAATTTTTTTATTTGATATTTGATATACGATGATTTTGGCACTCTTGAATCAAATAATTCAGAAGGAAACTGTTGCTTGTTAGCCCAGGCCCATTCCCGATATGAATTTGTATATTCTGTCCCAATATCCTCTAATCTAAATCCATCCTGAAGATAAAATCCCACTTCATTTTTAATCAACGGGCATCGCCTTTGTAGTTCCTCTAATAAGCCGATCCAACTTGGTCCATTAAAAAATCTTTGCGACAAGCCTGAACCAACAAATAAAATAGGCTGTGTTCCCATTTCATTGAGACAGTCCTTAATGTCTGCACTCACATCAGAGATATAGTTCATATACTCCATGCTTTCACCCCTCCCTTAACAACTTCTCATAAAGGGGAGTCATGGAGGAATTTGAGAGCGAAGAAAGAGGATCTTTGCTCTCAAATTCCTCCACCTCCTTGCCCCGCTTGAGTTTAGTCCGAGTGATCTAAGAGTAATATTCGAGAGCAACCCTGCAATTTCCTGCCCGTGGAAGATAGGGATGCATGAGAAAAAGTCGAATAAATGTCGGGAAATATTCTCGTATCAACCTTCAATACTCATAAAAGTACACATAATTCTTTACTTGACCTTGGAGATATAAAAATAAGTCCCCATTTGGGGGACTCAAAAAATATGTTACTTTACAAAGTCTCTTAACCCGTTTACATTATCTTTCGTTGCCCAGTAGAATAAACATTTGCCATTACTTCTCGCGGCCCACAGCTCTCCTACAGCCTTTTTTTCCAATTCTTCTGGACCATCCTTAATGTGATCTCCCTTGTACTCGATAACGACAATCCGACCATCATTAAGTTCAGCAACAAAGTCTGGATAGAAACGCCCCTTTGACTTTTGTAACCAAAAACTATATTTACTATCGCTGTCAATGTTTCTTATCCAATGTTTGACCTCTGGTAATTGGTCGATGAGTAAGGCACATTCATACTCTTCACCACTACTCTTTAACTCTCCTACAAGTTCGTGGTAGTGCTTATTAAATTTGATTCGCCCATCGTAATACCAGCTTGCAGGGTAAATTTCCTTATCAAACGTGAAGCAGTACCTATCTTCATCACTGACCAGAACTACGTCTTCCCCAAGGTCTAAACAAGCCTGCCACGCCTCTTTACGAGCCGTTTCCCTATGTCGTCCAATTAGCTTTTCTATTGCCTCGCGTAATTTGTACTTATAGTGGACAAGCGTGCTTAACTCAAATTCCCTCTCGTCGATAAGGTGCTGGATAACTTTGTAAATAAACAATGTGGACTGCTTCATTGTTATGTCGGGGTGAGGGATTTTGCGGTCAAGCCAATTTGTTAGTTCAGCAATTGTCCAACCACGGTCTTCAATATCAAGAGACAACTGCTCAACTAATTCTTCAACAAACTTAGCCTCTACTCGGCCTTGTTCCGAAACTGTTACCTCACCAATTTGTCCCTGCACATTCGATTTTGTGGAGAACTCTCCCTCACTTAACTTAGGGTCGTATTTTGAAAGTTCGAAAGCCCTCTCAAGATAAATGGACTCTTCAAATAGCTTTAAAAGATCACCTTGTTTATACAACAGATAGGGAACCTTAAAATCCCCTTTTTCCTTCGGCATTTCCGGCTCAGGTGGTGGATTAAACAAATCAAATTTCGGAATTTGCTGAGCTTGTGAAAAGAGGCTATCGACTGCCTTCTTCCCTTCATCGGTCTTAAAGGCCTTCTTAAATTCAATTTTTTCATCCTCAGACATAGTTCCTCGATATACAATCTTTTTTGCCTCCGGATTATAAGTCACTTTTTTCTTTATTGGTTCTGGTAGTTCTTCCAAATTGGGTTCTTCTTCAACCTCTTCCTCAGACTCATAGAATTCAGGGTCAAACAAGTCTGGTTCAGGAGTTGGAGGAGCAATCAAGGTTTCAGCCTCAAACCGTTCAAACCCGTTTTCTACCAACGCATCAGTAAGTGACGTTAAGGTGTTCTCAAACCTTGTCGAAGAAACGTATGCGTAAGCACGATTAAGTTCTGGATCATTCTTTTTCTTTGCATACGGTAATCGAAGTACACGACCCACTAATTGCTCGACAGCGGTTGAGGAACCAATTTCAGCTACGGAACAAAGTACATAAGCAAAAGAACAGTCCCAACCTTCTTTTAAAGCAGAAACAGTAATGATAAATTTGATTTTGCAGTCCTGTGCAAAGAGATTAACACCTTCAAGTTCTTTTGTGTCTCCCGTTGCAATGGCAATCTCTTCTCTTGGAATCTTAAAGTCTTCCATCAATGCCTGTAGAATAACGCCTACATTGATTGTCTCTCTCGTTTGAGAACGGGGTTGTGCTTGAAGCAATACTATTGGGCGGATATATTCTCCGGTTTCTCTTCGTTCCTTGTTAGCAATAACTTGAAGTCTTTTTCTTCTCCCAAGTGCTTGAGCAATAACATCCTTCCAATCTGCTTTTGTTTCGAGACGGATTGGAAGTTTTATCATTTCCTCTGCATTTAGCTCTGCCGCAGAAATACTACACAAGACGTTACTTGCAAACTCTCCTCTTTCGGGTCGATGGGTAGTCTGTGGAGTAGCTGTGAACTCGATGATTGAAGATGGACTAAATCGGGCAAGAGTCTCAAAAGAAAGGTTTGTCCTTGCATTGTGAGCCTCGTCGATAATTACCATTGGACGTCTTGACTTTAGAACATTCGCCAAAGAATAACAGATTCGACTACCTTCATCTGTTTTCTCAAGCGAGGATAATACAGATTCGTTTAATCCATCAAATAAGACTTTCAAATGCCCGTTATCATCATAAATTTTTCTACCATCCGTATCCTCGATTCGGAGAGCGGCTAAAGTAGATACGATAATGAGTGTTTCGTTGTCCAACGTACTCCGCTGAACAAATAAAGCCTCTGTAATGTCTAAAACTGTTACAGGTGTGTCAATTGTCTCTTCAATGGCTTTACGGTATGGGTGTTCTACGTCTCTTAAAGCCGCTAATGTTTGATCTTTAATCGGAGTTGTAGGAACCAGCCAAAGCACAACAGCGTTGTCCTTGTGCAGAAAATCCCGCATCGTGATACTGATGCTATGCGATGATAGAAGTGTTTTGCCTCCGCCAGTAGGGACTCTCAAGCAAACATAAGGAAGTCCAGGAAGTTGTGGGATTGTGCAATAAGGACGGTTCACCTGTTGTTCAAAAGCCGCACTTGCTCCAAGTGCTCTTACCGCCTTGAAGTAATTGGATAGTGAACGTAAAACTCTTTTTTGATAATTCTTTAACGACAACATTCTACTTCACCTTTATTTCGTATGGAATTTGTTTAAAGATGATTCCATGCTCTTCAAGATATAGGGAACTCACCTTACAGCCGTTCGCAAATATCACCCTTATCCTGCCATCAAATTCTGGAAGGCTTTCTACAATCTCTTGGGTAAGATAAGTATCATCGCCACCCTCATTAAAGTAAAGATAGTATAAATTACCTTTACCCGAACCTATGTAATTAGCTTGATTACCTGTAATGTCCCCTAATGGCTCACCTGTTTCAGTAAAGAACACATGCCTCGCCAGATCTTGATAGGTTACATTCTCCTTTATCAATCCAAAAGCATCAAACAAGCTATCACCTAATTCGCAGAAGGTAAACCCCGAACCGCCTTCCCAACCAAACTCTTCTGTTACCCCGGTATTATCCTCACCATTCGCAACACTTGTGAGTCGTTTTAACGTATGAGTATACGCATGGTCTCCCAATTCTACGGTAATAAAACGACGTTTCATTTTTAGTGCCACCGCCGCTGTGGTTCCGCTTCCTCCAAAGGAGTCAACTACAATATCTCCCTCTTCGGAAAAATGCTTGAGAAGAATCGCAAGAAGTTTTTCAGGCTTTTTACCACTATTAAATTCAACTCCACCCTCGTGTCGGCAGTTACCAAAGTCACCAGCCATATCGTAGAAGTTTGGAATTGGAGTTTCAGTAATTACTTCTCCTTCTCCACCTTCCCCATCTTCTATTTTGTCAACAGGTACGCCTTGGTAGTATTTACCTTTCGTTGCATTTGCTCTTTTCGGCCCTGTAAAGTAGCGATAATTTAGTGCATCATCGCCAATATCATAAACTTTATACATTACTCCTAAGCCGTCTTCATCCTTACGGCCAGCTAAATAATCTCTAAAAAATCTGCCAGACGAATTGCCATTCAGAATTGTACCAGTAGCCCATATTTCCTTTAAGCCATTCACGGAAGGTTCTCCTTGCGTGATTTCGTATTCTTCGGGATTGAAAACCACTACCTTTTTGTCGCCTAACGTTATCTCTCGACCTGGCCCTTTTTCACGGATATAGAACTTAAATTTATCGTAATTGTATTCTTGTTCTTTTAGTCTTGGCTTTGCCTTTGGTGAACGCCGATAAACCAATATTTGCTCTATCTGTTTGTGAAAGCTCATGTCTTGTGTCAAGGTCTTTTCTGAATAACGAACTTGGACATAAATGGTAGTCAAATAATTGGATGGGAGGAATATTTCGTCCATTATGGCCTTTAAATTTGCGGCTTCATTGTCATCAATCTGAACACAAATAAACCCATCTTCCCTTAGTAGTTTCTTTAATAGTTGAAGACGGGGATACATCATGCATAACCATTTATCATGACGAGATAGATCTTCCATGTCCTTACCTACAACCTTATTGAGCCATTCACGTATCTCAGGATCGTCCACTTGGTCGTTGTAGATCCAGAGCTGATTATCCCCACCAGTATTATAAGGAGGATCTATATAAACGAACTTACACTTACCTGCATAATGAGGTAACAGAGCTTTAATAGCGTACAGATTATCTCCATGTATTAGCATGTTGCCGTTACTTGCTTCAGGACGAACCGATTTTTCCATATCAGCGTTAAGCAGGCGGTAGTGGATCTCGTTGTGATGATTAACGATAGCTTTCTTACCGATCCAGTCTAAATGTGGCATTTATGATACACCTTCCAATTTTATTTCAACAAATTAAATTAAAAATCAACAATTAACCACATTACATTATAGCATAGTAGCAGTAATGTTGGTATTGATATAACGCATCACTTTAATACTTTAAATCACGAAACCCTTCTGGTTTTCAAGTAATCTCCGTATACGGTTATGATGATGACGACACTCGCATCGACTTGACCAATAAGATTGACCAAGGATATATGTATCAATCCGCAAGACAGGTAATAAGCGACCTGAACCTTGATCCTGGGACGGATTACGAATTCGAATAACACGAGAGAGGACAGGGGCAATCCCTGTCCTTTTTTCATGGCCATAATTCATTTGACCAGATTTCTCGGCTAAACATAAACTTAGGTATCCGCATTGCAGAGCTGGCGAACTTCCACATCACAGAGAAGATGCTCGCTGTCGTATGGTCGTTAAAACGGATTTGACGATCAATCCTTAACTTTTCCCCTATCCCCAATCTTCCAAATCCCTGTACGTTGTAGCCCTAAAAAAAACATTGTCCTCTCATGTCACCTCTCTCCATCCCCTGCAATCCCTTGCCACGCCTGGGTTTATAGGCAATTTGAGGACGAATCGAGAAAAAGCCTGATGTAAAAAAGGTTGTCCAGAAAAGCAGGGGAAAAGAAAGGGGAACTTACAGGGATTAGGATGAAACCCGAGCAAATTTGATGTAAAAAAGGTTGACCGAAAATGTAGAGAAAAGATGTGAGTAAAAAAAGGGATGCTTTCGCTTCCTTCCTTATCTCCAACTGCCGAAAACCACGTCATTCCTGAATTTCTCCAATATTATTATTCGGCGATACCTCTGCCGTTCCCTGCTTGAAATGCAAAAAAGGATCGGGGAGCTACCGGACAATTTCATCCAGCATTCCCCAATCCTTGGACAATCCTTTTTACATCAAGACAATGCTTTTTACATCAGGACAAAGTTTTTTTCATGGTGACAAAAGTTCCCTTTTGTCAAACCGACTACTCCACCGTCACGCTCTTCGCCAAATTCCGCGGCTTGTCGACGTCGTTGCCGCGGGCGAGCGAAGCATAATACGCGAGCAGCTGCAGCGGTACTACCGACAATGCCGGCGAGAGTAGAGCCAGCGTCTTCGGTATGCTCAGCGTCTGGTCGACTGCTTTCTTCAGCTCATCCTCACCTTCGGCGTGAATGCCGAATACGTAAGCGCCGCGCGCTTTGACTTCCTTGATGTTGCTGACGGTCTTCTCGAACAGATCTTCCTGTGTCGCCAGGGCGATCACCGGGATGCCTTCTTCGATCAAGGCCAGCGTGCCATGCTTGAGCTCGCCGGCAGCGTAAGCCTCGGAGTGAATGTATGAGATCTCCTTCAGCTTGAGCGAACCTTCCAGAGCGACTGCGTAGTCGAGACCGCGGCCGATGAAGAACAAATCTTCATGCGTAGCGATTTGCTCCGCGAAGTTTTTCACGACGTCCGACTGTTCGAGAATGTTCTCCACCTGCGCCGGAAGTTCCTTCAACGCCGAAATCACTTCGGCAATATACGCCTCTTCTTGCGTGCCGAGCTCTTGAGCGAGGTACAGCCCGAGCAGGTAAAAAGCGATCAGCTGCGATGTATAAGCTTTGGTCGAAGCGACGGCGATTTCCGGGCCGGCCCATGTGGTGATGACATCGTCCGCTTCGCGGGCTACCGAGCTGCCCACCACGTTGGTGATGGCGACTACGCGGGCGCCGTGACGTTTCGCTTCGCGCAGCGCGGCCAGCGTATCGGCGGTTTCGCCGGATTGGCTGACGACGATGACCAGCGTATTTTTCGTAATGATCGGCGAGCGGTAGCGGTACTCGGAAGCGACGTCCGTTTCAACCGGGATGCGCGCCAGCTTTTCGATCACGTTTTTGCCGACCAGGCCGGCATGATAAGCCGTTCCGCAAGCGACGATATGGATGTTAGTAATCCCGCGCAGATCGTCGGCGGTCATTTTCACTTCGTTCAGTACGACCCGTTTACCGGACGAATCAATGCGGCTTCCCATCGTATCGCGGTAAGCTTTCGGCTGCTCGTGGATTTCTTTCAACATAAAATGATCGAATCCGGCTTTTTCCGCCGTAACAATGTCCCAATCGACATGGAATATTTCCCGAGAAATAAAATTCCCCTCGATTGTCATTAATTCGACACCGTCTTTTGTCAAAAGCGCCATTTCGCCGTCGTTTAAAATATATACGTTCCGGGTATACTCAAGAATGGCCGGAATGTCGGAGCCGATGAAGTTTTCCCCGTCGCCTACGCCGATAATGAGCGGGCTCGCCAAGCGAACTGCAACCAGCTTATCCGGCTCGTATTCCGTCAGTACGCCCAGGGCAAATGCGCCTGTCATCCGTTTAACGGCTTGCTGAACGGCTTTGACGATGTCGCCTTCATAAAGGCTTGCGATCAGGTGCGAAATGACTTCGGTATCCGTTTCCGATACGAATACGTGTCCTTTTGCGATCAATTCTTCTTTAAGAGAAATATAGTTTTCGATAATGCCGTTATGAACGACCGAAAATTTCTGAGAGTTGTCGGTATGCGGATGAGAGTTGACGTCCGACGGCTTGCCGTGGGTGGCCCAGCGCGTATGCCCGATGCCGATCGTCCCTCTCAGCGGCGCTTCGCTCAGCTTCGATTCGAGCACAGCGAGACGTCCTTGCGATTTTTTAATCTGCAGGCCTTCGCCTTCCGTATATACAGCGACCCCGGCGGAGTCGTACCCGCGGTACTCCAGCTTTTTCAATCCTTCAATCAATATATTTTGCGATTTGCGGTTACCCACATATCCTACGATTCCACACATATTCGAAATGACCTCCCGTTCGTCTCTATCAACATATATTAATTACGTTCATTAAGTTTAAAATTGGGCATGACAAAGTAAACATCCTATCGGGCTCTTGTCCGCCCGGTTGCCCGGACGTTTTGCTTCCCGATTTTACGGCATGGAAATGTGCCGGAAGGTCCCCGCCGAATGTTTCGAACACCTTCACCTCGTCAGCTTGCGATGCGCTGCCTCTTGTTCGTCCGAAAAAACCGAAGAAGCGGCACGCCTCACAAGCTCTGGCGCTGTTTGATCGGTAACCTCTACCCACCTTTCCATAATTAAATAGACATATACCCATCTTATTCATTTTCAGCGCATAACGCAACTGATATTTCCCTAACCTTTTCATGAAAAATCCCCCATTTCTGCAAATGGGGGATCCGCACATTATAAAATTAAGATAATTCCCGTTGAACGACGTCGACAATCCGTTTTACATAAGCTTCCACCTGATCTTTGTCGGGCCCCTCGGCCATAACGCGGATTAGCGATTCCGTACCGGACGGGCGCACCAGCACGCGGCCGTTGTCTCCCAGCTCATTTTCCACCCCGCGGATGACATCCTCAATGACGGCGTTGCCTTTCAACTTGGACTTGTCAGCCACCCGGACGTTCACCAGCACCTGCGGATATTTGCGCATAATTTGCTTCAGCTCGCTGAGCTTCTTGCCGGATTGCGCCACGATATCCGTCACCTGCAGAGCGGTCAAAATGCCGTCTCCGGTCGTATTGTAATCGAGGAAAATCACATGCCCCGACTGCTCCCCACCGAGGTTGTAGCCGCCTTTGCGCATTTCCTCCATCACGTAGCGGTCTCCTACAGCGGTTTTGGACGTTTTCATACCCAGCGACGCGACTCCTTTGAAAAAGCCGATGTTGCTCATCACTGTCGTAACGATCGTGCCGTGATTCAGCTTGCCCGCTTCGTACATGGCTTTACCGCAAATGCTTAAAATATAATCGCCGTCCACCTCGGCGCCGGTCTCGTCGATCGCGATCAAGCGGTCGGCGTCGCCGTCGAACGCAAGGCCGAGGTCGGCCTTGTGCTCCAGCACCGCCTTCTGCAGATGCTCGGGATGCGTGGAACCGCAGTGGTCGTTGATGTTGCGGCCGGTCGGATCGGCTCCGATCGTAATAACCTCCGCGCCCAGCTCCTGAAACACTTTCGGCGCAAGCTCATAGGCGGCGCCGTGCGCGCAGTCGAGCACGATTTTGAGGCCGCGGAACGAGGGGCTTTTGACGGTAGACTTGATATAGTCCTTATAACGCCATTTGGCTTCCAGATCGTCGGATACCGTGCCGAGCTCCCCGCCCAGCGGGCGAGGCAGCTCGTCCGTTTCCGCATCGAGCAGACGTTCGATCTCCAGCTCCGTCTCGTCGGACAGCTTGTAGCCGTCCCCGCCGAAAAACTTAATGCCGTTGTCCGCTACCGGATTGTGGGACGCCGAAATCATAACGGCCGCGTCGGCCTTCAAGACACGCGTCAAATAAGCGACGCCCGGCGTCGAAATGACGCCCAGGCGGATGACGTTCGCGCCGATCGACAGCAGACCGGCGACAAGCGCCGCTTCCAGCATCGGCCCGGAAATGCGCGTATCGCGCCCGATGACCACCACCGGTTTCTCGACTTGGCCGGCCAGTACATAACCGCCGCAGCGGCCGATTTTGTAAGCAAGCTCCGGGGTTAATTCATGATTGGCGACCCCGCGCACCCCGTCTGTTCCGAAATATTTCCCCATGATGTCGAAATCTCCTCTTCCCTGGTTTTAGTTATGATGGTTCTTCCGTTATGGTCTGGCTACTTTCGTTTGTTTCGCGCTGATTTCCACCGTGACCTTGAAATCCTGCTGCGGCCCTTTTTTCACAAAGGTCGGCAGATTCAACGTCACCGGCAGCTCATGCTGCCCCGGAGGCAGGTTGCTGATATCGACAATTGCCTGGATATCCTCCGGCTTCAGCTTATCGAGCACGGCCGGCGCTCCTTCCACCGTCACATTCAGCTTGCCGGTTTCGGGGACCAGCACCTTCGTATCGTACAGGTCGTTTTGCCCGACGATAGAGAAGGAGATTCCCTCCAGCGTTTTGTATACGGACGGAACGACTTCGATTCTCACATCCACTTTGGACGGCTCGACTTGCGTAATTTTATTTTTCAGAGGGATGTCCAGCGTCAGGTCCTTGGTTTCCTTCAAGTCCTGCAAATTGATCGCCGGTCCCTCGTAAAACTCCATCTTGTCGACTACTTCCTGAGGTCCGTAGGCCGTCACCTTATCCGTGCTTTTCGTAATCGAAGCGACGCTGAACCCTCTGGCCGTTTCCCCTGCCAGCTTGAGCTGAAGCGGTACGGTCGTGAACGGGCTCGTGATCGGTACCTCGACGTCGACGACAGGCGGATCGATTGCCGCCCCCTCAATGACTTTCCCGTTCTTGTCGTATGCCACCAGCCTTACCTGCTTGCTGACGGCGGTTTGCGCCTTATCTACGCTCACGTCGGCTCTCACGCTGTCCGTATCGTCCACCCGGCTGCTCGGCATCGTGACGATGACCCGGTTCGGCTTGATGATCGGCTGCCCCGCCTTCAGACCGGTCGCCGGGGTACCCGTGACGTTAATCGTCACCGGCACTTCCTTCTTCACTTTTTCCTCCAACACCACTTTGACGCTGGCCGGGTATATTTTTACGATAACCGATGGCGGAAAGTTGACGGGAGTTAACGGCAGTACGTGCTCCCCTTTGCCCACCTTGGTTAAATCCAGCTCCACCGAATAGCCGCTGGTGCTTACCTTTTTAAGCGCCGATTCCTTGCCGCTCAAGGTGACGACAACCTGCGGCGGTTCAATCGATTGGACGAAAAACTGATTGCTGTCGTAACGCGGAGTGACCGCTACATTCGAAATCGTATATTCGGTAAGAGCCGCCCCGCTCCCGCCGGGAATCGACCTGTCCTCCAGATGAACGACCACCCATAGCAAAATGCCTACGGCCAGCGCGATGATGCGGACTACATTCGTGTTGCGAAGCCATTTATCCATTTTTCCGAACCCTCCATTTCCAGATCGGGTTCTTCTCTTTCGCCTTGGCTTTCGGCTTCAATTCCTCAAACAGTTTGGACAAAAGCGATTCTTCGTGGATATTGCGGATAATATGCCCGTTCATCGCAAGCGATACTTGCCCGGTTTCTTCGGATACGATCACGCAAACGGCGTCCGATACTTCACTGAGCCCGATCGCCGCGCGATGGCGGGTGCCGAGCTCCTTGCTGATAAACGGATTTTCGGAAAGCGGCAGGTAGCAGCCCGCGGCCATCAATTGATTGTTCCGGATAATGACCGCCCCGTCATGGAGCGGCGTATTCGGAATAAACGTGTTAATGAGCAGCTCCGAGCTGATTAAAGCCTGCAGCTGAATACCCGATTCCACGTAATCGGTCAGCCCCGTTTCCCGTTCGAACACGAGCAAAGCCCCGATTTTGCGCTTGCTCAAATAGTGAATCGCCTTCATCAGCTCGCCGATGCTGCGGTTCACGTCCTGGTTCTCGTCGACGGTCGTACGGCTGAACAGCGTCCCCCGGCCAAGCTGCTCCAGGGCGCGGCGCAGCTCCGGCTGAAAAATAACGATGACGCCGAGCACGCCGAACGTAAACGCCTGGTTCATCAGCCACTGCAGTGTGTTCAGCTTGAACCAGATGCTGATCGCCCACGTCACGACAACGACGATGATGCCTTTCAGCAGTTGGATCGCGCGGGTGCCGCGCAGCAGCAAAATCAAATTATATATCACGTAACTCACGATTAAAATGTCAACGATGTCTTTGATCGAGATGTCGGCTATGAGATCCATTGCTTGTTCCCCTTTTTAAAATGCAACAGGCCGCAGGATGGCTTCATTTTTTCTCTTCATTAGATCATCATACCACATTTTCAGAAAAAAACCTCCCTTCGGGCTACCCCGAGGGAGGTTTTTTCATAAAATTGATACCTGCGGCCTACGAATCAATCGGATAGCTGGGTGAAAAACTCGCTGACCTTGAACCACATCCACTCGAACGCTTCGTCGATTTTCGTCACTTGCCCCGAAATATGCGCCGTCGACGCCAAGTTCACCGAACCGTCGATGACGACCAAATTTCCGTTGATATCGCCATCCACCTGCAGTTTGCCACTCTGCACCGTCAAATTTCCGCTGACGGTATGTCCCGGGGGCACATATACCGTATCGCCCTTGATCACGACCTGATCCAGATTGTTTCCTTTAACGAGCAATTCCGTATCCTCGTTCCATAGCGACATAAAGCTTCCCATCATCACGAGCACAAATACCGCAGCCACAGAAACGGCCGGATGCCTCCTGAACCATTGGCCGAACGTCCGGTTCGACTTTACAGGAGGGAGCGCCAGCATAATCCGGTCTTTCAAATAGGGAGGGGCTTTAACATCGGGAGACGCCATGATCATCGCTTCGGTCGTTTCAAGTTCCCGGAACCGCTTCTTGCAGTCCGGACAAACAAGAAGATGCTCCTTGAGGCGGGCAGCATTCGCTCCTTCCAAATCCCCGTCCAGATACTCATGCATCATCGGGAGCGCTTCTTTGCATTCCATAACAGCCGCTCCTTTCCTACTCCATTATCAAATGGTGTGCTATACGATACGTTTCAAACTCAAATATGTTTCATAAAAAAACTAGATTTAAGGACCAAAAGTTTGCTCCAATTTTTTCCGCAAAAATTCCCGTCCCCGGTGCAGTCTCGTCTTGATCGTGGTAATCGGCATCGTCAGCACCTCGCTGATTTCCTGCAAGGACATATCCTGCAAATATCGAAGGATGACAATCGATTTGTATTTCTCCGGCAGTGTATCGATCGATTCGCGGATTTGCTGCTGCGTCTCCGAAACGATCACCTGCTTCTCCGGAGTATCCTCATTGCTCGGCATGAGCGAATACCAATCGGAACCTTCGCCTTCGGGCATCTCCGCATCAAGCGAATAAGTTGTCCGCCGCTTCCGCAGCCGGTCAATGCATAGATTCGTGGCAATCCGGTATATCCACGTCGAAAATTTTTGCGTCTCGTCGTAGCGCTCCAGGTTCGAGTATACGCGTAAAAACGTTTCCTGAACGACGTCCTCCGCCTCTTGGGCGTTTCCCATCATCCTGTAGGCGAGATGATATATTTTGTCCTGATATAAGTCCACCAGTTGCGCAAACGCGCCGCGGTCGCCGTTCCGAGCCAGCTTGGCGAGCCGCGTGTCCAGTTGAATCACCGATATTCCTCCCGCATCCTCTACTTTCTCTCCGAAATGGAAATTCCGGCCAATATGAACAGCATACCAAACCATTGTACCCCGTGTACAGTCTCTCCGAGCAAGAAAAAAGCCGCAAGGACCGCCGCCGGCAGTTCCATAGAGCCGAGCATGGCAGCCAGTGAGCTGCCTATCCTCGGAATGCCGATATTGAAGGCGATGGTCGGAATCGCTTGCCCCAGCATGCCCAGAGCGGCTCCCCAGAGGAGCCAGCTTCCCCATCCTCCGGCCACCGGAGCCGATGGCGGATAGAGCAAATACAGTACCGGGAGAGAGGCGGTTACCATCACTGCCGATTTCATGAACGGATGCATGTCTGTCTTTATTTTACCCGTAAAAAACAAAAACAACGAGTACGCCAAAGCCGCCAGCAAGCCGAACAGGACGCCGCCGGCCGTAAAACGGCCCCAATCGGCCGACATCACATTCACCGACATCGCCGTGCCGACCATAATCATTCCTACGGCTATCCATTGGTTTGGTTTCGGCCACTTTCTCGAATGGATGGCTTCCATCGCAATCGTCATCCAGGTAAATTGAAACAGCAGAACGATAGAGACGGAAGCGTCAAGCTCGGAGAGCGATTTATTGTAAAACACCGTACATAACGCCAGTCCGAAAATGCCGACGAGCGCCAGCTGGATCCATGGCCCCTTGAACGGATTGCTCCAAGCCTTCGGCTGGCAGAGCAGGATGAGCCATAAGATGACCCCGCCCATCGTAATTTGCGCCGGGGTGACCTGCGCGTCGCTCCACCCCTCGGTCGTGTAAACGATTTTGACGATGGCCGAAAGAAGTCCGTAGCTGGATGAACCGATAATCACCAGCAAAATGGCCAGCCAGCGTGCTCCCATGATGTTGCCCCCTTTCCAGACGAAAAGTCGAGCAGCCCTATGAAAAAGGCCCCCGACTTGTTCGACTGCAGCGATATTCGTTTATCAGCCCGTATTTCTAAGCCCTGCGGCTATTCCGTTGATCGTAAGCAGCACTTCTCTTTGCAGCAGCGCATCATCTTCATTGCGTTCGCGCAATGCTCTGAGTTCGGCGAGCAGCTGCACCTGCAAGTAGCTTAGCGGGTCTACGTAAGGGTTGCGCAAGCGAATCGATTCCTGAATGACCGGGACGTTGTCGAGAATTTCCTGCTGCCCGGTAATTTGCAAAATCAATTGCGACGTACGTTCATATTCTTCCTTAATGAGTCCAAAAATACGCTTCGCAACCGCCTGATTCTCTACCATGCCGCCGTACTCCTGCGCGATCAGCAGATCCGCTTTAGCCAGGGCCATCTGCAAATTATCGATGAGCGATTGGAAGAATCCCCAATTTTGATACATATCCTGCATCACTTTGAGGTTTTCGGCTTTGCCCTGATAGAAGCTGTACAGCCCCGATCCTGCGGCATACCAGGCCGGAAGCAGGTAACGGCTTTGCGTCCAGGCGAACACCCATGGAATGGCGCGAAGATCCTCGAAGCGGTCGCTGTTTTTCCGTTTGGACGGGCGGGAGCCGATATTCAGCTCGCCGATTTCCGGCAGCGGCGTCGATTGCTTGAAGAACGTCAGGAAATCCGGGTCGCGGAAAATCAGGTCCTGGTATTTCGTCTGCGCCTTCTCCGAAATGCTTTTCATGATCGTTTCCCATTCCGGCTCGGATTCGTGCGCCTTCGGGTTTTTGCCCATCAGCGCCGCCGTAATGAGCGCATTGGTTGCTTGCTCCAAGCTGCGGTAAGCGATGCTCTTCATCGAATACCGCGAGGAAAGCACCTCGCCTTGCTCGGTGATTTTGATGCCTCCGCCAATCGTATCCGCCGGCTGCGCCAGAATGCTTCGGTTCAGCGGCATGCCGCCGCGCCCCAATGCACCGCCGCGGCCATGGAAAAACTTCAGCTTGATGCCGTAAGGCTTGGCTGCTTCGGTTAACGTGCGGAGCGCCACACGCAGCTCCCAGTTGGCGGTGATCACGCCGCCGTCCTTGTTGCTGTCGGAGTAGCCGAGCATGATTTCCTGCAGATCGTTGGTGCTTTTCAAACTATTGCGATAAGCCGGAATGTTGAATAGCGTTGTCATGATCTCCGGTGCTGCGTGCAAGTCATCGATCGTTTCAAAAAGCGGCGCCGACTGCAGCGTACACGTAATGCTGCCGTCCGCTTCATGCCGGTATAACCCGGATTCCTTGGCGAAAACAAGCACCTCCAGCAAATCGCTGGCGCCTTGCGTCATACTGATCAGGTAACTGCGTATGCACTCTCGGCCGAATTCGGCCTGAGCCTTATAAATCGTACGGTATACGTCCAAGCATTCTTTCGTCGATTCCGAGTATTCCAGATATGCGGACGTAATCGGGCGAGCATCGTTCAAAATACCGGTAAGCAGCTTGATTTTCTCTTCTTCCGTTAATTCCGGATAATTATGCACGATGTTCATTTTGGCCAAGATTTCGGCCATCGCATTTTCGTGCTCTTTGCTGTGCTGACGAACATCAAGCGTCGCCAAATGGAAGCCGAACAGCTCCACCTGACGAATCAGCCTGCGGATATACATATCCGCTACGAAATCCGCATAATGGTTGCGCAGGCTGCGCTCGATGATTTCGAGATCGGCAATAAACTCATCCGGGCTGTTGTACTTACAATTTGCCGAAGCCGAAGCTTTGCCGGTGTTTTGAATTTTCTCGATCATGTACGTCGTCTTGATCCGGTACGGCTCTTTTTCGTTACGCCATACCTCCGCCGCTTTCAGCTCCATGCTTTCCCGGTCCTGCTGGATGGAATCGAGCAGCTCCGAGGTGACTTCGACAATATTTTTGCTGAAGCTCATGTGAGTCATCAATTCACGCAGCGATTCCGCGTATTTGGTAAGTGCCAATTGGCGGTGCATCTGCAGCGTGTCCCATGTAACCGCCGCTTTGACGGACGGGTTGCCGTCACGGTCCCCGCCGATCCACGAACCGAATTTCAGGAAAGTCGGCACATGCCACTGCTCGCCCGGATAATATTTGTTCAAGCAGCGTTCCAGCTCTTGATATACCTCCGGAAGCACCTCGAACAACGTTTCGTCGAAATAATAAAGCCCGTTGCGCACTTCATCCACTACCGTCGGTTTACGGTCACGAAGCTCATCGGTTTGCCAGAGCGTAATGACTTCCGTCAGCAGTTCCTGACGCAGCTGCTCTCTTTCACGAAACGTCAGTGAAGGATTGTCCAGCTCCATGACCTTCTTGGCGATCCGCTGATGAATGTCCAGCACCGCGCGGCGCGTTGCTTCCGTCGGATGCGCGGTCATGACGAGTTCAAGCGAAATGCCCTGCAGGATTTGCCCTACTTCCTCGGCAGGAATATTTTGAGCCTTCAAATGGCGCACGATATCTTCAATGGAACCCGGCTGAACGTTTTCCCCTGCGGACCGTTCATAATCGCGTTTTCTGCGAATCCGCTGATTTTGTTCGGCAATATTCACAAGCTGAAAATAGATGGCAAAAGCCCGGATCACCTGATGCCGGATGCCCGGCTCCAAATTGGTAATCGTTTGTTTAAATTCTTCGAAGGCTTCCGTCGAATAATTCGTACGCAGCGACTTGCTCATCTCGCGTATTTTTTCGACGATCGACAACAACTCGTTGCCTCCCTGATGTACCAGCACCTCGCCTAAAATATGGCCGAGAAACCGGACATCGCGGCGAAGCAAGTTGTTTGTCGTCGATTTGCTGATTAGACCTGTTGCTTCTGACATACTCTCACCCATCCTTATAGCTTCTCTTTAATATCCACGGTTACCTAGTCATACAGAATATTTTAACACATTCGGGCTTTCGGATATAGTACATCTTTTTGATTTACTCGGAATTCCCGGAATTTCCCTGCCTATTTCATAAAAGATGCCGATTCGGTCATGCAAGCGCAAAAAAGAGACTCGCGTAAAGAGTCTCTGTGTTTTATGTATGGAGCGGGTGATGGGAATCGAACCCACGCTACCAGCTTGGAAGGCTGGAGTTCTACCATTGAACTACACCCGCATTTTTGATTTACATACATGGTCGGGACGACACGATTCGAACATGCGACCCCCTGGTCCCAAACCAGGTGCTCTACCAAGCTGAGCTACGTCCCGATAAGATTGTAAATAATGGCGTGCCCTGAGAGATTCGAACTCCCGACCTTTTGATTCGTAGTCAAACGCTCTATCCGGCTGAGCTAAGGGCACATAATTATATTGGTATGACGAACCCTGAAAACACTGGGTTCTCATCCCTATTAAGCTTAATCATAAGTGGAGCGGAAGACGGGATACTCTCCGTTTCTCTCCGAGACTGCGAAGTGATCCTAACGAAGTATCGCTCCGACGAACCCTGAAAACACTGGGTTCTCATCCTTTTAGCCTAATCATAAGTGGAGCGGAAGACGGGATTCGAACCCGCGACCCTCGCCTTGGCAAGGCGATGCTCTACCCCTGAGCCACTTCCGCATATTCACTGGTGCGCGTAGAGGGACTTGAACCCCCACGGTCTCCCGCCAGATCCTAAGTCTGGTGCGTCTGCCAATTCCGCCATACGCGCTCGGTGTACGGTTTTCAACGATTTTTCACCGCGTAATTTTCGGTACATCGCGTCAGATTCAACGTTAGGCATTTCGGTAGGCGTACGGATGGGTGTACGTACACCGAACTTTACCGCGCCGTTTCGTAATTTCACGCGCCTCTCAATCGCGACAAGGAGTATAATAACACGCTCAAAAATCGGTGTCAAGCGAATCGTAAACCGGAAAAAGTTTTACGTGACTGTCGCGCGGTGACCCGAAAATAGTAAACGCCAGATGAACGGAAATTTCCGCTAACTGGCGCTTTTTTTAAAATTTAATGTTGATCAACGTTAACCCGTCGCTAGCCATAATTTGAACTCGACCAACGTCATAACCCGAAATACCTCTTATCGCTGCGGCAATAGTTTTCGCAATCGCAACGTTACTTTCCTTGTTGTATAGCGACGTCTTTACCGTTACCCAATATCCGTCCGTCGTTCGAAAAGAGGAGTTTAAGCCTACGAATGAATCCGTTCAAGCAACGTTTGGGGCATCGTTAAAACAGTAGGAAACTCCCTGAGTTATTTTTGTTGTGCGGAAATTGCTAGCGGCTGATGAGAGGTTTGACGAGGGGGCCTTGGGGGGCTTCGCGCTTCACCGCACTAAAGTACAAAAGGGAAGGAACGCTAGACGGCCGGGCGTTCAGGTTCCCGAGGAGCGTCCGCTTTAAGGTAGTAAAGCGCATAAATATTCAGCGCGTCCTCAAGGACATATGTACAAAACAACTAATTTTGTGGTCATGTATTTTTACTTGACACTACTCTATACGTTAAAGCGTTAAAGAACGAACTAACCCGCATCACAACGCCATTTTCCCGATAAAGATGCGTCCTCTCAGCGATACGATAAGCGTGAATAAGCGGAATCAACGCTCATACTCGGTAGCCGCCGGGCCGCTCGATCATACAATCGTTATGCAAAATCGGGAAAATGGCGTAACCATGCGGTCTATGAGCGATCGTGTCTAATCGTAACAATTACCGTTTTCAATGCGGAAACGTTCGTAATCGATCGTTATATGCAGCGTTTATACAACGTTACCCCTCGAGTTTTGCGGTCGTCCCCGGTCCGAGGCATCCAGCCCTTGTGTACGCCGAAAACATTACCTAACGTTACCCTACGCTATCGGACGGTCAAACTCGAAAACCCGCGCCACGTCTACGGTTTCACGGTATGAAACAACGAAAATAGTCCGGTAATGTTCGGTTAACACGTGAAAAGTTTCGGAGGCACGCACGCCGGGCACATCTACCCGAAAAATTCGCGGAAATTAACGAAATGGGACACGTAGTTTACCCGGCTAAACCCGCGCTACAACGGGACTGAACGGACTTTCTCGCTAATTTACGATACTTCCGACTATCCAACGTTGAAGCCGCACGCTTGGAATATCGCCACAAGGTCGTCAATGTCCCGGTAATCGTGGCGGCCGGCCCTTCCGGTTAGCTCGTCAACCTTCCGCCTGATCGCGAGCTGTAGCGCGTGTTCGAAATCCTTGCGAAGTCTCCACCGGTACAGCGTCCGCCGATCAACGCCAAGCTCCGCGGCTATATCCGCATAATTGTTGCGTGGCATAACGATAAGCAGCTCGATCGCTCGATAGTGGATCTCTTGTAATGGGAGTCTACGTTTAGGATACTTGCCACGTCTCTTCCTTCGCTTCATACCACCAGTCCACTCCGTTCATAAGTGATAAAACAAACCATTTAAGTGTCAAAACGTACACAAAAAGAGCCGGACGACTCCGCCCGACCCTTCCGTCATTACAACGTCACCGCGATATCGAGTACCACGTACGTCTGTCCACCGTTCATGCTCGCTACTATGACGCGGTCGCCGACCTGCAGCGGAGATTCGACGAGCATCGCCGTTTTTGTCCCGTCCGGATTAACGACGGTGAGCGTGCGGTCCGTCAGGTGCTTCGCAAATACGAGGTCGAACGCGTCAAGGTCGATTTTCATATTGTCTACTCGGATAAGCGTCGGTGTTAGTGAGGTGACCGTTGCGAGTTCAATCCGGTCGAAATCGTTATACCCAACATGCTTGATGACTTGCGTAAGCTTGGTTATTCCGTTTCCTTCGAGTTGGGCCATCAGTAAGTCACCGCCGCTCTCGCAGACCAAATTTGTTGGGCAAGCTCGTTCGCGATCCGCTCAATGTCCGCATTCTCCCGAACAGTCAAGCCGTTAACTGTGACGTTTACACTGACATTACCTCCTGTACCGCGTCCACTTCTGTACTCGTCAGCCTGCGGCTTAGGAAGTATCGCTTCACCACGGTGAGCAAGAATCGGTTTATTATCGTACGGCACATAATCGAGGCCCGTCGCGCGCTTCTCTCCGTGAAGGAACGATTGCAACGCGTTAACGTCAGTGTCACTGATCGGTGATGACGCCATAGTCTCGGCAGACGCTGCTTTTAGTTGCGGGGATACCCCTCCGTTAATGGCCGCGCTGTAAATGCTGTTCTCGTTCGTCTTCTGCGCTTCCCATACGCTCGCACCGTAGCCCGCCGCTGCGGCCGCTGCTGCTCCGCCAAGTACGTACGGATTCAAAATCAGACTCTTTCCGCCTTTTCCGCCAGAGCCGGCCGCACCCTCGGAAGCTGCGCCGCCTCCGCCAAGCTTCGGAATTTTACCGTTCTTTGCGAGCCAGCCTCCGCCAAGCACGGCCGCAAGTTCCGGATTATCGATCGCGAATTGAATCGCGCCTTTGAGTACGCCTTCGCCGAGTGCCACGCCGAATTTGGTTCCGTAGACTAACGCTTTGTCGGTAAAGTCTTTTACGGTTTTACTATTTTCTATATAACTGCTCAGCGCCTTAAACGCATCGTCAAGCACACGTTCGAATTTCTGGTCCCAGGTAAGCGCCTGAAACTTCTCGTCCGAGTTGAGCTTATCCATATACTTGCTGAACGCGTTATACCCTTTATCGAATACGTAAATTGAGCCGTTGACAAAGCGTGTTAAAGCGGTAGAACCCACGTCGACGAAACGTTTGAACCCGTCACCGTCTAATGCGCGGTTAAATCGCTCGAGCTGCGGCCGCAATTTCTCGAGGCCGCCGACACCCATTTCGAGCAAGCCCGCCTTCAACTTCCCTACAGCTCCGCGATATTGTCCGAGCGCCGTTGTACCTTGTTTTTCAAGGAGTTCATTCGTGTAACCCATCGAGTTTAATAGTTCGTCCATTGCCTTTATTTGCTGTTTTAAAGGCAGCTCTTTAATAGTGTTGACTACCGAGCGTGGCAATTCGAACCTTTCGACAAGACTCACGCCGTCCCCGCCTGCCAATTCCCGCAAAGCTACCGAAGCGCCCTCGATTCCTTGTAACGGATCTGATGCACCAAGACGTTCGGCTATACTCGTTAGGCCCTTAAGTTCGTCCAAATTCTTCGTTATCGTCACAAAGCTCTTACTCGTTTTGAAGTAGTCATCTGCTTCGAACAGCGGCGAATCAATGGCGCGCTTTTGGATATATGAAAAGTACGCATCGGCTGCGGCAGTATCTCCCTTAAACAGAGCGCTTGTCGTAAGCGTACTAAATTCACGTTGGGCAGCGGCGCCAATAGTCGCCTGGAACGCCTTTACGCTCGCCGATGCCGCGCCATATGCGGCCACAAGTCCGGTAATTGACGTTATTGCGCCGCTAGCGCTTCCGCGAACTTTCTCGAACGATCGACTGGCGGTACTACTCATCCGGTTTATCGACGTCCCCGCGGTGCCGGCAGCTTTAGACATCATACTTGTTGATTTCGACGCTTGACCGATTACACGGTCACTTTGGTCGACCATAGACATAAATTTTCTCATCGGGCCGCTAAATCTATCTTCCGCCTTAATGACGGCTTTTAGTTGCATGTTACTCACCAGATTACCACCCCTTCCGTTTTAGCTCTGACTCTATCGATTCCTCGATGTGCCTAACCCATTTTTGCTTATTTCTTTCAAGAGGATCTTCCAAGAATTGTGGAATAGTTCCGGCCGTCGACGGATTCTTGAACGATTTGCCGTGCTTTTCCGGATAGACCTCGTGCAGATAGTATGCGTAGTCGAACCGTTCGCCTGCTTGCTTACCGCTTTTTGCAATCTCGACAGCCGCTGCCTTAATTTCGCCTTCCAAATCGATTCCCTCGCCGTTAATGTCCGTATGGATACTCGAACGAAGTGCGCCCGCCGGCCGTTTATCTTTCGGCCCTTTCCGTTTATAAAGCGGCGCCAGGTCAACGGACTCACGCTGCCACTCGTCCAAAACATCATGCAGACCATCGCGCACCGCATTGCCGACGTCATCGATCGTTTCAAGGAGCGCCTGTTTAAACTGTCTGGAATCGAACTCGATCGATAAGTGCTTCGCCATCTACTGCCACCTCCGTCATAATCTCGTTAAACTTACGGCAATTTTTACGCAATCTAGCGTCAAAATAATCGTTATCAATACGCGGCAAGTCCGCCAAGATTACCGCCATAGCCGCGGATACTTTGCGTAGCCTAACGTCATCGGACGCGGCTAGCTCTGCGATAAACGCACGGCTGCGAGCAAGCCGTTTACTAAACGCTGCCTCTGTATACGTACCTGCGCGGACGGCGTCGGAAATCCCGCCGCATAACGCTTGGTAACCGCGGACGCCGCGTTTTAATTCGTCTAAATCCATTCGATTGCTCCTTATCGGTACAAATATTCGCTACAAAATCGCCATTCGTCAGCCGCACGCCGCACATAGCCCGTATAAGGCCCGCTTGCCGACGTGACCGATATTCGGTCGAATGGGTCAATCCGTTCGTCCATCGTAAAGCCGGCCGGAATCGTCACGACGAAACGATTCGGCGTAAACTTGTCACCGGCGGTCACAACGAGCGGTGCGCTGCTGTCGTTCGTGATGACGAGTTCATTCGCAACGATCGGCAGGACGATACTTTGTGGTGCGGACCCGGCAAACGGAAACTGCGCCGGCATCCTACTTTCTGCTCGTTCCATTAACGATCACCTTCCGCGGCCTGTTGCTCGAGCTGGCGCTTCAGCGTCGCGTAAAGCACGTGGTTATCGATTGAGCCGTTTTGTACCGCAGCCTCGGCCGCTGCCTGAACGTGCGCCGCCGTAATTTTGTCGCCTTTCCGAAGAACTTCACGCAGTTGGTGGACGTTCCCCTTATAGCTGCGGACGTCATCCCCGTTAATCCGTGCGTCCATATTTGCGCGGCGCTCCTTTATTAGCTCGTAGCGGGCAATATCGACCTCTTGGCCGGATTCCGCCGCTCTAGCGAGATGATTAAGGTATTGCTCAGACGGCGATTGTACGTATGGCGTATCCTCATCAAAGAGTGCGTCAATGAGCGCTTCAAATTCGCGCTTGGCGGCCGCGTATGCCGCGAGTTTGCCGGGATGCCCTCCGCTGGCTTTTGCAGCGATACGGAGCTTTTCGAGCTTAGATTCGGTCAACATCATCAGTGAAACTTCCTCTCCGAGTTAAATTCAGGTCTTTCGCCGCCGAGCAGTTTGCGGGAGTCAAACTCCGTTATAAAATAATGCTCGCGCTCGGATTGACGGACAAACGGCTCAACGTCCGCAAATTTGTAGTAATAGGAGTTGGTATGCTCGCCATTCGTTAGCTCTTGTCGGGCGGCATTTAATTCCCGATTGAAGTCGTCTATGACCGAGTGATAATCCATTACCGCTTCAATGTACGCCTGTTTTGCAGCCAGCAGCCGGTCGAGCGCAGGGTTAAGACGCTCCTTGCGGTAGGCTGGTATAAACTCGCCGTTAAACTTGTTAATAACGTCCTGTGCGGTGATTTCCGGCTGCGCGACGGAACTATACATTTCCCGTTCTTGTCGGCGGCGCTGATACGTCTTTTGAGCGGCTTCGATGCGGTCGGACAGCTTATCGAGCGCCCCGGTCGCGTCTTTACGCTCGCGCAGTGAGTCGCGGATTGTCCGCTCGTATTCCGCTTTGAGGGCGTGTACCTCCTCAAGTGCTGACGCCTCCCGCCGCAAAAGCTCCGCATGTTCCGCGTCTCTTTGCGCTTTTTGCTCCGTAAATTTATCCAAAAACTCAAATCGCATAAATATCGTCTCCCTCTAATTTGCGTAATATGTTTTTAAGCAGCCCGGCCGTGACCGCTCGCCATTTGGGTAACGGCGGTTTTGGCGTAAGCGGCTGGATCTCGTATAGCTCTCGCAAAATGTCCGCGTTTTGCTCGATTGCTGCGCGCGTGGCCTCCGTGTCGGACGGGTGTTTGA
The DNA here is from genome assembly GCF_023276405.1 of Paenibacillus hamazuiensis. NCBI lineage: Bacteria > Bacillati > Bacillota > Bacilli > Caryophanales > Paenibacillaceae > Paenibacillus > Paenibacillus hamazuiensis. The sequence continues at coordinate 6,444,025 of NZ_JALRMO010000001.1, forward strand.
TTACGCCCGCTATACCCGCGCTCTGCAGCGTCTGCATATAGATTTCGCGGTCGGACGTCCACATCTCGCATGTCCGGATGCCGTATGTAGCCGCGATATGCCGGACGATAGACAGCGCCTCGGACGCGGATTGAGCCGGGAGGATTACAGCGTCAAGTAGCTCGCCGGCCTCCCCGTACAAAAGCGCAACGGCGAACGACGTCGAATCTAAGCGCTCGAGGTTTACGATGACAACGGGTCTCATTTAGCGTTATTCCCCCTCGTTAAATGGCGGAATCAAGCGAATAACCGCGCCGGATTGCGTCATCACATAAATCGCGAATTTCCGTAAAATTAACGTCCAGTCCTTGCCGGTATATAAACCGGAACTCGACGCCATATTTCATAGAGCAAGCCTGCGTACATTCCATCAAACGTTTGTACTGGCGGAATTGCGGCAATCCGGACTTAAATATCAGCAGCTTGCAATCGGAACTAACCGTCTTAACCGTGTCCGAAACAATTAACGGAATGGTTTGACGGATAGACCCCGTATTCAATTCCGTGTAAAGGAGCGATAGCACGTGAATCGGCGTGTGCAGCCTAAAGCCGTCATCCGCTCTTTTCTGCCGACTAACGTTAACGCCGGCCGCAACCGTTTTATCATCAACCTTTATCGCGGTCATGCTGGCATATACGGCTGAAACCGTTCTTGCACGCGCTCGCCTCCGTTTTAGGACTCGGAAATAACGCTAACGTTGACCGCTTTAGAGCCGCGCTCCTCTTTCACTACGTCAAAAGTTACCGTTTCGCCGGCGTTAAGTGTGCGAAAACCGTCCATGTTTATTCCGGAGTGATGAACGAATACGTCACCGCCGCTCTCACACGTAATAAAACCGAACCCTTTAACCTCGTTAAACCATTTTACCGTTCCTTTGTTTGTCATTATCTCGTTTATCCCCTTTTGCGCTTTTTACCGGCTGCCTCGCTTACGAGCACCGGGATTAATACTTTTCGTGCGCGCTCGACCGTACAATCCTCGCCGAGCGTAAACGTTAATTCGAATCCGTTATCAAGCAAGACGCGTGCTGTCTTCGTTTTGAGACCGGTCCAGTACCGGCCACCATCGCAAAACATGACGTTGATTATGCTCGGCAACCTAGGCCCGCCTCCTCGATTTTTTGGATAATTGCGGTCGCCGCCCCGGGCACCTCCGATTTGAACGTCACAAGTTCTGCGTCGAAATCGTCCATGTATTCAATTGCGTCCTCGTATCCGGACCAAAGAGCGTCAATAGCCGCTTCCAGTTCGGTTAGAATCGGAATAATCGGCCACCTTGCGATTCGGTATTCGCTGCCATCCGGAGTATGGACAGCAACGATCTCCTTGCCATTTTCTCGTCTATGCCTTATTTCCATTGCCTTCATCGCTAGGTCCTCCGTTTTCTTCGTTCTCCAAGTACAACCAGCCGCAGGTACCTACAGTCGCCGGGCGGATCTCGCCAGCAGCGGCATTGCGGATTTGTCTCTGTCTTCAACGCCTCCATGAGCACGCATGTCGTGTCTGGACGGAAATATTCGCACCACGTTTTTGCTTCTTCCTTCACCGTTTCACCTCCAACGCCAAATAAGCCCGAACGAATATCCGGACTAGGAATGTACAGTTTGTCACCTAATTGGTTTGTTTTATCACTTTAGGGATACATGAACCTAAGAGCCTGTGAAGAGAGAAGCATATTGTCTGCGCGGCAACATGGTCCGCAGCTCCTTTGGATCGTAGAAGAACCGAATGCAGTCGGTCATATCCGCCACGCCCGTTACCATGAACACTTTCTCATCTGGAGACGGCGTCGCCCCGGTTATCGTCATGCGGTAGACGTTCGGCTTCTTAATCATGGTTCCTTTCTTCCGCTGATTCCTTCGGACGATCTCGATAACGCCGAGCTTGGCGAGCTGATCGATTTGCCGCTTGGCAGTCCGGATATCAATGCCGGCCGTGACGGCCATCTGATCATACGTCATATAGAAGGAACCGCCCGGCCCCGCCCACCGTTTAGAGTGAACGAGCATTGCGTACGTCAGCGCTTTGTGATTCTTCTGCGGGCACCGGCGAATGATGGCGTCAATCTCCGCAAACGAGACGGTCAGGTCCTTCACGTCCATCGTGAGCGTCAGGTTGCCGTCGTACACGTAATCGACGACCTCCTGCAGATCCTTCATGCAGAAATTCCAATCGGAATCGTAGAAGCGCCGGTCCTGCCATTCGAGCCATTCCGTGATTACTGTTACCGCGGCTTCACGTTCGACCCCGTTATGGTTCATGAGGCGTGCGAGCAGCAGAAACGAGTTATGGCGTTGGCCCGGCCCGGTTAGCCCGACCTCGTACCGTTCGGCCGCCCGTGACAGCGTGTAGCTCTCCGATTGGTCGTACGTGGTAAGCGGCTGATACCGGCTGACGGCGTTTTCCATATCGGCAGCCGCCCGATTGTCGTACGCGCGCTCGTCCTCGATCGCGGCAAGAATAGCGGCGTGGTTCGTTTTCTTGACGGCGAGGAAGTACGCGGTCGATTCTTCCCGATCCATCACGCGTAGCCCTTCGTCAACGCGACAGAATCCGCAAAAGTTACCGGTCTTTTGATGAACGCCGAGCGGCAGTTTAACGCCTTGTGTCGTCGATGGCCGGTACTCGACTTTGCCGTCTGCAGATTCGCTGATTTCCGCCGAGCGGAGAATGAGGGCGTAGAACTTGCGGGCCGCGTCCGTTGATATCGCCTTATCGAGGAACAGCTCGACGTGGTAGCCCTTGCCGCCGCTCGTCGATACCGCGTAATCGTGAAGGCCGGCTTGATCGAGGGCCGCCGTCAGTTTGTACGTGACCCATTTCGCCAGCTGCGGACGATCCGGATAATCGACGTCAAAGCAGATAAACTTCGTCAGGTACTTTCCGGAGAACGTGCCGACCGTCGTTTTGCCGTCCAGGTGCATACGCAGCTGAAACAGGCGCAACGGCTTCTCCCGGTCATTCCGCGTGATGTAATGGCCGCCTTTGAACTGCAGCAAGTAGTGGATATTCTGGATCAAATACAGGTCGAATAGTTTATCAGTGGCCTTCATGTCATGACGGTTCCCCTCTTATCTGAAATTCGTCGTACAGCGTGAGGATGCGGTCCAGTTTTTCCGGTGTCAGTTCGAGTTCGTCGTTGACCTTTTGTGCGACCTTTGACGATACCCCTCGTTCGCCGCGCTCGATATACCGAACTAAGCGGTCACTGATTCCAATAAGTGCGGCCCATTCGGCACTATCAAGGCGGTAGAACTCGCGAAGCTTGCGGAAAATTTCCGGATTAATGATGACCATAAGCTGCATTCTCCTTTCGTTTGTTCTAAATTTGGAACAGCTGAGGCAAATAAAAAAGCGACCAACCCGCCGGAATGACGGAATTGATCGTCTGGTATCTATTATGCGTAAGTTTAAAAACGCCTAAAACATAAGTGATCGTGTCGCTCAAAAACTATCTCGTTGAATACTACGTCCTCTAATCGTTCCATGTTGTTACACTCGTCGCAACAAGTACGCCTTGTATTCCGTAGGCTGACGTCATAGAACGGATACCGGCAGTAATCGCACCGCTTGACCCGTTTGTCGGCCGGCAATTCAGCGATAAGCTCGCGGACGATCGGTGTCGCCTGTTTACGTGTTAGGCCGTCAACACGTTCTCTGGCGAAGGCTTCGGCACCGGAGCCGGGATTTAAACGGTGCGTCTGCGTTGGGTTCATCGTTTTTAGCGCTCCTTATATTTCGTAATTTGCCCACGCCCGCAATAGCGAACGCATACGACTCGACGGTAAGTACAGACGGATAGGCTGACCATTCCGGATACGTGAACGCCATACCCACTGCAAAAGGTCGGACACAGCGAGTAGATCCGGATTTACCGCCACGCCGTTATCTTCGAAAAATGCTGATTCAATCGGGCTTAGAAACCGGTTAAACACGTAAGCTAGCGCCCAACGATCGCTGTACTCGTTCGTCGCGCGTGTATTAATCGGAATGAACCTCACAACCGCCGTACATACGCTTATTGCGACAGCGGTTGGCGTACATACGTAAAGGCCGGGTCTGCGGTATTTGTGCAGACCGTTTCAAGGAGCGCTTTTACTCCGTTACCTTACCGAGCGTTATCCGCTTGCCTACCGCGGACACTTCTCGGTCTAACGCCGCTGAGTCGACGTAATATATATGGCGGTTAGAACGCGTAAAAACACGTAAAAATGACGTAGGAGGTACCCTGTAGTGAAATCACTACGAGGTTCTTGTTTTCCCGCGAGCATTCTTCTTTCAGCCTCCGCGAACAGACCTTCCGCGTCAGCCCGTTGATATCGCGAGTTTTTCCCGATGTGCTAATTTCTGCACTTCGGCGAGCGTTCCTTTGCGTCCCTAATTTAATACACGCAGTAAAAGCACATCGGGGAAAGCGGAGGCTGAGCGCAAAAGGGCCGAAAGTGCTCACGAAGGCGGTAGGACGTGTACGGAAATTAAATCCTCGCTGTACCTCGTCACAATTTGTGACAAGTTCATAACGTCGTATAAGTCGGTAGACAGGCTCCTTACTCCAACCCAGCGATGTATACCACTTCTCAAACACACCGCGATACTTATCGTGGCTTGCGAGCGCGTCCTGCGCCTCCTTTAACTCACGCCCTAAGTCCGTATACGCCTTCCCGACAATTTCGCGCATATTCGTTTCCTTCTTGCGGAGAAAATCTGCTGTGCTTGCGTCGAGTTGTCCGTAATTAAACTCGTTCACTTGCGCTGCCACTGCCATTTAACGCTCCCCCCCCCCTTTAACGTTCCGCTTTTCGCGAAGTAAGGATTAGCGAGTAGAGTCCCGGTTCGTTAACTACTAGGAACGACCTGCCTTGCCTGCCATCATTTAAAATGACGTCAGCTATTTCATCGGATTCTATTCTAGTTACTGCCTGCCCTACGTTACCCAACCCTAACAAAGTGCAAACGTCCTTCACTACGAACCACGGCTCGCCTCCTCTTATAACAGTTCTTAGCTCGCTGCTCCCAAAATTAAAAATTCTCTGCACCTCATCCATCTCTAATCCCTCCTTAAATGATGCTTCCGATGATTAATACGCCGACCGACGTTTGTTTCGCGCATCTACTTACTTACTTACTTACCGCAAACATAATTTCCGTACACTTTTCCCGCAAAAAATCCTCACTATGAAACCAACCGAATACACGTTCGTATTACATGGTATAAAGAAAACGGACGCGGTGTCTAATCGCGGTAAATCCGCCGCACGTCCGCTGGGTCCCGGTCCTTATGTGCATCACGCGTCGTAACCGCGATACAAATAATGTTTGTACCAGCTTTTCGTCGTCATAGCGTTAATACCGTATTAAAACGCTAATACCCGTTTATCGTACGTTACCGCGATTGAGAACGCAATGGACCGAGTAAAAAAATTGTGAAACGTATGTTCCCCTGTTTGTGTAAAGAAAAACGCAACGGACCGCGGAGGTCGAGGCGTCACCTTCCGCACGGTCCGTCAACGCGGTCAGGGAGGTAGGACGGTTGCAACCGCCCTTAACCGCAGGGATTAGCGTACGAACCCTCTGGAAAATTTTCCAAAGGGTTTCCGGCCACCGGAATGCGGGAAACGTTTGGCGCCGTTCCGAACGCAAACCGACGGCAATTAGTGACCGCCGCACCTATTGGCGTAGGATACGGCGAACCGGAATTTTCCGATACCCCAAATCTGGGGTATCGGAACCCTCAACGTTTGGCCTATGGCGATCAGCCTGCCGCGAGGGTAAACTTTCCTGAAAATTTTCAGGAATGTCGGAACACCGCTCCCCTCCGGACGCTGGCACGCACCGGTTGGCGTAGGTTCATCGCGGTACCTCGTTGACGTCGCACCATCTAAGCAGCGGTTCCAACCGCTTGCCCCGACCGCGCCTGATACTCGTTAAAAAGGGCGAGCGCAGTCAACGCATCGGGAGCGGCCGCTAACCGTTCGCGAAACGAATCGTCAACGTTCTCGATCTCGAGCGAGTCGCCGCCTATAAATTCGTAATAGCCGGAGTAGCCCGCGCTAGGCTTGATACGCTCGATGATACCGTAATGGGAGTCGTAAGCGTCCGTATCCGTACGCAGGATGAGCGCTAAGTCGCCGACAAGGACGTAGCCCGTGAAATGGACCACGCCTCCGTCAGCTTCAAGATCGACGATTACCGGGACTTTGCGCAGACCGTTCACCTCCTTTCGTTCGTCGATTAGTCGCGGACAGGCTGAAATTTACGGGTGGAGTTAACGCGGCAGATCCAAAGTTTGTCCTCGTCCGTATTCATTTCCGGCTTATCATCGAGGCCGTCCCAAACGAGGTAAACGCGTTCTAACAACGTTTTCAACCCTCCTATTGGATAACGAGTGATATTGTTTGAGGCAATAACGGATGGATGTTACGAGCGTCTACCGCGACTGCTTTGACGTACGCTAAGTCAGCGACGTAATAAACCTCGGTATCGTCCGGCAAATTAGCGATAAGCTCCCGTAACTGCTTAACGGTGACCATAGCCGCACCCTCCTTACGTTAATAGTTGGCGGATAGTTTCCGCGACGATAAGGCCGAGTAAACGCGCGATCGCACGGCCGGAAATACGGCGTTTGCGGCTCGACGGCGGACGGTAAAATGACGCCCCATACGCGGTCATTACGCGGACACCTCCTCTACTGGCGTTAAAGGTACGGTAGGCAACGTAAAGCCAAGCGCAAGCAAAACGGATGCGTCGACGTTGGTGCAGCCGAGTATCGACCGGCGGGACACACGCGGGAACAGGCGAAAGAAATGATTAGCGAGGACGACAGCGTTTTGGCCGATGCCGACCGGACAGATGACGTAAGTATCCGGCGTGTTGCGGATAAAACGGATTTGGATACGGTTCATTGCGATAACCTCCTACAAAATTTTCGATTCGTACGCTTATGCGTACATCATTAATCTTGATTATAGTGTACGCTTATACGTACGTCAACTATTTTTTAGGAGGTTTTTATGACTAAAAGAGTTAAGGTAATGATTAATGAATTAGCGCATAAACGCGGACTCTCGTTAAATAAACTTTCGGACTTAACCGGCGTGCGGAGAGCTGCTCTGAGTGAACTTGCTTCGGGAGTTAAGCGGGATAGAATTGAGTTTTCACATATCGAAAAAATTGCGGAAACGTTTGACATAGATGACATTCGCGAAATAATAACGATAGTTGACGTAGATGACGAATAAAAAAAAAAACGTTATCCATGTTGAATGCGTTATAATGAGCCTTATATAGATACTAAGGGAGCGCTGAAGATGGCCGGCAAGGTACAGTTTAATTTAGGGAAAACATTGGACGAGCTGGGGATATCGCGGAATAAGCTAGCTGTTGAGTCGAAGACAAGACCGGCGACGGTCCTTGACTTAGTTAGCGGGGATACGAAACGGATTGAGATTGACACTCTTGTAAATCTCCTTGACGCCTTAAACGAAATTGCACGCGGTAGAGGATTTACACGTCAAATAACAGTTAGCGATATCATCGAATATACCTCAGATGAAAAAGACGGCGGCCAATCGGAGTAATCGATAAGATTAAGCAATTAGCCAGAAACGGCGACCGTTCTGATCATCGGCTGCATGATGATGTGGTTTTAAACCACACCGCCGGATTAAGTCCGATTATCGGGCGTTTGTTAATACTCGCGCTCGGGGAAGCCCGCGGAGATTGTAAGGTATTTACGAGGTATTAGCGTTATATATGCGGCTAATTAACGTTCAGTAACGGTTATAACCGGACACTTCGGACGGGGGAAAAGCGCCCGTCTAAAAGTTGTGTCTGGACAGCAAGGCGTAGCCGCAGCCTGGACAGAAGCAAGGAACGTAGTGACGCAGCTTAAATGAAGCGGTAACGTATAATACCGATTACTGTACGTTATATTTAACGTAACATATTGATACGAAACTACAATCGTCCATATAACGGACTCGGCGGGTATGTAACGTTAGAATTACGGAGGATTAACGCTAGTATGACGGGAATGATACGTTGTATTAGCGTTATATAAACGGGTATTAGCGTTTAAATACGGTATATAACGTTATATAAACGCTATATATAAAAGATTTTAAATAATAAATAATTAAAAGATTTACGTATTACTCACTACGTTCGTAATACGTCCGTCCGGATAAAAATCAATCCGTACGGGACAACTAGGTATAGGGGCGCTATACGGTTTTAAAACCAAAATAAAAATAACAAGAATAGGCCGCCACCGCCCGACCGCAAAACCCGCCGCGAATCTCGCCATCTAACCACCGCCCTGCCTTCCTTGTTTTTACCGTGGAATTTACGTCAAATTAGCGCGTTTTGACGGTCGGGAATACATTTGGTCGGTCGGCGTTACTTAAACGGCTAAAAACACGGTAAAACAAAGGGACGTTTTTTATCCCACGGTGAGGGCGGTGGGGTAACGTGATGTGACGTCGAGGCGGACGTAAATCCAACATTTATCCATGTTTAGCGGACTAAAGCGTAAAACTACATTTATCCATGTTCACGTGCCTACACGTTTCCTTAACGCACTCTCCAAGAAGCCGAGACCTCTCGGAGTCACGCGCGTTGTAGGATAAGCTACCCCGTTCCTCACCGCTTCAACAACCGTAAAGTAGCCAGCTTTAACATACCTTTCATACGGTGTATTCCGGTTTGTTCCGTCCATTAGGATGCCGCGATCGCGAAGTATACTCATGAATTCGTTGCGTCCGTAGCCTAGCGCCTTCGCTGCTTGCGCCATAGATTGCGTCCCATCGGCGGACATTAACGTATCAAAGGCATCCGCTTTCGGCTGCATAACGGCCATTTTCTCGTTCGCCTTACGGACAACTTCGAGAGTTGAACGGAATAGCATCTGTGTCGATTCATCAGCGTTCGGCAAGTACGTTTTAACGAATAGGTCATCGTCGGATACGTAGCCGCCCGTTTTGCGTATCGCTGGGATAACGTCATGAGTAATCCAGCGTTTGAAGGCGCGGGCCTCCGGTTTTCGCGAAGTAAGGATTAGCGAGTAGAGTCCCGGTTCGTTAACTACTAGGAACGACCTGCCTTGCCTGCCATCATTTAAAATGACGTCAGCTATTTCATCGGATTCTATTCTAGTTACTGCCTGCCCTACGTTACCCAACCCTAACAAAGTGCAAACGTCCTTCACTACGAACCACGGCTCGCCTCCTCTTATAACAGTTCTTAGCTCGCTGCTCCCAAAATTAAAAATTCTCTGCACCTCATCCATCTCTAATCCCTCCTTAAATGATGCTTCCGATGATTAATACGCCGGCCGACGTTTGTTTTGCGCATCTAATTTAATAAGTACAAGAAAATCTGAAGTTGGGACATTGGAGACAAAAAAAAAATAACGCCACCCCCCGTAAGAAGTGACGTTATCTATTCGTTAATCCTCGTCTAACCGATCAAGCGGCGAAAACTTCGCGTGCTGGCGTGATACGTCCGTCCCCCACAGGTTGACGTAATTACGGACCATATCAAGCGTCGTGTGCCCGAGTATCTTTTGCAGCGAAAATATATCGCCACCATTCGTTATATACAGTCTGGCAAACGTATGCCGAAACGTATGCGGCGAACAACGGACGCCTTTAATACCGGCCTCAAGTCCGATATCCGCGATAACCTCCTGCATGGAACGCATCCGCCACGGCTCATTATCGATATTGACGAAAAGGAAATCGTGATCGAGCGGTCCGCGTATCGTTATAAACTCGCGGAGATGCCGCTCTAACGTTGATTGGAACGGCACGAGGCGCTCTTTGCGCCCTTTGCCGTACACTTTAATCAAACGCTCGCGCCACTGTATCCCCGTTATCTTAATGCCCTCAGCCTCGCTTATCCGCACACCGGTATCGAGAAGGACGGACATAAGGAGGTAGTTGCGATATCCAGTAAATGTTTGCTTGTTGGGCGTATCCAACAATTTGCGTATCTGTTCCTTCGAGAAAGTTTCGATTATTTTCTTTTCCGTTTTTAACAATTTCAGGCCTGAGAACGGATTGATCGTCAAAAACGCCTCGTCCGTCAAATAATTGAAAAACGCCCGCCACGCTCGCAAATATGTATTGATCGTCGTATCGCTAACGTTGCCTTGTTCCTGTTTTCGTTCGATACACGTGTACAAATGCTCTTGCTCGATATCAATCGGCCGTATAACGCTCTGAGCGGCCATTAGACGCTTTAACTCACCTAAACTATCCGAGTAATACTTTACCGTATCCACGGTCAAATTTCGCACGTTACAATAGCGTAGAAACGCACTTATTGCCGCGTCCATATCGACGGAAGGCAGCGCATATTCGACACCGCCCGTAGTTGCTGCGGCTCCGATCGAATTCACTCGCCGCTTACGCTCAGTCTGCGTTAATGGTTTCGTCAAACTAAAAGCACCTCCGTTATCGCGTTTTAAAAAGCCATCGGCTTTGTTTTACGCGATTCGAGAGGTGCGTGTTTTTCGTTAAGCACACGGAGACTGGACGAAAGCGATTCGTCAGATTCCGCTATGTACCGTTATTTAGCGGGCGATTCCCGTATAGGCAAACGCTGTGGCGTCCGCATGTGGCATCGCTACCGGAACGAAGAGTGTACGGACACTCCTAAGTCTGGTGCGTCTGCCAATTCCGCCATACGCGCTAACTTGTTTTAATAAAAGTGAGCCATGTAGGACTCGAACCTACGACACCCTGATTAAAAGTCAGGTGCTCTACCGACTGAGCTAATGGCTCATGATGAAATACTGGGGATCTAGGATTCGAACCTAGGCATGACGGAGTCAAAGTCCGTTGCCTTACCGCTTGGCTAATCCCCATCAACGACTGGTGCCGCCGAGAGGACTTGAACCCCCAACCTACTGATTACAAGTCAGTTGCTCTACCAATTGAGCTACAGCGGCATATGGTGGAGGCTGACGGGATCGAACCGCCGACCCTCTGCTTGTAAGGCAGATGCTCTCCCAGCTGAGCTAAGCCTCCGCTTATAAAAATTATTTTCCCCGGAAGGCAGGCGATAAATTATCGCCGCTTCGCGGGGATGTATGACCCGTAGGGGATTCGAACCCCTGTTACCTCCGTGAAAGGGAGGTGTCTTAACCCCTTGACCAACGGGCCGAAATGGAGCTTCCAACCGGGATCGAACCGGTGACCTCATCCTTACCATGGATGCACTCTACCTACTGAGCTATGGAAGCATGGCTCCCCGAACAGGACTCGAACCTGTGACAACTCGATTAACAGTCGAGTGCTCTACCGACTGAGCTATCAGGGAATATCACTGCCTTTTTGCAACGTTCGACTCTTGCATGTACTCGACCTGCGAAGGTCGAACGTGCTTTGGGCTGCTTGGCGACGTCCTACTCTCCCAAGACCCTGCGGTCTAAGTACCATCGGCGCTGGAGGGCTTAACGGTCGTGTTCGGGATGGGTACGCGTGGTTCCCCTCCGCCATCGTCACCAAACATGAGTTTTGTCTTAAACAAAACTCGCTTCGGAAGCATCTTGCTCCCTGAAAACTAGATGCGAATCACTTCAAGTTACGCTTTAGAATTTATCCTTTTAGGTCCCCGCAAAGTACTCGGAATAGGCTCCGAAGCATTTGCTTCACTTTGTGGGGCAATTTGGTTAAGCCCTCGACCGATTAGTATTCGTCAGCTCCACACGTTACCGCGCTTCCACCCCGAACCTATCTACCTCGTCGTCTACAAGGGGTCTTACATACTGGGAAATCTCATCTTGAGGGGGGCTTCACGCTTAGATGCTTTCAGCGCTTATCCCTTCCGTACTTGGCTATCCAGCCGTGCCTCTGGCGAGACAACTGGTACACCAGCGGTACGTCCATCCCGGTCCTCTCGTACTAAGGACAGCTCCTCTCAAATTTCCTACGCCCGCGACAGATAGGGACCGAACTGTCTCACGACGTTCTGAACCCAGCTCGCGTACCGCTTTAATGGGCGAACAGCCCAACCCTTGGGACCTACTTCAGCCCCAGGATGCGATGAGCCGACATCGAGGTGCCAAACCTCCCCGTCGATGTGGACTCTTGGGGGAGATAAGCCTGTTATCCCCAGGGTAGCTTTTATCCGTTGAGCGATGGCCCTTCCATTCGGTACCACCGGATCACTAAGCCCGACTTTCGTCCCTGCTCGACCTGTTTGTCTCGCAGTCAAGCTCCCTTCTGCCTTTGCACTCTTCGAATGATTTCCAACCATTCTGAGGGAACCTTGGGGCGCCTCCGTTACTCTTTAGGAGGCGACCGCCCCAGTCAAACTGCCCACCTGACACTGTCCCCATACCCGCTTAGGGTACCAGGTTAGAACTCCGATACGATCAGGGTGGTATCCCAACGTCGCCTCCACACAAGCTGGCGCTCATGCTTCAAAGGCTCCCACCTATCCTGTACAGATCGTACCAAAGTCCAATATCAAGCTGCAGTAAAGCTCCATGGGGTCTTTCCGTCTTGTCGCGGGTAACCTGCATCTTCACAGGTATTAAAATTTCACCGGATCTCTCGTCGAGACAGCGCCCAAGTCGTTACGCCATTCGTGCGGGTCAGAATTTACCTGACAAGGAATTTCGCTACCTTAGGACCGTTATAGTTACGGCCGCCGTTTACTGGGGCTTCGGTTCACAGCTTCGGTTTGCACCTTACCGCTCCCCTTAACCTTCCAGCACCGGGCAGGCGTCAGCCCGTATACTTCGCCTTGCGGCTTCGCACAGACCTGTGTTTTTGCTAAACAGTCGCTTGGGCCTTTTCACTGCGGCCCCCTCCGGCTATTCACCTTACCGGGGCACCCCTTCTCCCGAAGTTACGGGGTCATTTTGCCGAGTTCCTTAACGAGAGTTCTTCCGCGCGCCTTAGAATTCTCTTCTCGCCTACCTGTGTCGGTTTGCGGTACGGGCACCTTCTCCCTGGCTAGAGGCTTTTCTTGGCAGCTTGAGATCATGACCTTCGGTACTCCCGAAGTTTCCCTCCCCATCACAGCTCAGCCTTATCGATGCGCGGATTTGCCTACGCACCAGCCTTACTGCTTGGACGGACATCCATCAGTCCGCGTCACTACCCTTCTGCGTCACCCCATTGCTCATAACGGTTCACGGTGGTACAGGAATTTCGACCTGTTGTCCTTCGACTACGCCTTTCGGCCTCGCCTTAGGTCCCGACTAACCCTGAGCGGACGAACCTTCCTCAGGAACCCTTAGGCTTTCGGCGGATGGGATTCTCACCCATCTTTTCGTTACTCATACCGGCATTCTCACTTGTATACAGTCCACCTGTCCTTACAGTCAAGCTTCTACCCGTATACAACGCTCCCCTACTGCCCATTACTGGACCCATAGCTTCGGTGGTGTGTTTAGCCCCGTTACATTTTCGGCGCAGAGTCACT